>URKI01000055.1 GCA_900548505.1 uncultured Oscillibacter sp. | reverse complement strand
GGTCTCGTGGGCTCGGAGATGTGTATAAGAGACAGGGCTACGCCGCCCAGAAGCTGGGCTACAAGGTGGCCACCCCCATTTTCGACGGCGCCACTTACGGCGACATCCAGGAGCTTCTGAAGGAGGCCAACCTGGATCCCGAGGGCAAGAGCGTCCTTTACGATGGCCGTACCGGCGAGCCCTTCGACAACAAGGTCACCGTTGGCTACGTTTACTTCCTCAAGCTGCACCACCTGGTCGACGATAAGATCCACGCCCGTTCCACCGGCCCCTACTCCCTGGTCACCCAGCAGCCTCTGGGCGGCAAGGCCCAGTTCGGCGGCCAGCGCTTCGGCGAGATGGAAGTTTGGGCCCTGGAGGCTTACGGCGCGGCTTATATCCTCCAGGAGATCCTGACCGTCAAGTCCGACGACGTGACCGGCCGTGTGCGTACCTACGAGGCCATCGTCAAGGGCCACAACGTGCCCCGGCCCGGTGTGCCCGAGTCCTTCAAGGTTCTGGTCAAGGAGCTCCAGTCCCTGTGCCTGGACATCCAGGTGCTGGACGCCGACGGCAACGTCATCGAGCTCAAGGAGGACGAGGACGCCATGGATACGTTCAACCTGGCCCGGATGGACGCCGACGACGACCGTCACCGCGCGTTTGCCGAGGAGACGGAATTCGAGGAGTCCGGCTTTGATATTGAAGACGCCCCCGAGGATGCCGGCGCGGATCTGGACGCCGACTTCGACGACGAATGATTCAGAATCAGCTCCGTTCGTCAAACAATCTATTCTGAATCATTGAAGGAGGAAATCGCAATATGATGGATAACAATACCGGCAACAACATTGCCTTTGACGCCATTAAAATCGGCATGGCCTCTCCCGAGCAGATCCGCGCCTGGTCCTACGGCGAGGTGAAAAAGCCCGAGACCATCAACTACCGCACCCTCAAGCCCGAGCGGGACGGCCTGTTCTGCGAGCGCATCTTCGGACCCACCAAGGACTGGGAGTGCCACTGCGGCAAGTACAAGAAGATCCGCTACAAGGGCAAGATCTGCGACCGCTGCGGCGTGGAGGTCACCCGTGCCAAGGTGCGCCGTGAGCGCATGGGCCACATCGAGCTGGCCACCCCTGTCTCCCACATCTGGTATTTCAAGGGTATCCCCTCCCGGATGGGTCTGCTGCTGGACATCAGCCCCCGCATCCTGGAGAAGGTGCTGTACTTCGCCAACTATATCGTCACCGATCCCGGTGAGACCCCGCTGACCCGCAATCAGATCCTCTCCGAAAAGGAGTACCGGGACTACCGGGAGAAGTATGAGGACGACTTCCAGGCCGGCATGGGCGCCGAGGCTGTGAAGAAGCTCCTCCAGGACGTGAACCTGGAGACCCTGAGCGCTCAGCTCCACGCTGAGCTGAAGGACGCCTCCGGCCAGAAGAAGGCCCGGATCGTCAAGCGCCTGGAGGTGGTGGACGCGTTCCGCCTCTCCGGCAATAAGCCCGAGTGGATGGTCATCGACGTGCTGCCCGTCATCCCGCCCGAGCTGCGCCCCATGGTGCAGCTGGACGGCGGCCGGTTCGCCACGTCTGACTTGAACGACCTCTATCGCCGGGTCATCAACCGCAACAACCGCCTCAAGCGGCTCATCCAGCTCAACGCCCCCGACATCATCGTCCGCAACGAAAAGCGCATGCTGCAGGAGGCGGTGGACGCCCTGATCGACAATGGCCGCCGCGGCCGTGCCGTCACCGGCGCCAACAACCGCGCCCTCAAGTCCCTGAGCGATCTGCTCAAGGGCAAGCAGGGCCGCTTCCGCCAGAACCTGCTGGGCAAGCGCGTGGACTACTCCGGCCGTTCCGTTATCGTCGTCGGCCCCGAGCTGAAGATCTACCAGTGCGGCGTGCCCAAGGAGATGGCTGTGGAGCTGTTCCGTCCCTTCATCATGAAGAAGCTGGTGGAGGACGGCACCGCCAACAACATCAAGTCCGCCAAGAAGATGGTGGATAAGGGCGTCACCGAGGTGTGGGATGCGCTGGACATGATCATCAAGGATCATCCCGTCATGCTCAACCGCGCCCCGACCCTGCACCGTCTGGGCATCCAGGCGTTCGAGCCCGTGCTGGTGGACGGCCGCGCCCTGAAGCTGCACCCCCTGACCTGTACCGCGTTCAACGCCGACTTCGACGGTGACCAGATGGCTATCCACGTGCCTCTGAGCGCCGAGGCCCAGGCCGAGGCCCGGATCCTCATGCTCTCCGCCAACAACCTGCTGCGTCCTCAGGACGGCGGCCCCGTCACCGTGCCTACCCAGGATATGGTGCTGGGTTCCTACTACCTGACCATGGACCGCATGGGCAAGGCGGAAAAGGGCGCCGAGTCCGTCTGGTGCGAGGATGCCGGCGACACGGCCCTCACCGCCCAGTCCGTGGTGGACGCCGACGAGTTCCTGGCAGAAAACGAGAAGGCCAAGGCGGAGGGCAAGCGTCCCGCCACCTATCGGCCCGTGCACTGGTACGCCAGTGAGAATGAGGCCATCATGGCCTACAACGACCATGTGATCGGCCCCCACTGCCCCATTCTGGTGCGCCGCACTCTGACGGTGGACGGCGTGGAGTACACCCGCGTGGTGGAAGCCACCCCCGGCCGCATCATCTTCAACCAGAACATCCCCCAGGATCTGGGCTTCGTGGACCGCACGGACCCCGCCCGGGTGTGCGACTACGAGATCACTTTCACCTGCGGCAAGAAGCAGCTGGGCCAGATCGTGGACCGCACCATCAAGAAGCACGGCTTCACCATGGCCGCCGAGGTGCTGGACGCCATCAAGGCCACCGGCTACCACAACTCCACCCTGGCTGCCATCACCGTCTCCATCGCGGATATGACCATTCCTCCCAAGAAGTACGAGATGGTCGCCGCTTCCGAGCAGGCGGTTCTGGACATTGAAAACCAGTACAAAATGGGCTTCATGACCGACCACGAGCGCTACAAGCAGGTGGTGCAGGTCTGGGAAAAGACCACCAACGACGTTTCTGACGCCCTGCAGAAGAACCTGGACCGCTACAACCCCATCTTCATGATGGCGGACTCCGGCGCCCGTGGTTCTATGAAGCAGATCCGTCAGCTGGCCGGTATGCGCGGCCTGATCGCCAACACCGCCGGTAAGACCATCGAGATCCCCATCAAGGCAAACTACCGCGAAGGCCTGACCGCTCTGGAGTACTTCATTTCCTCCAGAGGCGCCCGTAAGGGCCTGGCCGACACGGCTCTGCGTACCGCTGACTCCGGTTACCTGACCCGCCGAATGGTCGACGTCTCCCAGGATGTCATCATCCGCGAGGAGGACTGCCATGTGACCCACGGCATCAAGGTCTCCGAGATCAGCGAGAACGGCCAGGTCATCGAGAAGTTCTCCGACCGTATCCGCGGCCGCTTCCTGGTGGGCGACGTGGTGGACGCCGACACCGGCGAGGTGCTGCTGTCCACCGACCGCATGATGCAGGAGAGCGACGCCAAGATCCTGGAGTCTCACCGCTGGGTGCAGGAGAACTACCGGCCCGGCGACCGCTGCGCCTTCGATCCTGCCGTCGACGAGCATCCCACCGTCATGATCCGCACGGTTCTCACCTGCAAGGCCCACAGCGGCGTGTGCGCCAAGTGCTACGGCATGAACCTGGCCACCTCCAAGCCCGTGGGCCCCGGCGAGGCAGTCGGCATCATCGCTGCCCAGTCCATCGGTGAGCCCGGTACCCAGCTGACCATGCGTACGTTCCATACCGGCGGTCTGGCCGGCGGCGACATCACCCAGGGTCTTCCCCGTGTTGAGGAGCTGTTCGAGGCCCGCAAGCCCAAGCGTATGGCAACCCTCGCTGAGATCAGCGGCCGCGTGAAGTTCGAGGAAGCCACCAAGGGAAGCCTCCTGAACATCATCATCACCGCCGACGACGGCGACACCCGTACCTACGCCGTGCCTCACACGGGTCTGCAGGTCAAGGACGGCGACGTGATCGAAGCCGGTACCCAGCTGACCTACGGCGCTCTGAACCCCCACGACGTGCTCCGCATCCGGGGCGCCGACGCCGTGTACAACTACCTCATCCAGGAAGTCCTGCGCGTGTACCGTCAGCAGGGCGTGGATATCAACGATAAGCACATCGAGGTCATCGTGCGCCAGATGATGCGCAAGGTGCGCCTGGAGGACGCCGGCGACACCAAGCTGCTGGACGGCTCCATGGTGGATGTGCTGGAGCTGGATGACGCCAACGAGGAGATCGACCGGCGCAATGCTGCCGGCGAGCGCCAGGAGAACGGCGAGCCTCTGCGCCATGCCGTGGGCACTCAGCTGCTCATGGGTATTACCAAGGCGTCTTTGGCCACGGATTCCTTCCTCTCCGCCGCATCCTTCCAGGAGACCACCAAGGTGCTCACCGAGGCGGCCATCAAGGGCAAGGCTGACCACCTGGTCGGCCTGAAGGAGAACGTCATCATCGGTAAGCTGATCCCGGCCGGTACCGGCCTGCAGGCCTACCACACCTTCGCCGAGGAGCTGGTGCCTGACCGCACCCCCGCTGCCGCGGACGAGGCGGATGGCTTCGAGGATTGATTTTTTCCAACATCGCTACGGAGGACCGCGGCCATCCGCGGTCCTCCGCCTCTTATATAAGAACGGATATGCCCGTCACAAAGGGCGGAAATAAACGGATAAACATTGATTTGCAGGGAAATGCAAAAAATAAAAATCCATTTTGCGGAAATACTTGACGATTGACCCACTCCATGCTATAATTCCAACTTGCGCGGATATATTCTGCGAATTTTGCCATGCGTTTCAGGAGGAAATCCCGTGATTTCGGAGCTTGCTTCCCAAGAGAAGGTCATCGGCGTGAAGCAGTCCCGCAAGGCCGTCCGGGAAGGACGGGCCTGTCAGGTGTACCTCGCCTGCGACGCCGATCCCGCGTTGACCGAGCCGGTGGCGGAACATTGCGCCCAGGCCGGTATCCCCGTAGAGACAGAATACACCATGGCCCAGCTGGGCAAGGCCTGCCGCATCACGGTGGGAGCCAGCGTGGTGGCCGTCCTGCGGGATTAATGTGGTTTTTTCGGAATAGCTTTCGGGCTTTCCGCAAAAAATAAAGGCTGTCCGTTTTAGGCTGCCAGAAATATGAAAGAAAGGAGAACATCAATGCCTACTTTTAACCAGCTGGTCCGTAAAGGAAGAGAACAGGTTTCCTTCAAGTCCAATTCTCCCGCTCTGCAGTTCGGTCTGAACACCCTGAAGACCAAGACCACCGATCTGCCTTCTCCCCAGAAGAGAGGCGTGTGCACCGCCGTGAGAACCGCGACCCCCAAGAAGCCCAACTCCGCTCTGCGTAAGATCGCCCGTGTGCGTCTGACCAACGGCTACGAGGTCACCGCCTACATTCCCGGCGTGGGCCACTCCCTGCAGGAGCACTCTGTGGTTATGATCCGCGGCGGTCGTGTCAAGGACCTCCCCGGTGTCCGTTACCACATCATCCGTGGCACTCTGGATACCCAGGGCGTCAATGGCCGTATGCAGTCTCGTTCCAAGTACGGTGCCAAGCGGCCCAAGTCCAAGTAAGGACTTCTTTTTCTGAAAGCTTTGCCGAATAGGTTCACATAGATATGGGACACCTCTTTGGCAGGCATCCACGGAAGGCAATTTTGCCTTTTGAGTACCTATGAGATCATAGAATCATTATGAAGGAGGGAAGCATAGTGCCCAGAAGAGGTAATGTTCCCAAGAGAGAGGTTCTGCCCGATCCCGTATACGGCTCTGTGCTGGTGACGAAGCTCGTCAACAGCGTGATGCTGGACGGCAAGAAGGGCGTAGCCCAGAAGGTGGTTTACGCGGCCTTCGATCAGATCAAGGAGAAGACCGAGAAGGAACCCACCGAAGTATTTGCCCAGGCTATGGAGAATATCATGCCCAGCCTGGAAGTCAAGGCCCGCCGCGTGGGCGGTGCCAACTATCAGGTGCCTATGGAAGTGCGTCCTGCCCGTCGCCAGACCCTGGGTCTGCGCTGGCTGACCGCTTACGCCCGCGCCCGCGGTGAGCGCACCATGGCCGAGCGTCTGGCCGGCGAGATCATGGACGCCGCCAACAACACCGGCGCTGCCGTGAAGAAGCGCGAGGAAGTCCACAAGGCCGCCGAGGCCAACAAGGCCTTCGCACATTTCCGCTGGTAAGTTAGGAGTAACAGTATGCCGAGAAAAACTTCTCTTGAAAATACCAGAAATATCGGCATTATGGCTCACATCGATGCGGGCAAGACCACGACGACCGAGCGTATCTTGTTCTACACCGGCGTGAACTATAAGATCGGTGAGACCCATGATGGTACCGCCACCATGGACTGGATGGCGCAGGAGCAGGAGCGTGGTATCACCATCACCTCCGCTGCTACCACCTGCTTCTGGTCCGGTTCCAAGAAGCAGTTCCCCCAGACCCGTATCAACATCATCGACACCCCGGGCCACGTGGACTTCACCGTTGAGGTCCAGCGTTCTCTGCGCGTGCTGGACGGCTCTGTGACCGTTCTGTGCGCCAAGGGCGGCGTGGAGCCCCAGTCCGAGACCGTTTGGCGTCAGGCGGATAACTATAAGGTTCCCCGCATGATCTACGTCAACAAGATGGATATCATGGGTGCCGATTTCTACAACGTGCTGCACATGATTGAGGACCGCCTCAAGTGCAACGCAGTGCCCATCCAGCTGCCCATCGGCTCCGAGGAGACCTTCAAGGGTATCATCGACCTGGTGGAGATGGATGCCGACATCTATTATGATGACCTGGGCAAGGACATGCGCGTTGAGCCTATCCCCGAGGACATGGTGGATCTGGCCAACGAGTACCACGAAAAGCTGATGGATGCTGTTTCCATGTTCGACGATGAGATCATGGAGATGTATCTGGGCGGCGAGGAAGTTCCTCAGGACAAGATCCGCGCTGCTATCCGGAAGGCTACCATTGCCAACGAGATGGTTCCCGTCACCTGCGGCACCTCTTACAAGAACAAGGGTGTGCAGAAGCTGCTGGACGCCATCGTGGATTATATGCCTTCTCCCGTGGACGTCCCCGCCATCAAGGGCGTCAACCCCAAGACGGATGAGGAGGAGGATCGTCCCTCTGACGATAACGCTCCCTTCTCTGCTCTGGCGTTCAAGATCATGACCGACCCCTATGTGGGCCGTCTGAGCTTCTTCCGCGTCTACTCCGGCCACATCACCACTGGTTCCACGGTGCTCAACTCCACCAAGAGCCAGAAGGAGCGTCTGGGCCGTATCCTGCAGATGCACGCCAACCACCGGGAGGATATCGAGGAGGTCTACTCCGGCGATATCGGCGCCGCCGTGGGTCTGAAGAACACCACCACCGGCGATACCCTGTGCGATGAGAAGCACCCCATCATCCTGGAGTCCATGGAGTTCCCCGAGCCCGTTATCCGCGTGGCTATCGAGCCCAAGACCAAGGCCGGTCAGGAAAAGATGACCATGGGCCTGATCAAGCTGGCCGAGGAGGACCCCACCTTCAAGACCTACACGGACGAAGAGACCGGTCAGACCATCATCGCCGGCATGGGCGAGCTGCACCTGGAGATCATCGTGGACCGTCTGCTCCGCGAGTTCAAGGTGGAGGCCAACGTCGGTGCGCCTCAGGTCGCCTACAAGGAGACCATCAAGAAGGCTGTGGATCAGGACACCAAGTACAAGCGCCAGAGCGGTGGTTCCGGCCAGTACGGTCATGTCAAGATCAAGGTCGAGCCCAACGAGTCCGGCAAGGGTTACGAGTTTGTCAACGCCGTCGTGGGCGGCGCGATCCCCAAGGAGTTCATCCCCGCAGTCGACGCCGGTATCCGCGGCGCTCTGCAGGCAGGCGTTGTGGCCGGCTTCCCCGTTGTGGACGTCAAGGTCACCCTGTACGACGGCTCCTATCACGAGGTCGACTCTTCTGAAATGGCGTTCAAGATCGCCGGTTCCATGGCCTTCAAGGAGGCCTGCCGCAAGGCGGATCCCGTGCTGCTCGAGCCCATCATGAAGGTTTCCGTGATCGCTCCCGACGACTATCTGGGCACCGTGATCGGCGACCTGACCGCCCGCCGCGGCCAGATCCTGGGCCAGGAGGCCCGTCCCGGCGCTCAGCAGGTGGACGCTCTGGTGCCTCTGGCCAACATGTTTGGCTATGCTACCGACCTGCGTTCTGCCACTCAGGGCCGTGGTCAGTACACCATGGAGCCTCACAGCTACTGTGAGCTGCCCAAGAACCTGCGGGATAAGATCGTCAGCGAGCGTACCAAGCCCCAGGACTAAGGAAAAAGGGATTGATTTTCCCCGCAATATACTGTAAAATATTCCATGCTGAATAATTTTGCATGAATACAAGCGGATATCTATTTTGACAGGAGGATTTTCAAATGGCTAAGCAGAAATTTGAAAGAACCAAGCCCCATGTTAACATCGGTACCATTGGTCACGTCGACCATGGTAAGACCACTCTGACCGCCGCTATCACCAAGTGGCTGTCTCTGCAGGGCAAGGCTCAGTTCGAGGCTTATGACTCCATCGACAAGGCTCCCGAGGAGAAGGAGCGCGGCATCACCATCAACACCGCTCACGTTGAGTATGAGACCGAGGCTCGTCACTATGCTCACGTTGACTGCCCGGGCCACGCCGACTATATCAAGAACATGATCACCGGTGCTGCTCAGATGGACGGCGCCATCCTGGTTATCGCCGCCACCGATGGCCCCATGGCTCAGACCAAGGAGCACATCCTGCTGGCCCGTCAGGTGGGCGTGCCCGCCATCGTCGTGTTCCTGAACAAGTGCGATCAGGTGGACGACGAGGAGCTGCTGGAGCTGGTCGAGATGGAGGTCCGCGAGACCCTGTCCAACTACGAGTTCCCCGGCGACGACATCCCCGTGATCAAGGGCTCTGCTCTGAACGCTCTGATCTCCGACTCCACCGATCCCTCCGCTCCCGAGTATGCTTGCATCAAGGAGCTGATGGACGCTGTTGACTCCTATATCCCCACTCCCGACCGTAAGGCCGACATGCCCTTCCTGATGCCCGTCGAGGACGTGTTCACCATCTCCGGCCGCGGCACCGTGGCTACCGGCCGTGTGGAGCGTGGCCAGCTGAAGCTGAGCGAGGAAGTCGAGATCGTTGGTCTGACCGACGAGAAGAAGAAGACCGTTGTTACCGGTATCGAGATGTTCCACAAGCTGCTGGACTACGCTGAGGCCGGCGACAACATCGGCGCTCTGCTGCGTGGCGTGGATCGTAACGGCATCGAGCGTGGTCAGGTTCTGGCCAAGCCCGGCTCCATCCATCCCCACACCAAGTTCAAGGGCCAGGTCTACGTCCTGTCCAAGGAAGAGGGCGGCCGTCACACTCCTTTCTTCAACAACTATCGTCCCCAGTTCTACTTCCGCACCACCGACGTTACCGGCGTCATCACTCTGCCCGAGGGCACCGAGATGTGCATGCCCGGCGATAACGTCGAGATGAGCGTTGAGCTGATCACCCCCATCGCTATCGAGAAGGGTCTGCGTTTCGCTATCCGTGAGGGCGGCCGTACCGTTGGTTCCGGCGCTGTCACCGAGGTCGAGGAAGTCTAATTCCTTTCTTCTGCCCAAGAGGACTGCTGCTTTGCAGCAGTCCTCTTTTTTTGCCTGCACTGCGTTACTGGGCGGATAGCAGCGCTTCCTGGAAGCCACCGGCTCCCGGGCAGAACACGTCTCCGCCGACGATCTGCCCGTCACAGACATAAAGATTCGCCTGCACGCCCTCCGGCCGGCCCGGGTAGTTGGTGAGCGTGTAGGTGTAGCGGGCCAGCTGATGGCCGCAGTACGGGCGCAGATCGAAGCCCTGGGAGAGCTGGAGCTCATTGTAGGATGCGTAGGGCTCTTCCAGCTTCTCCGGCAGCAGGAACTGGAACGTCTCCACAGGCTCCTCCACCACCTCCCAGCCGCAAGTGCGCAGATACTCCACCCGCTGGGCATTGGTCTCGCCGGGCAGAGGCGCTGGGGTGTCGTCTTCCCCCAGCAGCGCCGGCAGCAAGAGCACTGCCGCCAGCACGCCGATGGTCAGAATACTGCCCGCAGCCAGCTTTTTTTTGGACAACCGGGTACTCCAAATAAACATCTTGATCCCCTCCTGCAATTTCCTATTCATTTTTTTGGACGAATATGATAGGATGGACCACAGAATCCGAGGGAAGGGAGAATGGAAATGGCACTGGAACGGCTGGACAAGATCATCGCCTCCACCGGTCGCTGGTCCCGGCGGGAAGTCAAAAATTTGATCCGGCAGGGAAGAGTGCTGGTAGATGGGGTCCCGCCCCGCTCAGGGGAGGAGAAGGCCGACCCGGAATCAGCGGAGATCATGGTCAACGGAGAGACCATCACCTACCGGCGCTATACGTGGGTCATGCTCAATAAGCCTGCGGGGTATTTGTCCGCTACGGAGGACGGACGGGGCAAGACCGTGCTGGATCTGCTGCCGCCGGAGCTGCAGAAGCAAAAGCTCTTTCCGGTGGGGCGGCTGGACAAGGACACGGAGGGCCTGCTGCTTCTGACGAATCAGGGGGACCTGGCCCATGACCTGCTCTCTCCCAGACACCATGTGGATAAAGTCTACTACACCCGCGTAGCGGGCCGCTTGACCCAGGAGGACTGCGATGCCTTTGCAGCCGGTATGACCCTGGACGATGGCCTTGCCTGCCTGCCCGCCGGACTGGAGATCCTCTCCGCCGATGCGGAGAGCGAGGCCCGGGTCACCCTGCGGGAGGGAAAGTTCCACCAGATTAAGCGTATGCTGGCACAGCGGGGGAAGCCGGTGGTGTATCTGGAGCGGATCGCAATGGGCAATCTGCCGTTGGACCCCACGCTGGAGAGAGGAAAATTCCGGTTTTTGACGGCAAAAGAAGTGGAACTTTTACAAAAAGCTTAAGAAACCCAAAGGTGAATTCAAATCTTCACCAAAAAGCAAGTGATTTTTTTGTCGAAAAGAGAAAAAACATCTTGCGTTTTGACGAAAATGCCGATATAATGTAGACATTGACAAAATGCACAAAGACTCCCGTGTGATTTTAGGTGAGGAGGGCAACCATGTCTGGAAGAATTTTTCAAAATGTGGTTTTGCAGTTGAAGGAGAATACAGACCGTACCGTAGGCGTGATCGACGCGGAAGGAATCGTCATCGCGTGCAGCGAGCTTTCCATGATCGGTCAGCGATGGGCGGAGAATGTGCCGGTGGTCAACGCTGCCGGCGGTTCCATGGTCACCTCTGACGGGAAAACTTTCAAGGCGCTCAACGGCTGGAGCAATCAGTTTGATTACGCCGCGTTTGCTTTCGGCGACAATGAGATCAGCAAGACCGTCTGCGCCATGGCCACCGTGGCCCTCAACGCGGCCAAGGCCTATTACGAGGAAAAGCACGACCGGGGCTCCTTCGTCAAGGATATCATTTCCGACAACATCATGTTGGGCGATATCTACATGCGGGCCAAGGAGCTGCGGGTCACCGCGGATGTGCCCCGGGGCGTATTTGTAGTGCGCTCTTTGAAAAAGGGCGAGTCCGTGCCCACGGATGTGATCCAGTCCCTGTTCCCCGACCGGCAGAACGATTTCGTCCTCAGCGTGGGCGAGGGTGACGTGGTACTCATCCGGCAGATGCCCGAGGGTGCCGGTATCAAGGAGCTCAACAAGATTGCTGCCTCCGTGGAGGAGACGCTGCGGGTGGGCGGTGAGCCTGCCGTGGTGGTGGGCATCGGCACCGTGGCTACCCATCTGCGGGATCTGGCCAAGAGCTACAAGGAGGCCCAGATCGCCATCGAGGTGGGCAAGGTCTTCGATACGGAGAAGTACGTCATCAACTACGAGAACCTGGGCATCGGCCGTCTGATCTATCAGCTGCCCACCACGTTGTGCGAAATGTTCCTCCAGGAGGTTTTCAAGAAGAACCCCATCGACGCGCTGGATAAGGAGACGCTCTTTACCATCCACAAGTTCTTTGAGAACAACCTGAACGTCTCCGAGACCGCCCGGAAGCTCTTCGTCCACCGCAATACGCTGGTCTACCGGCTGGAAAAGATCAAGAAGCTCACCGGGCTGGATCTGCGGGAGTTTGACGACGCCATCACCTTCAAGGTTGCCCTGATGGTCAAGAAGTACCTGACTTCCCGCGGCATCGATTCCTGATCGCGCTGCATACATACGGTGTATTTGCCCCGACCGGCTCTCCGGCCGGGGCTTTTTTCAAACCGTTCAGGGCGGAGAGGAGACACTGCGGAGGGCGGTCTCTGTCCCCTGGTAGCCCTGTGTAAAAAATGCGGGAAAATACAGGCCATGCCTTGCATTGCCGGGAGAACCTGTATATAATGTGACATTGTAAAGAATTATGTCGACCGACGGAAAAGGGGGGAACCTTTCCGGGGAAACGGTCGTCTGAACGGATAATCAGACCTGTGAGGTGCCAAATGATTCGATTGAAAGACGTGGAAATGGAGTATGACAACGGCACAAAAGCCATCCGAGGCATCAGCCTGACCATTGAGGATGGTGAGTTTGTGTTTTTGGTGGGCCCCTCCGGTTCCGGCAAGTCCACCATCATCAAGCTGCTGACCGGCGAGGTGGAGCCCTGCGCCGGACGGATCATGATCAACGGCTTTTCCATCAGCAACATCGCGGACCGGCAGCTGCCCCTCATGCGGCGGACGCTGGGCGTGATTTTCCAGGATTTCCGGCTGATCGAGAAAAAGACCGTCTACGACAACCTGGCCTTCGTCATGCGGGCCGTGGGCGCATCCCCCAAGGAGATCCGCAAGCGCATCCCCTATGTTTTGCAGCTGGTGGGCCTGGAGAAAAAGGCCGACAGCTATCCCACGGAGCTCTCCGGCGGCGAGCAGCAGCGTGTGGCCATTGCCCGGGCTTTGGTGAACAACCCCCAGATGATCATCGCCGATGAGCCCACGGGAAACCTGGACCCGCAGCGTTCCCTGGAGATTATGCTGCTGCTGGAAAAAATCAACGAGCTGGGCACTACCATGCTGGTGGTCACCCACGAGAAGGAACTGGTCAACCGCTTTTCCAAGCGGGTGATCGCCATTGAGAACGGACGGATCATCAGCGACGAGACAGGCGGGTATTATAACAATGAAGAAACAATTTGACCTGGGCTATTACCTTTCGGAGGGGTTTCACTCCATTTTTACCCACGGCCTCATGTCTTTTGCCGCCGTGTTCATGATCGTGGCCTGCTTGCTCATTATGGGATCCTTTTCTCTGGTGGCCCTCAACCTGGAGAACAAGCTGGGCGACCTGGAGCGGGACAATGAGTTTCTGGCCTTTGTGGATGAGAGCTATTCCCGGGAGCAGGCCCTGGCGCTGCAAAGCCAGCTGGAGGCCCTGCCCAACGTGGCCTCGGTGTCCTTCACCACCAAGGAGGAGGCCAAGGCCAACTACGCCGATCAGTTTGCCGGGGACAAGAACGCCGGACTGTACGCCGATCTGCCCGACGAGGTGTTTCGGGATCGGTACTCTGTCCATATGACGGACATCAGCCGGATTCAGGAGACCATGGACGGGGTGTCCGCCGTGCCGGGAATCGTCAATCTCCAGGCCGCCCCCGAGGTGGCGCAGGGGTTTGTGATGGTGCGGAATGTGGCCACCGGCGTGGCGTTGATCCTCATTGCGCTGCTGCTGCTCATCTCCTTGTTCATCATCTATAACACCATCAAGCTGGGTACCTTCACCCGCCGGGAGGAGATCGCCATCATGAAGATGTGCGGCGCCACCAACGGTTTCGTCCGGGGCCCCTTTATCTTTGAGGGGATGATCCTGGGCCTGGCGGGCGCGGTGTGCGCTTTCTTCCTCCAGTGGGGGATCTACACACTGATTGCCCAGGCCATCAGTACCGGGCAGACCATCCAGATGCTGACAATAATCCCGTTCCAGAGCATCGCTCTCAGGGTGCTGGGCATTTTCTCCGTCACCGGACTGGTGGTGGGTACCGGGGGCAGCGTGCTGGCCATTCGGAAGTTCCTGCAGGTTTGACGACGAATCCGGAGGGAATCAAATTGAAACAGCAAGCACAGACGAAAAAACAGGGGAAAAAGCCGGACTGGCGGCGGGTTGTCACTGCACTTTTGGCACTGGTCATGGTGCTGGCCCTTTTGCTGCCGCTGCTGGGCAGCGCGCTTACCTCGGCCCACGCCGTCAGCCAGAGTGAGTTGAAGGATCAGATCTCCGGGCTGAAGGATGACGCGGCCGACGCCAGCGCTCGAAAGAAGGAGCTCCAGGCACAGCTGAAGGCTCTCGAAAACGACAAGGCCAAGGCACTGGAGCGGAAGAAACTTCTGGATCAGGAGCTGGCCGCCATCGACACCGAGGTGGCCAACACCCAGAGCCAGATCGACACCTATACCGCGCTCATTGCAGCGCAGGAGACGGCGCTGACCGAGGCCCAGGCCAAGGAGAGCGCCGCGTACGACCGATTCTGCCAGCGGGCCCGGTCTATGGAGGAGGCGGGGACCGTCTCTTATTGGTCGGTCCTTTTTGACGCCAGCGACTACTCTGACCTTCTGGACCGGCTGGCTCTGGTGGATGAGATCATGGAGTACGACAACGGTGTGGTGGAAGAGCTGGCGGCGGCTCGCAAAGAGGTGGAGGACACTCTGGCCGGGCTCAACGAGTCCAAGGCTGGACTGGACGAGCAGAAGGCCCAGCTGGACGCCAAGCGGACTGAGCAGGCCGCAAAGGTGCGGGAGGCCCAGGCCCTCTTTGATGAGTTGAAGGGCCAGGCTGACGCCGCTGAGGCGCTGGTGGCGGCCGAGGAGGCGGAGGAGGAGAAGATCGCCGCCAAGATCGCCGCCAAGCAGAAGGAGTTGGAGAAGCTCATTGCCTCCCAGAAGATCACCTTTCATACCGGCTCCGGGTATGCTTATCCGCTGCCCAGCAGCTATACCCACATCACTTCTTATTTTGGCTGGCGGACCCACCCCATTACAGGAAAGCCGAACAATCACACCGGCATCGATCTGCCTGCCCCTGGAGGAACTTCCATCTATGCTGTCCAGGGCGGCGTAGTTACGATTTCTGGTTATGCGCCCAGCTCCTACGGCAACTATGTGGTCATCAGCCACGGAAACGGGAGGAGCACGCTCTATGCTCACATGCGCTCCCGGGCGGTGAGCGAGGGCCAGGTGGTGAGCCAGGGACAGGTCATCGGCTACGTGGGGACCACCGGTTCCTCTACCGGAAACCACCTTCATCTGGAACTGCGGGTCAACGGTGTCCGCCAGGATCCCAGAAGTATGTTCCCCGGCGTCAATTTCCATTAAGCGACAGGAGACGGGCGGAGAGAGATTCTCCGCCCGTCTTTCTGGGAAGGGGCACCAAGACGTGAGAGAAAAACGATTTTCCCGCTGGCAGCTCATTGCGGCGGTTCTGGGCGGAGCCCTGGCTGCTTTGGCTGCTGCCGCTCTGGCGGCCTATCTGCTTATAGGCCCTCAGGCCCTTACGCTGCTTCAGGGGTTTGGAGTGGTTCGTACCCGCTTTGTGGGGGATTACGACCCTGCGGCGGCCGTGGACAGCGCGCTGGCAGGCATGGTGGACGGACTGGGCGACCGGTGGAGCCACTACCTGACCGCGGAGGAGTATGAGGCGCAGAACCAGCGCCGGACCAACTCCTATGTGGGGGTCGGGGTCACCGTGGGATATGAAGATCCAAAAGGGTTGGTCATTCTCGCGGTGCTGGAGGCCTCTCCGGCCGCTGAGGCCGGCTTGGCGGCAGGGGAGATCATCACCGCTGTGGACGGGCAATCCATTGCGGGGGAGGACCGCTACGAAGGGGGTCAGGCCATCCTGGGGGAGGAGGGGACTCCCTGTCTCTTATACACATCTCCGAGCACACGAGACCGGAGCCTATCTCGTATGC
>URKI01000054.1 GCA_900548505.1 uncultured Oscillibacter sp. | reverse complement strand
TCTACACTCGACTAGTCGTCGGCAGCGTCAGATGTGTATAAGAGACAGCATCATAGTCAGGGATCAGCTTGGCCAGCTCCTCCTGGGTGGGCAGCATGTGGGTGTCCACCTGCATGTACTTGCTGAACTCCTCGGCGATGGAGCTGTGGACGGCGTCAATGATCAGACATTTCATGGCAAACAATCTTCCTTTCTCAATGTTTGGTCTTTCCAGTTATTTTGACAGGGATTGCCCTATGCGCACATGGTTTGTAATTACACTTTTGCATTCCATTTTCGAATGTTTTTAAAAGCTAAGGCAGGGATTCTTCTCTCTTTTGCCCTATCTTTTGATACTATTAAACCATAAAATTATCATTCCGAACAGCAGATTTTTATCGATGGTTGCCACAGCTTTTTGGCTGTGATATAATAGTGCTATCCCAACGAAAAAATGAAGGAACTCCTTCATATATCTGGAATTTGGAAGGGGGAGACCGGTTGAATTTTCTCCATTTGAAGTATTTCCTGCTTGTGGCAGAGGAATTGAACATTACCAGGGCGGCCGAGCGGCTGTATATCTCCCAGCAATCGTTAAGCAACCACATCAGCAACATGGAGCGGGAACTGGATGTCAAGCTCTTTACCCGCTCGCCCAAGCTGTCCCTGACCTACGCGGGGGATCTGCTGGTGGAGACTGCCACCCAGATCCTGGACCTGCACAGCCAGTACCTGGCCAAGGTGGGCGACATCAACCGCCACTACATGGGCGTGCTCCGTCTGGGCATCTCCCACACCTGCGGTCTGGCTCTGCTGCCTGAGGTGCTGCCCAAATTCCAGGCCGAGTTTCCCATGGTGGAATTCTCCCTCTTTGAGGGCAACTCCACCCACCTGGAGGACGAGTTGGCCCACGGCCGTGTGGATCTGATCGTCTGCTTCCAGCCTATCATGATGGAGGGTGTGGAGGTGGTCCCCCTGACCCAGGAGGACCTGATGCTGGTGGTGCCCCGCAGCTTTACCGACCAGATCTTCGGCGACCGGGCGGAGGAGATGCGTAAACAGTTTGCCGACGGGGCGGACATTGACGCCTTCCAGCACATGCCTTTCATCCTGATTAAACGGGGCAACCGCACCCGCAGCATCGTGGACCAGTACTTCAGCCGCCATTTCTTCAAGCCTAAGCTGATTCTGGAGACGGAGAACACCATTACCACGCTGGCCATGGCCGAGGCGGGGGTGGGCATCACCATCTGCCCGGAGCTGTTTGTCAAGACCATCCATGTCACCGCCGCCCGCTCCCCCACCGACAAGCTGGACTTCTTCCCTCTCACCGACCCCTCTACCATCAGCCGCCTGGTGGTGGGCTACCGCCGGGACCGGTACCTGTCCCACTTTGGAGAGCGGTTCATTGAGCTGACACAGCAGGCTCTCCAGGGCTGATTTTGTATTATTTTTAATATATTATACGATATGGAATCTAAAAGGAGCTGTTTTACCATGGGTAAGCTGACCGGAAAGACCGCCCTCATTACCGGCGCCTCCAAGGGCATCGGAGAGGGCATCGCCCGCACGTTCGTCAAGCATGGGGCCAATGTGGTGCTTGCCGCCCGCGGCCAGGCCGTGGAGGAACTGGCGGCCCAGCTGCGTGCTGAGGGTGCCCAGGCTGTGGCCGTGCGGATGGACGTTGCGGATATGGACAGCGTCCGCGCCGGATATAAAGCGGGCGTGAAGGCCTTCGGCGCCATTGATATCCTGGTCTCCAATGCGGGTATCTGCCGCCTGGGCGACTTTTTGACCCAGAGCGACGCCGACCGGGACGCCCATCTGGACATCAACGTCAAGGGCGCGTGGAACACCTGCAAGGCGGTACTGCCTGCCATGGTGGAGCGCAAGTGGGGCAAGATCGTCATCATGTCCTCCGTCACCGGCGATATGGTGGCCGACCCCGGCGAGGCGGCATATGCCATGAGCAAGGCGGCTCTGGTGGGCCTGACCAAGGCTCTGGCCCGGGAGTTTGCCCCTTATGTCAACGTCAACGCCATCTGCCCGGGCTATGTGCTCACCCCCATGGTGCAGGGCATGGCGGTCCAGTCCTGCCCGGACAACCCCCAGAGCGTGGTGGACGGCATCGCCTCCGCCATTCCTCTGGGACGGCTGGCCGATCCCAAGGAAGTGGGCGAGCTGGCAGCATTCCTGGCCAGCGACGAGGCCAGCTATCTCACCGGCGCCCAGTTCGTCATCGACGGCGGCTCCACGCTGCCGGAGACCAGCACCATGGGCGTTTGATGATCATCAAAAAAAGACGCGGCTTTCGCCGCGTCTTTTTTACAGCTCGATTTTCCGATCCAGCAGGTAATAGGTGAACGTCCCCGTTCCCAGAAGCGTCCCATTCTGGTCCGTCACACGCACATCATATACGCAAAGCGTCCGGCCGGCCTTGGTCTCCGCTGCCTCTGCGATCAGTGTGTCTCCGCACTTGCCGCTTTTGAGATAGTTATAATTGGCGTTTACCGTCACGCCATAGTAGCCGTGGGAGGCACAGGCTGCGCCGGAAGCGGTGTCCGCCATGGTGAAGTACACCCCGCCGTGGGCAAGCCCCGCGGGATTGAGATCCTCTTGCGTCACCTGTTTTGTGATCCGGGCATATCCCGGGCCGATTTCCTCCACCGAAATGCCAAGCCGCTGACAAAAGGGATTATTGGTATTGCGGAATTCTTTCAGCTTTTCAAAATCCATGGGGCCAGTTCCTCTCTTTTGAAATTTCAAAATCAGTCTATCCGAAACCGGCCCGCCCGTCAATGACAAGGCTCACAGATTTTTCTTAATGGTGTTGATGGCCCCTTTTTCCAGCCGGCTGACCTGCGCCTGGGAGATCCCCACCTCGGCGGATACCTCCATCTGGGTCTTTCCCTCGTAAAACCGGAGAGAGAGGATGCGCCGCTCCCGGGGGTCCAGCCGCTTCATGGCTTCTTTCAGCGCGATGCGGTCCGTCCAGTCCTCGTCCGTATCCCGGGTGTCCCGCAGCTGGTCCATCACACAGATGGCGTCCCCGCCATGGTCGTAGACCGGCTCGTAAAGGGATACGGGGTCCACGATGGCATCCATGGCAAACACCACCTCTTCCCGGGGGATATCCAGCTCCTTGGCGATCTGCTCCACGGTAGGCTCCCGCTGATTCTCGGCGATAAAGCGGTCCCGCACCTGCAGCACCCGGTAAGCCGTGTCCCGCATGGAGCGGGATACCCGGATAGCGCTGTTGTCCCTGAGATACCGGCGGATCTCGCCGATGATCATGGGTACACCGTAGGTGGAAAAGCGCACGGGCTTGTCCACGTCAAAATTATCGATGGCCTTGATGAGCCCCACGCAGCCCACCTGAAACAGGTCGTCCGCGTTCTCGCCCCGGCTGGCAAATCGCTGGATGACCGAGAGCACCAGCCGGAGGTTCCCCTCGATCAACTGACGTCGTGCTTCCTGGTCGCCGCTTTTCGTCTTTCGCAGAAGCTCCATGGTCTCGTCGTTTTTCAGCACCTTCAGCCTGGCGGTATTGACGCCGGCGATTTCCACTTTTCCCTGCATGCATCCGTCTCCTGCCTAATCAACAATCTGCGCTCAGTATTGCCCATGCCGCTTTTTCCTATACTGGGAGCTTTTGTCGCATTGTGGGCATGGGACGTCCGCCCGCGCGCATATGCATGGAGCGGAAGGAGGGAGCACCATGCAGTGCAGGATCCGGGATCTCCGGCGCAAGGAGGTCATCAATGTCTGCGACGGCTGCCGGCTCGGCTTTGTAGACGACGTGGACGTGAAGCTTCCCGAGGGGCAGGTGGTGGCCATCGTGGTGTACGGCCCCTGCCGCTTTTTCGGGCTTTTCGGCAGGGGAGAGGAGTTTTATATCCCGTGGGAGTGCATCCAGCGGGTGGGAGACGACATCATTCTGGTGGATAAGCAGTTTCAGCGGCGTGACCCCGCCATGGAGCGCAAACGGCGCAAGTTGCTGTGAAACCCCCGGGGAATCCTCAGAAAAAGCAGGTATTTTCCGTATTTTTCTGGAAAAAATACTTGCATTCACCTGCGGCCTATGGTATTATATTTCAGCATTCCGCACGGTGCGTCGACTTCCTGTCTGTGTCTCCGCAGGAGATTGGCAGGGGGGATGAAACCGCCGGAGGTAAAAACTAAACTGATTCGGAGGAACAAAACATTATGGCATCTAACGTCGTATCCATGAAGGCCCTGCTGGAGGCGGGCGTCCACTTCGGTCACCAGACCCGTCGCTGGAACCCCAAGATGGCTCCCTATATCTACACCGAGCGCAACGGCATCTATATCGTTGACCTGCAGAAGACCGTCCGCAAGCTGGAGGAGGCCTACAACTTCGTCCGTCAGCTCAGCGAGAACGGCCAGACCCTGCTGTTCGTGGGCACCAAGAAGCAGGCTCAGGAGGCCATCCGCGAGGAGGCTACCCGCTGCGGCCAGTACTATGTCAACGCTCGTTGGCTGGGCGGCATGATGACCAACTTCAAGACCATGCGCACCCGCGTGGACCGTCTGACCCAGCTGAAGAACATGCAGGCTGACGGCACCTTCGACATGCTGCCCAAGAAGGAAGTCATGAAGCACATGGGCGAGATCGCCAAGCTGGAGAAGTACCTGGGCGGTGTGAAGGAAATGAAGCGTCTGCCCGGCGCCCTGTTCATCGTGGACACCCGCAAGGAGCGCAACGCCATCGCTGAGGCTCACAAGCTGGGCATCCCCGTTGTGGCCATCGCCGATACCAACTGCGATCCCGACGAGATCGATTATGTGATCCCCGGCAACGATGACGCCATCCGCGCCATCAAGCTGATCTCTTCCATCATGGCCAACGCCGTGCTGGAGGGCAAGCAGGGCGAGCAGACCGCCGAGGCTGCCGCTGAGAAGGCTGAGGACGCTGAGTAATCAGTAATCTGCCGGACGGGCGGAGAACCTCCGCCCGTCTGATCAATCATACTGGAGGAAACGTAAAATGGCTTTTACCGCAGCTGATGTTAAGACCCTGCGCGAGATGACCGGCGTGGGCATGATGGATTGCAAGAAGGCACTGGCCGCTTCCGACGGCGACATGGACAAGGCCGTCGAGTGGCTGCGTGAAAAGGGCATGGCCGCCTCCGCCAAGAAGGCTGGCCGTATCGCCGCCGAGGGCATGGCTTATGCCACTGTCATCGATGGTGCCGGCGTGGTGGTCGAGGTCAACGCCGAGACCGACTTCGTGGGCAAGAACGAGAAGTTCGTCAACTTCGTCAAGGGCGTGGCTGAGACCGTTGCCAAGGAGGCTCCCGCCGATCTGGACGCTCTGATGGAGTGCAAGTACAACGGCACTGATCTGACCGTCACCCAGCAGCAGCAGGAGATGGTCCTGGTCATCGGCGAGAACATCAAGGTCCGCCGCTTCGCCCGCTTTGAGGGCGGTACCTCCGTGGCTTACGTCCACGCCGGCGGCAAGATCGGTGTTCTGGTGAACCTGGAGACCAACCTGCCCGCCGAGAAGGTGGAAGAGGTCGGTAAGGACGTCGCCATGCAGATCGCCGCTCTGAATCCCCGTTTCTGGGACAAGACCCAGGTCACCCAGGACGTTCTGGACGAGGAGAAGAAGATCATGATGGTCCAGATGTCCAACGATCCCAAGATGGCCAACAAGCCCGAGCAGGTGCGCGAGAAGATCGTCATGGGCAAGATGAACAAGTTCTATGCCGAGAACTGCCTGCTGCAGCAGGAGTTCGTGAAGGACAACGCCATGACCGTGGAGCAGTATATCGCTTCCGCTGCCAAGGCGCTGGGCGGCACCATCACCTTCAAGAACGCTGTCCGTTTCGAGAAGGGCGAGGGCATCGAGAAGAAGCAGGAGAACTTCGCTGCTGAGATCGCCTCTATGGTAAAGGGCTGAGAAAGCCCTTGCAGGATCGCAAGTGGTCTGCAGCATGTTCATTTATTGAATAGAAGAAAGCTCAAGGCGCTTTGCCTTGAGCTTTCTTTCGTTTGCCGCTTCTCCCACCCGGACTTTGGCCACCTTCCGGGCCCTTGTATTTGGGGCAAAAAGCTGGTATAATGATTTTATTTATTGGGTTTTTGTGTCTTTGGATGCAAAAATATCGGTTTGAGGTGCAAACATTGGAAAATCCTGTTTTTAAATTGGAAAAGGTGGTCCGTTCCCGCTCCCAGGAGGAAATGCAGGATTTTGAAGGTCCTCTGGATTTGATCTTGTATCTTTTGGGGAAGAATAAGATGGAGATCCAGGATATTTCCATCTCGCAGATCCTGGATCAGTATCTGGAGTGGCTGGAGGTCCGTCAGCGGATGGACCTGGAAGTGGCCAGCGAATTCGTCTCTATGGCCTCCCACCTGATGTACATCAAAACGAGAATGCTGCTGTCTATCGAAGATGAAGAGGCCCGCAGCGAAATGGATGCCCTGATCCAGTCCCTGGAGGAACGGCGGCGCAGCGAACACTACAGCCGCGTCAAAGTCATGGCCCAGCGTCTGGAGCCTCTGGGAGAATTCGGCCGCAATATCCTGACCCGCAACCCCGAACCTGTAAAGCGCGGGAAGATCTTTGAATACAGTCAGGAACCCGCCGATCTGATCCTGGCCATGGCGGAGATCCGCTCCCGGGCCAAGCAGGCCCTGCCGCCGCCCCAGGCCGTCTTTGATGAGATCGTACGCCATGAGCCGTACCCGGTGGAAAGCAAAGCCAAGGAGATCCTGCAGCGTCTGCGCCAGCACGGAATCACCCGGTTTTTGCTTTTGTTCCGTGGCAGCCGGAGCCGCAGTGAAGTGGTGGCCACCTTTTTGGCGGTACTGGAGCTGTGCCGTGCCAGCGTGATCCATCTGGCAGGCTCCGAGACCGACTGCACTGTGCGCCAGGAGCGGGATATCCCTGAGGATCTGAAACTGTGAGGAGTTGCCAAGTTTGGAAAGCATGGAAATGAAAGAGATTGAGGCCGCCGTAGAGAGCATCCTGTTTGCCTCCGGCGAGCCGGTACAGACCGACCGGATCTGCGTTGCGCTGGATCTGGACCGCGCCACGGCGGAGCAGGTCCTGCAGCACCTGACAGACTACTATTCCTATGAGCGGCGCGGCATGCGCCTTCTGCACATTGAGGACAGCTGGCAGCTTTGCTCCGCGCCGGATTATGCCGACGCCATCCGCCGCGCTTTTGAGATCCGCAAGCCGGCCAAGCTCAGTCAGCCGGCCCTGGAAGTGCTGACGATCATCGCCTACTATCAGCCCACTACCCGCGCCTTCGTGGACCAGGTCCGCGGCGTGGATAGCGCCTACACCATCAGCCTCCTGCAGGATCGAAAGCTCATTGAGGAGTGCGGCAGACTCCAAGTGCCGGGCCGCCCCCATCTTTATCGCACCACCCGGCAGTTCCTGCGGGCATTTCACCTGAGCAGCCTGGACGATCTTCCCGAAATGCCGGATCTCGGCGGTGACGGGCAGATGCGCCTGGATGAAAGCGGCCAGATCATTGATTCCGCTCAGCACGCCGTTTCCTCGGAAGACTGATTCCTGCAGATAAGAGGGGAGGAGAACGCCTTGATGTGGTTTTTGATCATTTTGGGCATATTGATCTTGCTGGCAGTGCTTTTGAGCCGTCTGCGTCTGGGCGTCCGCCTTACCTGGGAGCCCGGCTCTCTGACGGCGGAAGCAACCGTCGGCCCTGCGCACATCCAGCTGTATCCGCCCGCTCCGCGGAAGAAAAAAAGCAGCAAGCCGGAACCGGCTGCCAAGGAAGCTCCGCAGCAGCCGCAGAAAAAGCGGTCATCTTTCCCAAAGCCAACCGCTGATGATCTCCAGCTGGCTCTGAAAACGCTGCTGCCACCTCTGCGCAAGGCGCTGGACCGTACCAGACGGGGCATCTGCATCACGCCGCTGGAAATCAGCGTCACTGTGGGTGGGGAAGAGGACCCTGCAGCGGCCGCGCAGCTCTACGGGCAGCTCCATGCTGTGGTGTGGACCGTCATGCCGGCCCTGGAGCAGCTGGTGCGTGTCCCAGATCCAGCCATCCATGTAGGCATCGACTTTGATGCGGATACCACCGTATCCAGCGGAAAGGTTGGGATCTTTTTGACTTTGGGCACACTGATATCCGTGGCCCTTGGCATCGGGGTCCCGGTCATAAAATTTTTGGCAGGCTATATGAAGCGGGGCCAAAATGCAAATCCTGAAACAAAGCAGACAGCCTCGGCCGCATAATGGAAAGGACGGTAACTATGGACAATCCGATGGAAAAGAAGTCTCCATTAAACGACATGATGCGCGCCACCATGGAGAAGATCCGGGAAATGGTGGACACCAACACCATCGTGGGGCAGCCCATCACCACCCCTGACGGCGTTACGCTGATTCCCATTTCCAAAGTCAGCTTCGGCTTCGGCGCCGGTGGCGGAGACTATGGAAAAACCAGCCCCAAGGAGAACTTCGGCGGCGGCAGCGCTGCCGGCGTGAAGATCGCTCCTGTGGCGTTCCTGGTGGTCAAGGACGGAAGCGCCCGGGTGCTTCCTGTGGCCGTGCCGCCTGTGTCCACGGTGGACCGCGTGGTGGAGATGGTCCCCGATATCATGGATAAAGTGGAAAAATATTTCGACAAAAAGCAGGACAATTCCGCCCTCTGACCGGGGTATACTACCATCACTTCCATGATTCCAAACCGAGGTGATGGGCTTGCAAAAGCAGCTGCAGCGTTGGCTGTGCAGTATGGCAGCTTTCGTTTTAGTGTTTAGTGTTTTCCCTTGTCAATCATTGGCTGTCAGCACTTCCGCCACATCTTCTATTCTGGTAGATGTAGACAGCGGCCGCGTTTTGTATGAGCACAACGCCGACGCAAAAATGCTGATCGCCAGCACCACCAAAATTCTGACTGCACTGGTCGCTATTCAGGAGGGAGACCTCTCGGACACGGCGACCGTGTCTGCTCAGGCCGCCGGAACGGAAGGGTCCTCCATGTACCTGCGTGCAGGGGAGGAGCTGACGCTGGAAACCCTGCTCTACGGACTTTTGCTCTGCTCCGGCAACGACGCCGCCGTGGCCATTGCCGAACATGTGGGCGGCAGCATCGAGGGTTTTGTGGACAGGATGAACGAGACCGCACAGGCGCTGGGCATGTCGCACTCCTCGTTTGCAAACCCCAACGGTCTGGACCACCCGGACCACTACTCTACCGCCCGGGACATGGCCACGCTGGCCTGCGCGGCGGTGAATAACGAGACGCTGATCCGCATCGCCTCTACGAAATCCGTCACCATCGGCGGGAGGACCATGACCAACCATAATAAGCTTCTGCAGTATATGGATGGGTGCATCGGCCTGAAAACCGGCTATACCATGGCCGCCGGGCGCACACTGGTCAGCTGCGCCGAACAGAATGGGCAGCGGCTGGTGGCCGTTACGCTGCAGGACGGGAACGACTGGGCCGACCATCAGGCTCTTTATGCCTACGGCTTTTCCAGCTTTCCCGCCAAGTCCTGTGCGTCGCTTGGGAAAGTCCTGTCCCGGGCGGCGGTGTCCGGCGGTTCGGTGTCCAGCATCCCGCTGATCGCGGCAGAGGCATTTTCCTGGCCGGTCTCCGAGGGGGAGACGGTCACCACAAAGATCTCTCTCACCGCGCCGCTCGCCGCGCCTGTTCTGGCCGGCAGCCAGGCAGGGGAGGCCATATTCTTTTTAGACGGGCAGGAGGTAGGCCGTGTGCCGCTTCTTTGCGGCATGGACGTCCTGCCCGAATGGGAACCGGCCATGGCCACGCTGAAAGCCGGTCTGCCCCAATAAGGAGCCGCAATCATGGAAGAACGACTGCAAAAACTTTTGTCCGCGGCGGGAGTCTGTTCCCGCCGTGCCTCAGAGCAATATATCCTTGCCGGACGGGTCACCATCAATGGCCGTCCGGCAGTTTTGGGCCAGCGGGCCGATCCTCAACGGGACGATATCCGGGTGGACGGGGCGCCGCTGAACGCCGCTCCGCGCCTGGTCTATCTGATGCTGAACAAGCCCCGTGGCTATGTGACCACCTTGTCCGATGAGCAAGGCCGCCCCACGGTTGCACAGCTGGTAGCGGATGCGGGTGCACGGGTCTACCCGGTAGGCCGCCTGGATCTGGACTCTGAGGGCCTGCTGCTCATGACCAATGACGGTGCCCTGACCCAGAGGCTGCTGCACCCCAGCCATGAAATCTCCAAGACTTACCATGTTTGGGTGTACGGCCCTGTAAACGGCGCCGCGGAGAAGCTGGCTGCGATCCGGGATCTGCGGGGAGAGCCTATTCGGGCCGCCCAGGTGCGGGTCCTGCACCAGGGAGAGAAAACCGCTGAATACGCCATTACCATCCACGAAGGCAAAAACCGCCAGATCCGCCGTATGTGCGCCCGGTGCGACCTGAAAGTCAAACGGCTGCGGCGCGTACGGGAGCATACGCTGGAGCTGGGAGACCTGCCGTTGGGCCAGTGGCGCTATCTGACGGAAGAAGAGGTGGCCGCCCTGCGGGCATAACCATTCTCCCGGTGAGTCCCGGCAATGAATTTGCAAGTTTTTTATCAAAACTTGCAAACGAGGTTTGAATCCGCGGGAATTTGTGGTACAATAGCTGCCGTACGGCATGTCCCATGCAGGACATTGCGATCAGGCTTGACGGAGGGATTCCCGTGGCAAAGAGCATTTTACATACGATTGAAAGCAATATGTCCGGCTTTTCCAAAGGGCAAAAGCGGATTGCCGGATATATTTTGGAAAATTACGACAAGGCGGCGTTCATGACCGCCAGTAAGCTGGGACATCTGGTAGGTGTCAGCGAATCCACCGTGGTGCGGTTCGCCTCAGAACTTGGCTACGACGGCTATCCCAGTATGCAGCGGGCTTTGCAGGAGATGATCCGCAGCCGCCTGACCTCCACCCAGCGCATCCAGGCGGCAGGGGACATGCTCTCCGGGCACGACGTGCTCTCCGCCGTGGTGCAGTCCGATATGGAAAAGCTGCGGCTGATGGTAGGGGAGGCCGACCGGAGCGCGTTTGACCGGGTGGTGGATAAGATCATGTCCGCCCGGCACGTCTACATTCTCGGCGTTCGCTCCTCTTCCTTTGTGGCCGGATATCTGAATTTTTACCTGCATCTGCTGTTTGAAAATGTAACGCTGGTACAGTCCAACGCTGCCGGCGAAATTTTTGAGCAGCTGTTCCGCATCGGTCCCGAGGACGTGATGATCGCCATCAGCTTTCCCCGCTATTCCAAGATCACCATGAACACGGTGAAATTTGCCCGGGACCGCGGCGCCGGGATCATCGCCATCACGGACAATGCACTTTCCCCGGTCTACCAGATGGCAGATGACGCCTTGCTGGCCCCCTGCGAGATGCTGTCCTTCGTGGACTCTATGGTGGCGCCGCTGTCGCTGATCAACGCGCTGCTGATCGCCGTGGGCGCTCGCATGGGAACGGACGCTTCCCGCACCTTTGCGGAACTGGAGGATATTTGGAACGCCTACGGGGTGTTCGGAAAGATGGACGATGAGTAAAAAAAGTGTACTGGTCATCGGCGGCGGTGCCGCCGGCATGATGGCCGCCATTTTCGCCGCGGAGAACGGAGCAGCAGTCACGCTGCTGGAGCCCAACGAGCGGCTGGGCAAAAAACTGAATATCACCGGAAAGGGCCGCTGCAATGTGACCAACAACGCCCCCATGGAGGAACTGCTGCAAAACACACCTCGTAATGGAAAATTCCTTTACAGTGCTTTTTCTCACTTTGACGGGCGGGATGCCATGGCATTTTTTGAAGGGCTTGGCGTTCCGCTGAAAACAGAGCGGGGCAACCGGGTCTTTCCTGTCAGCGACCGCTCGTTCGATATCAGCGCCGCATTGGAGCGGCGGCTGAAGTCCCTGCACGTACGCCTGGTCCGGGACCGTGCCGTCCGCCTTTGCATGGACGGTGAAGTCGTGACCGGCGCCCAGGGCGAGCAGCAGGTCTATCCGGCCCAGGCCGTGATCCTGGCCACCGGCGGCGTTTCCTATCCCGCCACCGGCTCCACTGGCGAGGGCCACCGTATGGCCGCCGCTGCAGGACACACCATCACGCCGCTGCAGGGTTCCCTGGTGCCGCTGCGGGAGCAGGGGAATACCTGCGCCGCCATGCAGGGGCTCAGCCTGCGCAATGTGACTCTCACCGCCTTTGAAAACGACAAAAAGGTCTTTCGGGAGCTGGGAGAGCTGGTGTTCACCCACTTCGGCGTCAGCGGCCCGCTGGCCCTGTCCGCCTCGGCCCACATGCGCCGTTTTGACAAGAAGCGCTACCATCTGGAGATCGATCTCAAGCCCGGTCTCGATGAGGCGCAGCTGGACCGCCGGCTGCTGTCCGACTTTGAAAAATACTGCAACCACGATTTCTGCAATGCGCTGAATGATCTGCTGCCCCAGAAGATGATCCCCCAAATGGTGGCAGCCTCCGGCATCGACCCCCACTGCAAAGTGAATGCCGTCACCCGGGAGCAGCGCAAGGAGCTGATCCGTCTTTTCAAGCACTGGCCCATCCCCATCGCCGGGCTTCGTCCCGTGACGGATGCCATTATCACTTCCGGCGGTGTCAAAGTTTCCGAAGTTAATCCCGCCACCATGGAATCAAAGATTGTAAAGGGATTGTACTTTGCAGGAGAAATCCTGGATGTGGACGCCTATACCGGCGGCTTCAATCTGCAGATTGCCTGGGCTACCGGCCGCGCTGCCGGCATTGCCGCCTCCAGCGGCGAAAATTGAACGTTGACAGGAGAGAGATTTTTCATGGATACCATCAGCATCGCCATCGACGGCCCCTCCGGCGCCGGAAAGAGCACGCTGGCCCGGTCGGCCGCCGCTCAACTTGGCTATCTGTATGTGGATACCGGCGCTATTTACCGGACCATTGCCTGCTATATGCTTCGCAACGGCATCGACCCTGCGGACGCCGAGACGGTGACCGCCAGCTTGCCGCAGATCCGGGTGGAGCTCACCTATGGAGCTGACGGGCTGCAGCATATGCTCTTAAACGGGGAGGACGTCACTTCCGAGATCCGGCTGCCCCAGGTCTCCGCCTGCGCATCCGTGGTGTCCGCCTATCCCCAGGTGCGGTCTTTCCTGCTGGATATGCAGCGCACTCTGGCCGAGACCCACAACGTCATTATGGACGGCCGGGATATCGGCACCGTGGTGCTGCCTCACGCTCAGGTGAAGATCTTTCTGACCGCCTCCGCTGAAGCTCGGGCCAAGCGCCGCTGCCTGGAACTGGAGCAGCGGGGGACTCCGGAGCCCTACGAGAAGGTCCTGGATGACATCCAGCGTCGGGACTGGAACGACACCCACCGATCCACCGCACCCCTGCGCCAGGCGGAGGATGCCGTGGTGCTGGACACCACCACACTGGATTTTGCCCAGAGCCTGGCGGCTTTGCTGCAAATCATCAAGGAGCACGTATGAACAACTGGTTTTTTAAATTCGCATGGACTGTCATGCGTCCCGTCTCCCATGTTCTCTTCCGCTTGCAGATCGAGGGAACGGAGCGCCTGCCCGCCCACGGTGCCATGCTCTGTGCCAACCACAGCAGCAACTGGGACCCCATCCTCATCGCCATCGCCCTGCCTATGGACTACGGTCTGCGGGCCATGGCAAAGGACTCCTTGTTCCGCTTCCCGCCGCTTCGGTGGGTGGTGGAGCATCTGGGCGCGTTCCCGGTGGCCCGCGGGCATTCGGACATCAACTCCGTAAAAACCGCCATGAAGGCCATTCGGGACGGGGAAAATCTGCTGATTTTCCCGGAGGGCACCCGGGTGGAAAAGGAGGGGGACGTGCAGGCCAAGGGCGGCGTGGCCGTCATCGGCATCCGCACCGGCGCGCAGTTCGTCCCGGTCTTTGTGGACGGGAAAAAGCGTCTTTTCCATAAGACCCGCATCGTATTCGGCGAGCCGTACCGTCCCACATACACCGGCCGCCACGGTACGGCGGAGGAAGTGCAGTCCATTGCGGACGATCTCCTGCGCCGGGCCTATGACCTTGGAAGGGGGGACCAGACATGCCGGAAGTGATTCTGGCCAAAAGCGCCGGCTTTTGCTACGGTGTGAAGCGTGCCGTGGAGATGGCGCAGCAGACGGCGGAGCAGACCGGCGGCTGCTGGATGCTGGGAGACCTCATCCACAACACCCATGTGGTGGATGATCTGGCCCGCCGGGGCATCCGCAAGGCAGCCTCCCCGGAGGACCTGAAAGCAGGGGAGACGGTGGTCATCCGCTCTCACGGAGAGCTCAAAAGTGTGCTGGACGATTTGGAGGGCCGCGGGGTCCACTGTGTGAACGCCACCTGCCCCAACGTCTGCCGCATCCAGATGCTGGTGGCCCAGGCAGAGCAGGAGGGACGCCAGAGTGTCATCATCGGGGAGCCCCATCACCCGGAGGTCGTAGGCGTGGCCAGCTGGTGCCGCCATGCGCTGATCTTTGACGGGCCCGAAGCAGTAAAAAAGTGGCTGGCAGAAGACCCGCACAACCGCGAAATTCCTTTAACGGTGGTGGCTCAGACCACCTGCATCCAAAAACTTTTTGAAAGTTCTTGGGAAATTCTAAAAAAAGAGTGTACAAACGTAAAAATATTTGATACAATATGCAATGCTACGCACAAACGTCAATCGGAAGCGGCAGAGATTGCCGGCAAGGTAGACGTGATGGTCGTGGTGGGTGACCGTAAAAGCGCCAACACCAAGCATCTGACGGAAATTTGCATGAAGAGATGCCCCCGCGTGATCCAGATTGAAAGCGCGGACGAGCTCTCGCCGGAATTTTTCAACGAATGCTCTGTTGCGGGTCTTACGGCTGGTGCCTCCACGCCTGCGGGCATCATTAAGGAGGTATATGCAACGATGAGCGAAGAAATCAAAGCGGCCGAGGGCAAAGAGGAGTCCTTCGAGGAATTACTGAATCAGTCTTTCAAAACTTTAAATACAGGCGAGAAGGTGACCGGTATCGTCACGGCCATCACCCCCACTGAGGTGCAGGTGGACGTTGGCGCCAAGCAGGCTGCCTACATCAAGCTCAGCGAGCTGACCGATGACCCCACCGCCAAGGCTGAGGACATCGTCCATGTGGGCGACGAGATCGAGACCTACATCGTCCGCGTCAACGACGTGGAGGGCTACGCTGAGCTCTCCAAGAAGCGTCTGGACGCCGTGAAGGTCTGGGAGAACATCGAGCAGGCCGTGGAGGACAAGACCGTCCTCGAGGGCACTGTCACTGAGGAGAACAAGGGCGGCATCGTGGTGTCCGTCAAGGGCGTGCGGGTGTTCGTTCCCGCTTCCCAGAGCGGCCAGCCCCGCGGCGCCGATCTGAGCTCCATGATCAAGCAGAAGGTGCAGCTGCGCATCACCGAGGTCAACCGCGCCCGTCGCCGTGTGGTCGGTTCCATCCGTTCCGTCACCGACGAGGCCCGCAAGGCCGCTCAGGAGGCCGTGTGGTCTTCCATCGAGGTGGGCAAGCACTACACCGGCACCGTGAAGTCCATGACTTCCTACGGTGTGTTCGTTGACATCGGCGGTGTGGACGGCATGGTACATATCTCCGAGCTGAGCTGGAGCCGCATCAAGACTCCCTCTGAGGTGTGCAAGGTCGGCGACACCCTGGATGTGTACGTCATTGCCTTTGACGCTGAGAAGCACAAGATCTCCCTGGGCGTCAAGGACCGCACTGTCAACCCCTGGGATGTGTTCATGAACAAGTACAGCGTGGGCGACGTCGCCTCCGTGCGCATCGTCAAGCTGATGACCTTCGGCGCTTTCGCTGAGGTCGTTCCCGGCGTGGACGGTCTGATCCACATTTCTCAGATCGCTGACCGCCGCATCGATAAGCCCGAGGATGTTCTCTCCGAGGGCCAGATCGTGGACGCCAAGATCACTGCCATCGACGAAGAGAAGCAGAAGATCTCCCTGTCCATCCGCGCTCTGCTGGCTCCCGCCTCTGAGGAGCCCGCTGAGGAGGAATAAGACCTGTCTCTTATACACATCTCCGAGCCCACGAGACCGGAGCCTA
>URKI01000053.1 GCA_900548505.1 uncultured Oscillibacter sp. | reverse complement strand
CGTCGGCAGCGTCAGATGTGTATAAGAGACAGAGTCATCGTAATCGGCGCGGGCCTGGCGGGCAGCGAGGCCGCCTGGCAGTTGGCCCGGCGGGGCATCCCCGTGGTCCTGCGCGAAATGAAGCCTCAGAGGATGACGCCTGCCCACCACACACCCTATTTTGGAGAGCTGGTGTGCTCCAACTCCCTGCGGTCCGACCAGCTGGAGAACGCGGTGGGACTGCTCAAGGAGGAGCTGCGCCGCTGCGGGTCCCTGATCCTAGCCTGCGCGGACGAACACCGCGTGGAGGCCGGCGGGGCGCTCGCCGTGGATCGGGAGGGCTTCAGCCGTGAAGTCACCGAAAGGATCAGAACGCACCCTCTCATCACGGTGGAGGAAGGGGAGGTGTCCAGCATCCCTGAGAAGGGAGACGCCATCGTGGCCTCAGGGCCGCTGACCTCCGACGCGCTGGCCGGAGAGATCCAGCGTCTGGTCCACGCGGATTACCTCAGCTTTTTTGACGCAGCGGCCCCCCTGGTGACCTTTGAGAGCCTGGATATGGAGCATGCCTGGTTTGCCTCGCGGTATGACAAAGGAACGGCGGACTATGTGAACTGCGCCCTCAGCGAGGAGGAGTACGCCGCGTTTTGGGAGGCGCTCACCACCGCGCGGGCGGCGGAGGTCCACGGCTTTGAGGACCAGAATGTGTTCGAGGGCTGTATGCCGGTGGAGGTCATGGCCCGCAGGGGGCGGGATACCCTGCGGTACGGCCCGCTGAAGCCCAAGGGGCTCCGGGACGCCAGAACAGGCCTCACGCCGTATGCTGTGGTGCAGCTCCGCAAGGACAATGCCCAAGGATCTATCTATAACTTGGTGGGATTCCAGACCCACTTGGCCTGGCCGGAGCAGAAACGGGTCTTTTCCATGATCCCGGCGCTGAAGAATGCGGAGTTTGTCCGCTACGGCGTCATGCACCGGAATACCTATCTGGACTCCCCCAGGCTCCTGGACCGGTATTACCGGCTGAGGGGGCGGGAAAACGTGATGTTTGCCGGGCAGATCACCGGCGTGGAGGGCTATGTGGAATCCACCGCCTCCGGCTTTGTGGCGGCGGTGGAACTGGCCCGCCGGCTGTTGGGACAGCGGCCTGTGGACTTCCCACAGGAGACCGCCCTGGGGGCCCTGGCCCTGTATGTCTCCAATGAGACCGTAGGGGAGTTCCAGCCCATGAATGTGAATTTCGGTATCATTCCGCCTCTGGATCATCGGGTCAAGGGCAAGAGGAACAAAAACGCGGAACTGAGCCGGCGCGCACTGGATATCTTGGGCACGCTGGAGATATAGGCGACAGTCGGGCGGCATTTTGCCGCCCGACTGTCACATTTTTATAGGTTGAATCGTTTTTCAAGCAACTGACAGGCAGGATGCCGCGATGGAGCAGGTCGTTCTGCTGGTCCTGCGTCTCTGGGATCAGGCGGCGTGAGGCGCCTTGCGTCCACTTGGGACTTGCCAGAAGTCCCAGAAGCGAGTATGATAGGGACAAGCAAAACGACGCATACTGGCTTAGAAAGAGGGATTTCATGAAGATCATCGTGGACGCCATGGGCGGAGACAACGCCCCCCAGTGCAATGTCCGTGGAGCGCTGCACGCCGTAAAAGAGTACGGTGCGGAGGTGGTCCTGGTGGGCCGCGGGGAGGACATCCTCCGCTGTCTCAAGGAGGACGGCATCGATACGCTGCCCGCAGGTGTGGAGATCGCCCATGCCGACCAAGTGGTGGAGATTTGTGACAATCCGGCCACCGCCTTCAAGGAGAAGAAGGACTCCTCTCTGACGGTGGGGCTGAACCTTCTGAAAAATGGCGGCGGGGACGCTTTTGTCTCGGCGGGCAGCACAGGGGCCCTCCTGTCCGCGGCGACGCTCCTGGTAAAGCGCGTCAAGGGCATCCGCCGGGCGGCCCTGGGCCCCAGCGTCCCCGTGCTGGGCGGCCGGGTCACGCTGTGCGACTGCGGCGCCAACGCCGAGTGTACGCCGGAGTATCTGCTGCAGTTTGCCTTCCTGGGCAGCTTCTATGCCCAGAAGGTGCGGGGCATCGCCTCTCCCCGGGTGGGTCTTCTGAACATCGGCGCGGAGAATGAAAAGGGCGATACCCTCCGCCATGAGACGTTTGCCCTGCTCACCAAGGCCCACGAGGAGGGCCGCATCAACTTCATCGGCAACATCGAGGCCAACGACGTGATGCTGGGCGGCGCCGACGTAGCGGTGGCCGACGGGTTTACGGGCAACGTGATGCTCAAGACCGTGGAGGGCACGGCCAAGTTCCTCATGAAGGAGCTCAAGGGCGTGTTCATGACCAGCACCAAGACGAAGCTGGCCGCGGCCATGGTCAAGGGAGACCTGGGTACCCTCAAGCAGAAGGCAGACCCCGGCGAGATCGGCGGTACGCCGTTCCTGGGCATCTCCCGGCCGGTCATCAAGGCCCACGGCGGCTCCGATGCCACCGCCATGAAAAACGCCGTGCTGCGGGCCAAGGAGTACGCCGAGAGCGGCTTCATCCAGGAGATCGAGGCCAACATCGACCACATGCGGGTGCGGCCCCAGGCGGAAAAAGTTTGATTTGCTATTGACACCGGCGCAGTGGTTGCCGTATGATTACCCCAGCAAGTATTTCCATTGAGAGGTGGATTGTTCTTATGTCTAGCGAGGATATTTTTCAGTCTATGCGCGAACTGGTGGCCGAGCACTTCGAGATCGACCCGGAGGAGATCACCATGGACACCGAGTTCGAAAGTGACCTGGGCGCGGACTCCGTGGACGTGGTGGAGCTGGTCATGAGCGTGGAGGACACGTTCGAGATCGGTGAGACGCCGGAGGATGTGGTGACCACCCTGCGGACCGTGGGCGATGTGGTCAATTACATCGCCGGGAAAGTAGAAGATTGAGTCTGGAACGCCCCGCTTTGCGCGGGGCTTCCTTGTGAGGTGCCATATGCAGGAGCTGGAAAAGAAACTGAATTATACGTTCCGGGACCCCGGACTGCTCCATGAGGCGCTGAGCCACAGCTCCTACGCCAACGAGCATCGCTCCGCCGGACGGCGCAGCAATGAGCGGCTGGAGTTTTTGGGGGATTCTGTGTTGGGCTTCGTCACGGCGGAGTTCCTGTTTGTCCAGCACCCGGATCTGCCGGAGGGGGATCTGACGAGGATCCGGGCCGCCCTGGTGTGCGAGCAGAGCCTCTATGAGGTGGCCCGCAAGCTGGACCTGGGCGCCTATCTGAAGCTGGGCAGGGGCGAGGAGGCCGGCGGCGGACGCCAGCGTACCTCCATCCTGGCCGACGCCACGGAGGCGGTATTTGCCGCCGTGTACTTGGACGGCGGCATCGGCGCCGCCTCCGACCTCATCCACCGGGTATTGCTGGATGCGGAGAAGGAGGAGGCGGTGGAGGAGCGCCGCCGGGACTACAAGACCGCCCTGCAGGAGCTGATCCAGCGGCAGGCGGATCAGGTGCTCAGCTACCGGATGATCGGCGAGGAGGGCCCTGACCACGACAAGACCTTCCGGGCCCAGGTGCTGCTCAACGACCAGCCTGTGGGCACCGGCTCCGGGCACAGCAAAAAGGAGGCGGAGCAGTCTGCCGCCAAAGACGCCCTCAGCCGCCTGGAGGGACAGTGATATCATACCCTGGGAGAGCCGCTTCGGCGGCTCTCTTGCTTTCGGGAAATACCGCTGGAATTTTTGCCCCAACCGTGCTATACTGACTTCATTCTGAGCAAAATTAGGAGGCTTTGCCCATGACTTTGTTTTCATCTGTGATCCTGGGCCTCATCCAGGGCATCACCGAGTTCCTGCCCATTTCCAGCTCGGGACACCTGGCCATCGCCGAGCATCTGCTCCACACCAGCGGCATGAAAACCCCGGAGTTTTTTGACGTGCTGCTGCACCTGGGCACGCTGGTGGCGGTGTTCATTGCCTACTGGTCCGATATCCGGGACATGATCGCAGAGCTGATCGCCGGCGCCCGGGATCTGGCCCGCCATTCCACGCCCAACCCCGTGCCGCCTGCCCGGCGGCTGATCCTGCTCATCATCGTGAGCACCCTGCCCCTTTTCGTGGTGCTGCCGGTGAAGGACCTGGTGGAGGGCCTGGCGGACAACATGTACTTCGTGGCAGGTGCCCTGCTTGTCACCGGCTGCCTGCTCTTTGCCAGCGACCGGGTGAAAAAGGGCCGCAAGACGGAAAAGTCCGCCACACTGGTGGACGCGCTGCTGGTGGGCGTTGGCCAGGCCATCGCCACCTGCCCGGGCATTTCCCGCTCTGGCACCACCATCACCGCTGGGTGCTTTGTGGGCTTTGACCGCAAATTCGCCGTGCGCTACTCGTTCCTCATGTCCATCCCCGCCATTCTGGGCGCCAACATCCTCAGCCTGAAGGACGCCTTTGAGGCCGGGATCATCTGGGGAGACGTGCCGGTCTACCTGGTGGGCGTGGCCGTGGCCGCTGTGGTGGGCTATGCCTGCATCCGTCTTTTGAAAATGATCGCGGAGAAGGGCCGGTTCGGCTTTTTCGCCTATTACTGCTGGATCGTCGGCGCGCTGACGCTGGTGATGACGCTGGTGCAGAAGTGACGCTTTTTCTATCCTAAGGAGGTTCAACGTGGCTGCCACACAAAAGAAATCCACTGCCGCAAAGAAAAAAAGTACATCCCGCAGCGGCTCCAGCCGGACCAGGAAGGCAGCTCCGCCGCCGAAAAAGCCGGTCCGCCGGGAGATCTGGGGCGTGACCTTTCTGGTGCTGGCGCTATGTGTATTTGTCAGTTATTTCGGCATTGAGGCCATTTTCATCAATGCGTTCGCCAAGCTTTTGAAGGGCCTTTTCGGCTATGGCTACTATCTGGCCGGCCCCTCCCTGCTGCTGGCGGGGCTGATCCTGGTATTCCACCACGGGCGGCCAGTGCAGCTGCGCGTGACCTGCACGCTGCTGCTGCCGGTGCTGCTGGGCGCGCTGTGCCACATGGTGCTGTGCAAGGTGGAGTTTCCCGCCTCTGCGGGGACGCTCAAGCAGTTCTGGGTCACGGGTACCGCTGTGACCTCCGGCGGTGCCGTCAGCGGCACCATTGCGGAGGGCTTCGTGCGGGTATTTTCCAAGGTGGCCTCCATCATTCTGTTTACGGCGCTGCTGGCGGGGGCTGGGATGGTCTCTTTGCAGGTGACCATCCGGGCCATGCTGGAAAAGCACCGCAGCCGTCCACAGTATGAGCCGGAGGAGCCCCGCATCCATGTAACGCCGCTGGAGCCGGTGCGCCGCAGTGCGGAACCGCGCCGGACCGTCATCGATATCCCGCTGGATGGGGCGGAGGCACCGTCTGCCGCGCCCCGGGAGGAAAAGAAGGAGCCCGGCCGCTTTACCGGCTTCTTCCGTCACAAGTCCGACCAGCAGAGAACGCCGGACCAGGTGCTCTCCGAGCCGGAGACGGAGCCCAAGCGGGAGACGGAACCCAAACGGGAGATCAAACGGACGCCGGCCATCCCTGCCGCCGCGGTGGAGACGACCCGGCCCTTTGCCGGCGTGAGCGCCGCGCCGGTCCGGCCCGCTGCAGCGGAGACGAGTCCTGTGCCGGAACCCATTCCTGTGCAGGAGGCCCGCCCGGCGGCGGAGACGCCTGTGGCGCCGGAGGAGAACACGGGCAAACGGGAGAAGCAGTCCCTTGCCCGGGAGGTGGCGGAGCAGACCGCCGCTGTTACGGCGGAGATCCAGGAAAAGATGGCCGTGGAAGGGGACGAGTACCAGTTCCCGCCCATCACCCTGCTGGAGCAGGGGAGACAGGAGAACTTTGCCGAGGCCGGGGCCGAGCTGCGCAATAACTCCCGCCGCCTGGCGGAGACCCTCACCAGCTTCGGCGTGGACGCCACGCCCGGCGATGTGATCCATGGCCCCTCCGTCACCCGCTATGAGTTCGTGCTGGACCAGGGCGTCAAGCTCAGCAAGATCACGAACCTGGCCGACGACATCGCCCTGGCCCTGGGCGCCACCGGCGTACGCATCGCGCCTATCCCCGACAAGATCTCCGTGGTGGGCATCGAGGTGCCCAACAAGCAGGTGACGCCGGTACTTATCCGGGACGTGATCGAGTCCCGGGCCTTTACGGAGCATAAGTCCAAGGTGGCCTTTGCCCTGGGCAAGGACATCAGCGGCCGGTGCATCGTGGGCGACATCGAAAAGCTGCCCCATGTGCTTATTGCCGGCACCACCGGTTCCGGTAAGTCCGTGTGTACCAACTCCCTCATCGTGAGCCTTTTGTACAAGTCCACGCCGGACCAGGTGCGCTTTATCATGGTGGACCCGAAGATGGTGGAGCTGGCGCCCTACAACGGCATTCCCCATCTGCTCATCCCTGTGGTGACGGACCCCAAGAAGGCCGCGGGCGCGCTGCAGTGGGCCGTGTTTGAGATGATGAAGCGGTACAAGACTTTCTCCGAGCGTGGCGTGAAGAAGCTGGAGGAATATAACCGCCTGGCCCGCACCACCGACGAGCTGGAGACCCTGCCCAGTGTGGTGGTGGTCATCGACGAGCTGGCAGACCTGATGCTGGTGGCTGCCAAGGAGGTGGAAGAGTCCATCTGCCGGGTGGCCCAGATGGGCCGTGCTGCCGGCGTGCATCTGGTTATCGCCACCCAGCGTCCCTCTGCCGACGTCATCACCGGCCTCATGAAGGCCAACATCCCCAGCCGCATCGCCTTTGCCGTGGCGTCCTCTCTGGAATCCCGCATCATCCTGGACAATACCGGCGCGGAAAAGCTGGTGGGCCGGGGCGATATGCTCTACGCGCCCCTGGGCGCCGGAAAGCCCACCCGGGTACAGGGCTGCTTCATCTCCCCGGAGGAGATCGAGCAGGTGGTGGCCTTCGTTAAGCAAAGCGGCGAGGCCCACTACTCCGACGAGGTCATGGCCAAGATCGAAGAGTCCGTGCAGGAAAAGGAAAAGGGCGGCGCCAAGGGTGCTGCGGCGGAGCCTTCCGACGACGAGGGCGACGAGCTGCTGCCCGCCGCCGTGGACGTGGTGCTGGAGACGGGACAGGCCTCCGTTTCCATGCTGCAGCGGCGGCTGAAGCTGGGCTATTCCCGTGCCGCCCGTCTGGTGGACCAGATGGAGGAGCGGGGGATCGTGGGCCCGTTCGAGGGCTCCAAGCCCCGGCAGCTGCTCATTACCCGGGAAAAGTGGCAGGAGATGCAGATGGGCTCCGCACCGGAGGCCCAGAGCCCTGCCGACGGAGAAGATTGAGCTTTTTTCGTACTTCCGTCTTGACAAACCCTGCCAAAGACGTATAATGGTGAACGTATAAAAGCGATGACAAAGCCAGCTTCGTGAAACCGGCTATCAGCGAGAGGGAACGGGTGAAAGCCCTCAGCCAACGCCATGAAGCACGCCACTTTGGAGCGGTCCGCGAGGAGCGGAACGGTTCATCACCGTTATCCGATGACATGAGATGCCCTTTTTATGAAGGGCAGATCAGGGTGGTACCGTGGAAGTATCTTTCGCCCCTGACATTAGTCAGGGGCGTTTTTTTATTCCCACCGGCGGCGTACCTGTCAGCGCCGCCGCATATGCATCCAGGGCATCGCGAAACAAAATCAGGGAGGCATTATCATGAAATTTTCCAGTAAGATCCAGCGGTGCGAGCTTTCGCCCGTGCGCAAGTTTTACCCCTATGAAGTCGCGGCGGTGGAAAAGGGACTCACCGTCCACCACCTGAACATCGGCCAGCCGGATATCGAGACGCCCAAGGAGTTCTTCGACGCCGTGGCCCACTTCAGCGACAGCGTCCTGGCCTATGCGCCCGCCCCCGGTGAAAACTGCTTCCTGGAGGCCACCCGCCGCTACTATGAGAGCCTGGGCTTCCACATCACCTGCGACGACATCCTGGCCACCTACGGCGGCAGCGAGGCGCTGCAGATCGTCCTCTCCTGCATCCTGGACGAGGGCGACGAGGTGCTGGTGCCTGAGCCCTTCTATCCCAACTACACCACCTTCGTCAATATCACCGGCGGCAAGATCATGCCCATCCCCACCTCTCCGGAGGAGGGCTACCGGTTTGCCAAGCGGGAGCTCATCGAGCCCCGGATCACCGAGCGCACCCGTGCCATCCTCATGACCAACCCCGGCAACCCCACCGGCGTGGTGCTCAGCCGGGAGGAGATGCGCCTGATGGCCGACATCGCCAAGGAGCATAACCTGTTCCTCATCAGCGACGAGGTGTACCGCGAGATCATCTACACCGGCGAGAAGGTCAGCTCCATGCTGGAGATGGAGGACGCCGCCGAAAACGTGGTGGTCATCGACTCCGTGTCCAAGCGCTTTTCCGCCACCGGTGCCCGTGTGGGTGCCCTCATCTCCCGCAACCGGGAGCTGATGGATCAGGCCATGAAGCTGTGCCAGGGCCGTCTTTGCACCGCCACGCTGGACCAGGTGGGCGCCGCCGCCATGTACGACCGGCTCCAGCCTGAATATTATACCTCCGTGCGGGAGGAGTACCGCCGCCGCAAGGATGCCGTGGTGGAGGCGCTTTCCAAGATCCCCGGCGTGGAGTTCCGCAGCCCCGAGGGCGCTTTCTACCTGATGGTGACGCTGCCGGTGGACGACGCGGAAAAGCTGCAGTACTTCCTGCTGCAGGAGTTCCAGGATAACGGCGAGACCGTCATGGTCACCCCCGCCGAGGGCTTCTACACCGATCCCGCCCTGGGCCGCAACAAGGTGCGCATCGCCTATGTGACCAACCCCGAGGACGTGACTCGGTCCATCGAACTGCTGGGTCTTGGCATCCGGGCCTACAACGAAAAGCAGGGCCGCTGAGATGATCCGCCATATCGTCATGTGGAAATTCCGCCCCGGCACGGAGGCGGAGCAGGAGCAGTTCCTGGAGGGCCTGCGGGGCCTGCAGGGCGTGATCCCGCAGCTTCGTTCCTCTCAGGTGGCCCGCAGCGTGGGAGCGGACAATTATGACGCCGTTCTGGTCAGCGAGTTTGACTCGCTGGAGGATCTGGAGGCGTACAAGCACGATCCCCGCCATGTAAAGGTATCCGCACTGTGCAAGTCCATCCGGGTGGACCGGGTGGCCGTGGATTACGAGATCTGAGAAAAACGCGCATTTCCTGCGCCCCGGCCCTGTGGGGCCGGGGCGCTTTTTACAGCATGTCCAGGAACATATAAAATGTACGGGCGAGCAGTGCCCGGGAAAGGAAGCGAGCGCCATGCTGGCTTATACTTATGTGGAAAAAGGAAAGTTTGCGTTGATGGACAAGCCCCGTCCCCGTCTGCTGGAGGCGGGCGACGCACTGGTGCGGGTGACGCTGGCCAGTATCTGCACCAGTGACCTGCACATCCTGCACGGCTCCGTGCCCCGGGCGGTGCCCGGCATCACCGTGGGCCACGAGATGGTGGGTGTGGTGGAGGAAGTGGGGCCTGCCGTAAAGAACGTCCGGCCCGGCGACCGGGTGGCCGTCAATGTGGAGACCTTCTGCGGAGACTGCTTTTTCTGCCGCAACGGCTGGGTGAATAACTGCACCGACTCCAACGGCGGCTGGGCCCTGGGCTGCCGTATCGACGGCGGTCAGGCAGAGTATGTGCGGGTGCCCTATGCCGATCAGGGCCTGACCCCCATCCCGGAGGGGGTGTCGGACGAACAGGCGCTGTTCGTGGGCGACATCCTGGCCACGGGCTACTGGGCGGCGGATATCTCCGAGATCTCCAGGGGGGACACGGTGCTCATCATCGGCGCGGGGCCCACGGGCATCTGCACCCTCCAGTGCGTGCTGCTCAAGGAGCCGGGACGGGTGATCGTGTGCGACATCGATCCGGAGCGCCTGGCACTGGTGCGCCGGCACTGGCCCCAGGTACTGACGGTGGGGCCGGAGCAGGTGGAGGAGCTGACGCAGGTATACAGCGCCCACGGCGGTGCCGACCGGGTCATCGAAGTGGCCGGCGGCGCGGATACGTTCCGCATGGCCTGGAAGTGTGCCCGGCCCAACGCGGTGGTGACCGTGGTGGCTTTGTACGATGCGCCCCAGGTGCTGCCCCTGCCGGACATGTACGGCAAGAACCTGACCTTCAAGACCGGCGGTGTGGACGGCTGCCGCTGCCGGGAGATCCTGGAGCTGGTCGCCGCGGGGAAGATCGACACCACTCCGCTCATCACCCACACCTTCCCCCTGCGGGACATCCAGGCGGCCTACGACCTGTTTGCAAACAAGCGGGACGGCGTCATCAAGGTGGCGGTAAAGCCGTGATGCGGAAGGGCGGTGCATAAACTATACACCCGCCGCGCATCCTGAACGTCGTTCAAGAGAAAAGCACTCGAATCGGCAGATTAAAAATTGGCTGAAATCACGCAGAAAATGAGCAAATCTGTTAAGATTCCGCAAAGACTTGACGAATGAAGTAAAATTGTATATAATTTCACCTGTTGGATCGGCGGTTCTGTGCGCTGTATACGGACACAGAAAATCCAGCAAAAATTTTTAAAGAGGGGAATTCGTATCGTGGAAGAGAAAAAATTCCAACCCTACGTCCCGGCAGACAAGGTCATGCCCGAATTCACAGTGGTATCTGTGATCCTGGGCGCCATTCTGGCCATTGTCTTCGGCGGGGCGAACGCGTACCTGGGCCTGCGTGTCGGCATGACCGTTTCGGCCTCCATCCCTGCGGCGGTGATTTCCATGGGAATCATCCGCAAAGTTCTCAAGCGTGACTCCATTCTGGAAAACAACATGGTCCAGACCATCGGCTCTGCCGGTGAGTCCGTGGCCGCCGGCGCCATCTTCACCCTGCCGGCTCTGTTCATGTGGGCCAAAGAGGGCATGGGCAACGCGCCCTCCCTGGTGGAGATCGGCCTGATCGCCCTGTGCGGCGGCGTGCTGGGCGTGCTCATGATGATCCCCCTGCGCAGCGCGCTGATCGTCAAGGAGCACGGCGTGCTGGCCTATCCCGAGGGCCAGGCCTGCGCTGAGGTGCTCATTGCCGGTGAAGAGGGCGGCGCCAAGGCGTCCACCGTGTTCTCTGGCCTGGGCATCGCTGCCGTCTACAAGTTCATTGCTGACGGCCTGAAGGTGTTCCCCAGCGAGATCACCTATGACATCTCCGCTTACAAGGGCTCCGGCATCGGCATCGACGTGCTGCCCGCCCTGGCCGGCGTTGGCTACATCTGCGGCGCCAAGGTGTCCTCCTATCTGTTCGCGGGCGGCCTTCTGGGCTGGTTTGTCATCATGCCCTTGATGGTGCTCTTCGGCAGCGACCTCATTTTGTTCCCTGTCACTGACATGACCATCGGTGAGCTGGTGGCGAAGGACGGCGTCTCCGCCCTGTGGGGCAACTACCTGCGCTACATCGGCGCCGGTGCCGTGGCATGCGGCGGCGTGCTGAGCCTGGTCAAGTCCCTGCCGCTCATCATCCGCACCTTCAAGGATGCCATGGGCGACTACGCCAAGGGCCGCGGTGAGGCCAGCTCCCTGCGTACCGAGCAGGATCTTTCCATGAAGGTGGTCCTGCTGGGCGTGCTGGCTGTGGCCGTGGTGCTGTGGCTGGTGCCTGCCATCCCCCTGAACCTGTTCACTGCGCTGATCGTCATCATCTTCGGCTTCTTTTTTGCCACGGTGTCCTCCCGCATGGTGGGTCTGATCGGTTCTTCCAACAACCCGGTCTCCGGCATGGCCATCGCCACGCTGCTGATCTCCACCCTGCTGCTCAAGGCCACCGGTACCGAGGGCATTGAGGGCATGACTGCCGCCATCGTTATCGGCGGTGTCATCTGCGTCATCGCCGCCATCGCCGGCGATACCTCTCAGGACCTGAAGACCGGCTTCCTGGTGGGTGCTACGCCCAAGAAGCAGCAGATCGGTGAGATCGTGGGCGTGGCCGTGTCCGCCGTGGCCATCGGCGCGATCCTGTACCTGCTGAGCATGGCTTGGGGCGGTTACGGCTCCGATGCGCTGCCCGCTCCCCAGGCGACGCTGATGAAGATGATCGTCGAGGGCGTTATGGGCGGCAACCTGCCCTGGAACCTGGTTCTGGTGGGCGTGTTCATCGCTCTGATGGTGGAAGTGCTGAAGATCCCCGTGCTTCCCTTTGCCATCGGCCTGTATCTGCCTATTTACCTGTCCGTTCCCATGATGCTGGGCGGCGCTCTGCGCTGGTTCCTGGAGAAGCGCAAGTACGCTTCCGAGAAGGAGAAGGACAATGTGGTGCAGTCCGGCGTGCTCTATTCCTCCGGCCTGATCGCCGGCGAGGGCATCGTGGGTATTCTGCTGGCTGTGCTGGCCATTATCCCTGCCGGTGTGGATGCTGAGGGCGCTGCGCTGTATGTCAGCGACAAGATCAACATCAGCGAGCTGTTCAGCATCGGCCAGATCGGCGGCCTGGTGGTCTTCGCTCTGCTGCTGCTGACCATCTATCGGTTTGCCACCAAGGACCAGAAGAAGTCCTGATAAAAACATTGCTTTCCCATGGGCCGGGCTGTATACTTTGGTATGCAGCCCGGCTTGGGCTATCAGCAAAAAGGAGAAGCGACATGGCCAAAAAACAAGCGGAGAACTATCTGGACTTCGTGCCCGTGCCCAATCCCCGCAACACCTGGAGCGAAGAGGACGGCATCGTGACCATCCACATGGTCCACCGGGGCATTTACGACCGTCTAGCCCAGAAGCTGTTCCACACCCCGCCCGTAAGCCACATCAAGCTGGATGAGTACGGCAGCTTCCTCTGGCTGCGGATCGACGGAGAAAAATCCGTCGGCGCGCTGGCTGAGGCACTGCGGGAGGAGTATGGAGAGGCGGCGGAGCCGCTGTATGACCGGCTGGTGCACTATATGCAGATCCTGCGCAACAACCGCTTCGTCCTCTTCCGCGGAAAGGACAAGGTGAAGCCGTGAGTATGGGGCAGATCATTCTGGGCATCGTACTCTTTGCGCTGGTCACGGCAGTGCTGTATGTGTGGGGCCTGAAAAAGAGCATGACCCAGCAGGAGGACCTGGACCGGGCCCTGCTGCGCAAAAGCGCGGAGCGGGTAAACCGCTATTTGAAAGCGCATGATACCATCGACCGGGCGGAGATGGCCCGGCTGGTGGAGGGCGTCCGGGCGGGACTGTTCTGGTCCCGGTCCCGGGCCGGCGTCCGGAATGGAAAGAAGTTCATTCCGGAACTGATCGAGTATATGACGGAGCGGCAGCTGCTGGAGGAAGTCTCCCGCGGCCGCTATCGCCGTAAGCCGTAAACGGCATTTTGAAAGGAGCATCCGAACATGAGCGTATTGGAACAGCTGGAACCGAAGAGCGTCATGAGCTTTTTTGAGCAGATGTGCGCCATCCCCCACGGTTCCCGGAACACGAAGGCCATCAGCGACTGGTGCGTGGCATTTGCCAAGGAGCGGGGCCTGGAATATCACCAGGACGAGGCCAACAACGTGATCATCATCAAAGAGGCCACGCCGGGCTATGAGTCTGCCGAGCCGGTCATCCTGCAGGGCCACCTGGATATGGTGTGCGAAAAGGCCGCCGGCTGCGAAAAGGATATGGACCGGGAGGGCCTGGACCTGGCGGTGGACGGCGATTACGTCTATGCCAAGGGCACGACCCTGGGCGGCGACGACGGTATCGCCGTGGCTATGGCCATGGCCGTGCTGGACGCGGACGATCTGCCCCATCCCCGGGTGGAGGCTGTGTTCACCACCGACGAGGAGATCGGCCTGTTGGGTGCGGCTGTGCTGGATGTGTCCCCGCTGAAGGGCCGCAAGATGCTCAACCTGGACTCCGAGGCTGAGGGCATTTTCACGGTCAGCTGCGCCGGCGGCAATACCAGCACCTGCGCGCTGCCCGTTTCCCGTGAGCACTTTGACGGCACTGCCCTGACCATCCGGGTGGAGGGCCTCACCGGCGGCCACTCCGGCGCGGAGATCCACAAGGGCCGGGCCAATGCCAATATGACCCTTGGCCGCGTGCTGCAGGCGGCGGCAAAGCACAGCGCCCTGCGTATCCAGAGGGTGGACGGCGGACTGAAGGACAACGCCATTCCCGTGGCCTCCAAGGCCTGCGTGGTGGCGGCAGACGCGGCGGCTGTGAAGGCGGCGGCTGCGGAGATGGAAACGGCGCTGAAGAACGAGTTCCGTGTGACGGATCCCCAGCTGGCCGTGGTGGTGGAAGATGGCTGCACCGACGTGGTGCCCATGGACGCATCCTCCACGGAGAAGGTCATCTGCATGCTCACCTGCATGCCCAACGGCGTGCAGGCTATGAGCGCGGAGATCGAGGGCCTGGTGCAGACCTCTCTGAACCTGGGCATCCTCACCACGGCGGAGCAGGAGGTCCGTGCGGGCTTCTGCGTGCGCAGCAGCGTGGATTCTCAGAAGGAGATGCTCAAGGCCCGTCTGGAGACGCTCATGGGCATCCTGGGCGGCAGCGTGACCTTTGCCGGCGATTATACCGGCTGGCAGTATCAGGAGAACTCTCCCCTGCGGGATCTGATGGTGGAGGTCTACCGGGAACAGTACGGCTGCGAGCCCAAGGTGGAGGCCATCCACGCGGGCCTGGAGTGCGGTCTGTTCGCCGGCAAGATGCCCGGCCTGGACTGCGTGTCCATCGGACCCGACCTGCTGGAGATCCACACGCCCCGGGAGAAGATGAGCATCAGCTCCGTGCAGCGGATCTGGCGCTTCGTCACCGAGGTGCTCAAGCGCTCCAAGTAATCCGAAAACAGAAAAGACGTGCGCCCCAACCGGGACGCACGTCTTTTTCATAACTCCGTATATTTCTCCGCCCGACCCCGGGCTTTTTCCACCGGGTACTTGGCTTCGTTTTTCGTGACCTTTTCATTCATGATCTCATCCAGGTCCATGCCGCATACGTCTGCCATCAGAATGCAGTAGCTGAGAACGTCTGCCAGCTCCTCCCGGATCTTGTCCCGTTTTTCTTCGCACTGGAGGTCGGTGCCGCTCCACTGGAATACCTCCAGCAGCTCCGCGGCCTCCAGAGAGAGGGAGATGGCTAGGTCCTTGGGCGTATGGAACTGGAGCCAGTCACGGTCGTCCCGGAACCGCAGCACTCGGGCAATGGTCTCGTCCTTGAGCATGGGCACCTCCTTATGCGCGCACGGCCCAGCGCAGCTTCGTGGAGCGGGCGCGGGGGTTTTGGAAGCACTCCTGGGCAGACGGACGGATCACATCCTCCGAAACTTCGGAAAAGACCCCCTCACGGGCGTACTGTCGAAAGGCCTTTTTCACCAGGCGGTCCTCGCCAGAGTGGAAGGTGAGGATGGCTGCCCGGCCACCGGGCTTCATGACGCCGGGGAGCTTATCGAGAAAGCTGTAGAGCACCTCGAACTCGCTGTTGACGTCGATGCGCAGGGCCTGGAAGGTCCGCTGGCAGGATTTTTTCACCGCCTCGGCCCGTTCTGCCGGCGGCAGGAATGCCAGGGCGCCCTCGATGACGGCGGCAAGCTGCCGGGTGGTGTCGATGGAGATGCCCTTGCGGAACGTCTGCGTGATGGCCTTGGCAATGCGCTGGGCGTAGGGCTCGTCTGCGTTTTCCACCAGCATGGCCTCCAGTTCCTCCGTATCCAGTTCCCGGAGGCGCTGGGCGGCGGTGATGCCGGCGGTGGGGTCCAGGCGCAGATCCAGAGGACCGTCCTGCTTGAAAGTGAAGCCACGCTCGGGGTTGTCGATCTGCATGGAGGATACGCCCAGATCTGCCAGCACGAAATCGAAGAGTACGCCGGGTGCAACTTGGTCTACCTGGGCAAAGTTCATGCGGCGGATGGTCAGAATCTCCTCGCCGTATCCCAGAGCGGCCAGGCGGGCTTTCGTCTTTTCCGATTCAATGGGGTCGATGTCGGTAGCATAGAGATGACCCCTGCCCTGGAGCTGCTCCAGCATTTTGCGGGTATGGCCGCCGTAACCCAAGGTGGCGTCATAGCCGGTCTGACCGGGCTGGATCTGCAGTACCTCCAAAATCTCCTTTACCATAATGGGGACGTGCATGCCTGCCGGTGTCTTGCCGCTGCGCAGGATCTTCTCAACCTGGTCCTGGTATTTTTCCGGGTTAAGCTCTTTGTATTTGTCCTGGAAGCGCCGGGGATGGGTGCCGGAATAGCGGACACGGCGCTTGTGGGGCTGTTCCATGGTATCAACTCCTTTAAAAGTCGCCTTTATCATAGCATATGGAGAGGGAAAAATGAAGTACAGAGGAGAAAAGAAGAAAAACACAAAAAAGAGGAAAAAAGGTGTTGACAAATGGAGGGAGGCATGGTATTCTAACCAA
>URKI01000052.1 GCA_900548505.1 uncultured Oscillibacter sp. | reverse complement strand
GATAGGCTCCGGTCTCGTGGGCTCGGAGATGTGTATAAGAGACAGGAACAGGAGGCCCTCCATGGAACTGTGCCTTGCCGTGTCCCCCGGCGAACTGACGCGGGCGGAACGAAAGATCCTGGACTACATCAACACCAATACGGACACCTTTTTGTTTTCCTCCATCGGGCAGCTGGCCCAGCGGCTGGGCCTGTCCGATGCCACCGTCTCCCGCTTTGCCCGCCACGTGGGCTGCGCCGACTTCAAGAGCCTGAAATCCCTGGTGGTGGAGCAGGCTGTCGGTCCCGCCGCCAAAATGGCGGGCACGCTGTCCCAGGACCTGGCGTTTTCCCCCATCACATGGTTGGAGCGCCAGCAGCTATACCTGCAAAAGACTGCCCAGCAGCTGGATCTGGAGGCATTTGACCGGGGCGTGGGGGCGCTGGTCTCCGCCCGGCAGATCTTCCTGCACGGAAAAAATGCCTCGGCTCCCCTGGCGGCCATGCTGGCGTTCCGCCTGCGGCGGCTGGGACTGCCGGTCTCCCTGCTGCCCTCCAGCGGCTCCGAGCTTTTGGAGGGACTGCTCCAGGCCGGCACCGGGGACTTGGTCGTCATGTTCAGCTTTTCCAAGCTGTCCCGGGAGGGGCGGGTCATTTTGGAGCACCGCCGCGCCGCGGGCTACCAGACCCTCGCCTTTGTCAGCCGCACCTGCATCCCGCCGGAGGAGCAGGCAGATATCAGCCTCTTTGCCTACCGGGGAGAAGAGATGGAATACCACTCCATGTCCGCCCCCACCGCTTTGCTGGACGCGCTAGTGCTTGCCGCAGCCAGTCGGCTCGGCCCCCGGGGAACCGACGCGCTGGAGCGTCTCCACCAGCTGAAAACCACCTATTTCCCCCTGGACCGGGCAGAGCAAGGGTCTTGCCGCCCAGAAAACTGACCTCCGCCGGACAGGTCCGGTGTTTACAAGTCCTCCCGGGCGCGCTATACTGAGTTCGATTCCAAGGAAAGCCGCCGGGATCGTCTCCCCGGCAAAAAACACCGTGACTTGCTTTGATAGGAGGGCATATGGAGCGCACACTCGATTTTAATCAAAAGCGTGGGTTTATCTGCGATATGGACGGCGTGATCTATCACGGCAACCGGATCCTGCCCGGTGTCCGTGAGTTCATCCAGTGGCTGCATGATGAGGAAAAGGAGTATCTCTTCCTGACCAACAACAGCGGATACACCCCCCGGGAACTGCAGCAGAAGCTGGCCCGCATGGGTCTGGACGTTTCCGAGGAGCATTTTTACACCAGCGCCCTGGCCACCGCCGCCTTTTTGAAAGAGCAGGCCCCCGGCTGCTCCGCCTTTGTGATCGGAGAAGCGGGCCTTCTCAACGCCCTCTATGACGCAGGCATCACCATGAACGATGTCAATCCGGACTACGTGGTAGTGGGCGAGGGCCGGTCCTATTCGCTGGACACCCTGACCAAGGCCACCAACCTGGTTTTGAAGGGCGCCAAGCTCATCGGCGCCAACTCCGACGTCTCCGGCCCCATTGAAAACGGCATCGCCCCCGCCTGCCGGGCGCTGGTGGCCCCCATCGAAATGGCCACCGGGACCCAGGCCTATTTCTGCGGAAAGCCCAATCCCCTCATGATGCGCACCGGCCTGCGGATGCTGCACTGCCACTCCGCCGACGCCGTCATGGTGGGCGACCGGATGGACACGGACGTGATCTCCGGCATGGAAAGCGGCATGTCCACCGTTCTGGTGCTCTCCGGCGTATCCACCGTGGAGACGCTGAAAACCTATGCCTACCGCCCCACCGCCGTTCTCAGCGGCGTGGGCGAGATCGTGGAGCTGGCCCGTGCCGCCTCCGTGTGATCTTCCGTTTCTGAACCTAAAAAGCCGGCCGGCGCACAAAATGCGCCGGCCGGCTTTTTTATGGTTGGGATGCCTTTTCCATCAGCCCGGTAGATTCAGGGATTGAGCAGGCAGATCATGAGATTGAGATATCCGGCAAAGCTGACCCAGAGAAAGTAGGGGAGCTGCAGCCAGGCAGCCAAGCGGCTGACGGAGTGGAAGGACAGGATCATCAGCAAAATCAGCACCCACAGTGCCCCCAGGCAGACCAGCGCCGTCCAGTATGCGCCGTAGCCAAAGAACAGCAGGCTCCACGAAAAGTTCAGTGCCAGCTGGCTGGCCCAGAGAAAGATGGCCATTCCGGTCCCTTTTCCGCCCCGCTGCACCACGCACGCAAGGCCGACGCCCATCAGGATATACAGTACCGTCCACACCACCGGAAAGACCGATGGCGGCGGGAACAGGGGCGATTTTTCCAGCATCCCATACAGCGCCGTGAAGCTGGAACCCACAAGCCGCGCCGACCACAGTCCCGTTCCCAGCGCCAGCGCCGGGAACAATAAAAAGCCAAGTTTTTTCATGTTTTCCTCCTGTACTGCAGATCAGGTCCGGGACCCGGTCTGCGCCCACCGCTCGGCGAGCAGTAATGTGATGGCGTCTGCGATAAGATAGGCTCCCCACACGGTGGTGAGGGCGAACCAGCTGACAACGGGATTGACGCACATGAAAAAGCTCACCAGCAGGTTCAGCCCTCCGCCCAACAGCGCCCATCCCCGCCCGGTTTTATTGGCGATGCCCGCTGCGATCTGGCTCACGCCAATGGATGCGGCCAGGAACCCCGCCGCAAAGGAGAGGATCGTGATCATCCGCAGTATGCCCAGCTGACTCATGAGCGCCCCCGACAGGGCAACGCCGGAAACGATCACCAGAAGGCTTCCGTTTGCCAGTGTCCACCCGCTGCGATTCTCCTTGGGGGAGCGGAAGTAGGTGATCCCCTGGGACAGTCCGTAAAGGAACACTCCCGCGGTGATCAAAAATGCGAAGCCTGTGCCCACCGCCACGGGGAAGAACAGTGCCAGAGCCCCCAGGGCCGCCAGTACCAGTGCCGAGATCCACACCGCTTTCCGTATGCCTCGTTTTGCGCTTTCCTCCGTCTTGATGATCCGGCCATCCTGGTCCAGCACGGTATAGGGCAGGTTGTTTTCCTGTTTCATTTCATATTCCTCCTGTTTTCCGCCCCGGTCATTTCCACGGGGCCAATGGGACTGTTTTTTTCCCGCAGCCTCTATTTACAGCATAGCAGGCTACCCTCTTTTTCACGGTTGTCCATCCAACCAACCGAAAAAAACAGGTCCTGATGCACCTGCTTTTTCCTTTCAAAGCCGGGAGATGAGATCCGCCCCCTCCACCGTCACCAGCAAAAAGCACACGGAGACCGTAAGCCCTGCGGGCCACAGACGGAGGACCGAGGAGAACAGCGGGTGGACCCAGATGACCAGAACCACCGCCAGAACGCCCCAGAAAACCGAGGAGACCAGGGAGACATACCCCTGCAGATTCCACAGTTCCGCGGAGTAGTCCCAGAGCCGGATGTGGAACCACTGCTCCAGCACGGCACCTGTCACATATTCCAATACCGTAGCGCCGATCATTCCCACAAAAAAGACCGCAGCCGCATGGTGCCGCACGGAATAGGTCATGATGAGGATCAAAACCGCGCCGAATCCGTAGATGGGGATAAAAGGCCCGTGGAGAAATCCGCGGTTCACCCACTGTCCGGACAGGACGGAAACATACGCAGACTCCCAGACCCATCCTGCAAACGCATAAAAGAAGAAATATAAGATCCACTGTGCCCATTCCATTTTCATCATAATAAAACCGCCATTTCTTCTCCTGACCGGGAGAGCTTATTCTCATCATGGAGGAAATGGTCGGTTTTTGCGGTTGCCCAGCCAACCGGGCCTGTTTTTTTTGAGATGCCGCCTGTGGGCGCATTTTCTTTTAAAGGAGTAGCCGCCTGCGGCCTTCCCTTTCCCGGGTTCCGTTGCCCAGCCAACTGACAGCCGGCGAAAAACATGTTATAGTAAAATAAAAACAAGCCCGGCCTACAGAAAGTGAATGGTGCCACATGAAAAAGAACGAAAGACTCACCGCCCCCATCAACCAGAAACTGGCGGACGCCATGATGGCGGTCCTCAAAGTGATCCACGCCCCCAGCCATACCGGTCAGATCGAGCCGGAGCTGCTGGAGCGCCAGCGCAGGAACCAGGACATCCTGGGCAAGATGGTAACGCCTCCCCTGGGCTTTTCCTGGGAGCCGTTTGACTTGAACGGTCTGCCCATGGCCTGGGTACGGCCCGAGCGGGGCCACGATCCCAGCCGGGTCATCCTCTACTGCCACGGCGGCGGCTACACCACCGGAAATCTGGGCTATGCCCGGGTGCTGGCGGCCAAAATGGCCAGCGTCACCGGCTGTGAGGTGCTGACTTTCGCCTACCGCCTGGCCCCCGAGAACCCCTGGCCCGCCCCCCAGCAGGACGCCATGGCCGCCTGGGACTACCTGATGCACCTGGGCTACGGCGCAGACAATGTGATTCTGGCGGGAGATTCCGCCGGCGGAAACATGGCGCTGGTCCTGGCCCAGGCCCTCCACAGCGCCGGCAGGCGGATGCCCCGGCGGCTGGTCCTCTTCTCCCCCTGGACGGACATGACCTCCAGCGGCGAGAGCTACCAGCGCTGCCGGGACGAGGACCCCATGGTGAGCCTGCCTTACATCCAGGCCGTGCGCAGTGCCTACGCGCCCGGGCAGGACTGGAGCCGGCCGGAGTTTTCCCCCCTCTTCGGCGACTTCACCGGCTTCCCCCCTACCCTAATCCAGGTGGGCGGTCTGGAAGTGCTCTACTCCGACTCCGCCGCCCTGCACCAGCGCCTCCAGGAGGCAAATGTGCCGTCCGTGCTGGAGTGCTGGCCGGATATGTGGCACGTCTTCCAGATGTTCCCCCTCCGGCAGTCCGGCGAGGCCATGGACAAGGTGGCAGCATTCCTGCGGACCTGAAAAAAGAAAACACCCTGCGGACGCCGATGCGTCCGCAGGGTGTTTTTTCAGTTGTTCACACATGGAACCGGCGGCGAAGCTCTCCCCAGGCGGTCCGCCTGCGCAGCAGCATAAGTCCCGCCAGAAACAGGATGGAACAGGCGGTGCACAGCAGCGAGGGCAGCGCGAAGTTCACCAGCCCCACCAGGACCAGCACTCCCGGCACCAGCCCGGCAAGGCCCAGTCCTCCCATAGGCCCGGCCACCACGTGGACCGGCGTTTTCAGGATGCCCCACAGGGCGATCTCCATGATGAGGCCCGTGGCGCACGCGCAGGGAAACACGAAATCCAGCGACCAGCCCAGCCAGCCGGTGGCCGCGTCCCACAATATGGCCAGCAGGATCACCAGCGCCGTCTCCCAGGCGATGTTCTGGGGAATGTCCCGCCGGTAGGCGATGCCGATGGCCACGGTCAAAATGCCGCCGGCCACGCCGCCGGCCACAAACAGCGACCACCACACCGCCGTTCCCATTGCCAGGTTGATGAACACGCACACGGCGGTGGCCGCCGCGCCCGTCAGCGCCAGGATGCGCAGCACCCGGCGGGCCATGGACTTCGACGGCGTCAGCCGGGGAAAGATCTCACTTTGGGGGTCTCCCTTTCCCTCCAGCGCTCCGCCGCAAAGCGGACAGCAGCACTTATTGCCCGCAATATGCATCTGACAGCTGGGACAATACTGCATGGTTCACACGCCTCCTTCCGCATCCGCGTAAAAGGCATTGCTCCGGATCTCCAGCTCAATGCCGTCTTGATGGAGTCTTTGGAAAAACCGCCGCTGCACGCCCGGGTCCCGCAGCACGGAGGTAAAGCCCATGTGGAACTCCTTCCCGAAGGTGCAGGTGCAGACCTGGGTGCAGTGGGTGGACATAAATACCCCGAATCCCCGCACATACGGGGTCAGGGCCTCCGGCAGACGGAACCGCCCCACGTTGGAGATGGTCGCCGTCTCGCCCAGGGAGGAGATCTCCCCGGACAGCCGGAGAATGGGGTTTTTCAGCACCAGCGGCACCACCCGCAGCAACGGCTGGCGCTGCAGGCCCGACAGCGCGTTCATCCGGGCGCCCAGCCGTTCAGCGGTCAGCTCCTTGCGGAACTGGGCCGCCACAGACTCCGAAATCTCCTCAAAGGTCCCGCCGCCCTGGGAGAAGTCATAGGATACGCGCATGATCCCGAAGAAGTTCCGGGCCGTGTCCGTCTTGAAATAGCTCCGCAAGTCCACGGGGATGGTCAGCACCACCGGCCGCTTTCGGTCCCGCTCCCCCATCTCCTCCCGGATAGACTGGATCAATACGGCGCACAGATACACGGTCAGCGTGGTGTTGTGGGCATGGGCGGCCCGGAGGAGCTGGTCCACGTCCGCCACGCCCTCCAGAATGGTCATCGCGCCGTCCCGCCGCCGGGTCCCTTTGAGGCGGTACGCCCGCCGCTGGGAGCCGTACTGTCCGCCGCCGGGCTGGTAATAGCGGGCAAAGCCGTCCTCGGACCGGGCCTCCGGTGAGATCTCCGGCGGCCGGGCCGCCTCCGCGCCGGGCGTCAGCAACTCCAGATACCGGGTGATGAGCGCCTGGAAAAAAGAGATGGCGCCCACGCCGTCAGCCAGCACGTGGAAGATATCCAGATTGATCTTGTGCCGCCAGAAGCTCACCTCCAGCAGCGGCGAGCGGCTGCCCCGGTACAGCCGGGCGCAGGGCGGGTTCTGCTCCGGCACCACATGGAGCGGCCGGCCGGACTGCTCCAGATAATACCAGAACACGCCCCGCCGAAGACAGCTCTTCATGTGGGGGAAATCCTCCAGTGTCTGCTCCAGCGCCAGCTGCAGCCGCTCCGGGTCCACGTCCTGACGCAGTTCGCAGCACAGGCGGAACACGCCCGTATCCGCCCCGTGGGAAGTGGGCGGAAAAATGGTGGCCGCATTATCCAGCCGGCTCCACCGCATGGGCCGATCCTTTTGATTGCGCAATATACTCTCCCTCCCGGCATCCGGCAAGTCGGTCTCTCCCCGCTCCGGGGCACAAATCAGCCGTTTGGTTGTTTGGAAAACCGATTCCTGCCGGACAATGTACTATACTTAAGTTATACCAAAGAGCTTCTCCGCTCTTCTGAAAGGAACTTTTCTATGAAAAAGACTTACAAAGTGCTCATCACCCTGCTGCTGGCCGGCACTGCGATCCTCGGCATCGCGGCGCTGGCGCACCAGCGCCCCCTTTCAGAGGACACCTACTATCTGCCGGCCGAAGTGGTCAGCAGCCAGGCAGGCGCCACCGTCTTTGGACAGGTGGACGGCGCGCAGCCCACAGAATACGTCTATTCCATCTCCGGCATCTACCCGGACGGCGTTCCCTATCTTCTCACCATGGACACCCTGGGCACAGAGACTCCGGCTGACGACGAGATCCTGGTGGTCTGGCTCCCGGCCGCGGAAGCCCCCGCCGCCCCGGTCCGGGCCCAGAGCTTCGGAGAATCCTGACCGCCTCTTCCATCCGCATACCCTAGTCCCCCAAACGGCACAAAACACACTCCCGCGAACAGCTTACCTGCTCCGGAGTGTGTTTTTTGCTGCCCGCAGACCGCTCCGGTCAGCTGTTGGGGTCTTTTTCTTCCTCGGTGATGGGCATTTCGATCAGCAGCTCGAACTTGCTCTTTTCAAATTTCAGCAAGCCCTCGTCCCGCATTTTGCAAAGCTCGTTGGACATGGCGCTGCGGTCCACAAACAAAAAGTCCGCCAGGTCCTGCCGGTTGAGGGGGATGGAGAACTTCCTGCTGCCCGCATTGTGGAACTGCTGAGAGAGGTAATCCTGCAGCCGGTCCCGGGTGGAGCGCCGGATGCTGTCCTCCAGCTTTCTGGTGAGGCGGTAGGCCTGCTGCGCCGCGGCCAGCGTCAGGTTCTGCAAAAACCGGATCTGCACCGGGGCCGTCAGTACGTTCTCCCGCAGGAGCTGATCCACCGTGAGAAACAGGATCTCCGTCTGCTCCGTGGTCTCCGCAGAGATGTGCAGCTTGTATCCGCCCACGGCATTCAAAATGCCCAGGGAATCTCCCTGGCCCAGCTGCTCCATCAGATTGTTGTTGCCGTCGGCGTCGATATGGAACAGGTGCAGCCCGCCGGAGAGGATCACGCCCACCTGCGGCAGAAGGTCACCGTCCCGGACCACGATGGTCCGCTTCGGATAGGTCTTCCGCCGGGGCTGCATGGTCTCCAGCACCTCCAGGATCTCTGCGTCCTCCATGTTGCGAAACAGCAGGCCCTGTTTCAAAACGCAAAGGAGAGCCCTTTCTTCCATCTTATGGTCACACTCCTTTTCTATACGTTTCCTATAAAACAACCATAGCCGACCAGCAAGAATTTGTCAATTGCGTTTCCGCGCACAAAATCTCTCCCATTCGTCCGCCCCCGTTGTGCAGGCAACCGCTTTTCCCCGCTAAACAGCCCATAATGAGTCTATACCCCGAAAAACATTGCGGCCCCATGACAGGCCATAAGGAGGAAACATGATGAAATTATGGAGACACGCCGCCGCTTTTCTGCTCTCGCTGTGCGCCGCAGCCACAGTGGCTGCCGCCACGGACACCCCGCCCGTTCCCCTGACCGAAGAAGCCTTCCCCGACCCGGCATTTTTGCAGTGGGTGGAGAAAAAGGACAGTGATGGCGACGGATTCCTCTCCCAGGAGGAGCTGGACGCAGTCACGGCCATGGATCTTCGCAAGCAGGGCATCGAGCAGCTGGACGGGCTGGAGTATTTCCGGAACCTGGAAAGCCTCAACTGCAGCGAAAACGACCTCACCGCCCTGGTGCTGGAAGATTTCCCGGCACTGACTTCCCTCACCTGCAACGAAAATGCGTCGCTGGAAACGCTGGATCTGAGCGGCGTGCCCGCGCTGGAGCATCTGTACTGCTTCCACTCCGCACTCACGGAGCTGGACCTGCAGGACGTGCCGGCACTGACCTATCTTGCCTGGGGCGGAAGTCCCCTGCAGGAGCTGGATCTGAGCAACAACCCGGAGCTGCAGGTGCTCCATGTTCTGGGCGGGGATCTCACCGATGCCGACCTGTCCCATAACCCCAAGCTGGACATGCTGCTCTGGAACCACACCCGCATCGAAACGCTGGACCTTTCCAACCAGACGGAGCTCACCTATCTCAACTGCACGGACAACCAGCTCACCTCTCTGGACCTGAGCGCCAATTCCAAGCTGGAGACCCTCTACGCAGGGAAGAACCGCCTCCTGGCCATCCGGCTGCCCGGGGACGACCTGTCCTTCTGCGACCTGGCAGACCAGCGCCCCGCACCGTTCGACCTGCCCACAGGTGAAAACGGCCTATCTTTGAACCAGCTGGTGCCCTGGGCACGCCCGGATCAGATCAGCGAGCTCACCGGCGGAATACTGCTGGGAGACTGGATCCAGCTGGATTCCCCCCATGCGACCCTCACCTATCGCTACCAGGACGGCTCTGCGGTTTTGGACGCCTCGGTGTCCGTTACCGGAGAGAACGGCTGGAAAGAGCCCCTGTCCATCACAGACTGGACCTACGGCCAGTCCCCCTCCCAGCCCCAGGCCCAGGCGGCATTCGGCTCTGTCAGCTTTTCCTACGGCGCCTCGGCTGACGGCCCGTTTACGCCGGACGTCCCCACCCAGGCCGGACGCTGGTACGTCCGGGCCGACGTGGAGGAAACACCCTTGTACAACGGCCTGCAGTCCACCAAGGCCTTTCACATCGAGCCGGCCATACCGGAATATTCCGCCCCCCAGGAAAAATACGCCACCTACGGAGACTATCTCGCCAGCGTACAGCTGGAATCGGGATTTTACTGGGAAAACGGCAGCCTCCGCGTCGGTGATGCGGGAGACCAGGCCCACGCCGCCTTTTTCGTCCCGGCAGACACCGTGGACTACCTGATCGTACCCCACATCCCCGTATTGGTCCACGTGTCCCCCTACGACGGGACCCTGCTCCCCATTCCCCAGGTCCAGGACCGCACGGAGGCGGAAAACCTGGTGATCCGCCACGGCGACTGGGTGCTCCAGGAGGGGAAGGACTACGGAACAGAGCTCACCTCAGACGGAAAAACGGCCCGCCTCACCATTACGTTCCAGGGAAACTATACCGGCACCGTGGTCCGCTCCTTCCAGGAAGAATCCGGCGGACAGGGCGGCAGCCACGGAGGCGGCAGCACAGGCGGCCACGACAGCAGCACGCCCCCGCCGTCCACCCTCCCGGAAGATCCCGGACAGACCGGCGTGTCGTCACTTCTGAACACCACGGACCACAACGCGTATCTCCGGGGCTACTCCGCTGAGCGGTTCGGCCCGGAGGACGCCATGACCCGTGCCCAGGCCGCCCAGCTCTTTTACGGGCTGCTGAAAGACCGGGAGGTCCCCATCACCGTCACCTTCACCGACGTCCCGGCGGACGCCTGGTACAAAAACGCCGTGGAGACCCTGGCCTCTCTGGGCATCGTCTCCGGGGTGGGAGACGGCCGCTTTATCCCGGACCGCCCCATCACCCGGGCGGAGTTTCTGGTGATCGCCATGCGGTTCGCCACGCCCCCGGACGGCGAGGCCAAAACCTTTTCCGATGTGCACGAGAGCGACTGGTTCTACGAGGCCGTGACAGATGCCTCCCGCTACGGCTGGGTCCAGGGCAGCGCAGACGGCTCCTTCGGCCCTTACCATCTGGTGACCCGTGCCCAGGCCACCGTTATCGTCAACCGCATGCTGGGGCGCAGCGCCGACCGCACGTTCATCGACACTCACCCCGACCTGCAGACGTTCCAGGACGTTCCCCCGACCCACTGGGCCTACTACGATATCTGCGAAGCCGTCAACGGACACGATTATGAAAAAACCGGGCAGCAGGAGCGCTGGACCGCACTCATTTGACCGGAAACTCAAATAAACCGCTCCCCCGTTGTGTGAACAACCTACTATTTTCCCCCATTGTACTATGATGGAATTAAAGCAAAACCCCTCCGGCACCGCGCCGGACTACTTACTAGGAGGTACGAATATGTACTATACCAATGGAAACTATGAAGCCTTTGCACACCCCCGCAAGCCCCAGGGCGTTGACGCGAAATCTGCCTGGCTCATCGGCTCCGGCCTTGCCAGCCTGTCCGCCGCCGCGTTTTTGATCCGGGACGGACAGATGCCCGGCGACCACATCCACATCCTGGAGGAAGCCTCCCTCCCCGGCGGCGCCTGCGACGGGCTCCGCGTTCCGGACCTGGGCTTCGTCATCCGGGGCGGCCGGGAGATGGAAAACCACTACGAATGCCTCTGGGACCTGTACCGGTCCATCCCCTCTCTGGAGATCGAGGGCGCCAGCGTGCTGGACGAATTCTACTGGCTCAACAAGGATGACCCCAACTTCTCCAAAAACCGGGCCACCCTGTCCCGGGGCGAGAGCGCCAACACCAAAAACCGCTTCGATCTGAGCGATGAAGCCGCGGTGGAGCTCATGCGATTGTTCTTCACGCCGGACGAAGCCCTCTACGGCAAAACCATCGACAACGTTCTGGATGAGGAATTCTACAAGTCCAACTTCTGGCTCTACTGGCAGACCATGTTCGCCTTTGAGAAATGGCACTCCGCCCTGGAGATGAAGCTGTATCTGCAGCGGTTCCTCCACCACATCGGCGGCCTGCCCGACCTCTCGGCGCTGAAGTTCACCAAGTACAACCAGTACGAGTCCCTGATCCTCCCCCTGGTCGCCTACCTGGAAGCCCACGGCGTCCAGTTCCACTACGGGGTCAAGGTCACTAATGTTCTCTTCCACTTCCTGCCCGGCAAAAAGGTGGCCCACCAGATGATCCTGATCCGAAACGGCGAAAAGGAGGTCATGGAGCTGACGGAGAACGACCTGGTGTTCGTCACCAACGGCTCCTGCACGGAGGGCTCCGCCCTGGGCGACAACGACCACGCACCGGAGCTGCGTGTCACCGACGGGGAAGGCTCCAGCTGGGCCCTTTGGAAAAACCTCTCCGTCCAGAGCCCCCTGTTCGGCAGGCCCGAGGTCTTCTGCTCCAACATCCAGGCCACCAAGTGGGAATCGGCCACCGTCACCCTGCTGGATGACCGGATCGCCTCCTACGTCCAGGACATCTGCCAGCGGGACCCCTACTCCGGCAAGGTAGTCACCGGCGGCATCGTCACCGTAAAGGACTCCGCCTGGCTCATGAGCTGGACCTTCAACCGCCAGCCCCATTTCAAGGCACAGCCCCAGGATCAGCTGGTGGGATGGATCTATGGACTCTATCCCGATGAACCCGGCGACTACGTGGGAAAGCCCATGGCGGAGTGCACCGGCGCCGAGATCTGCATGGAGTGGCTGTACCACCTGGGCGTCCCCGAAAACCTCATCGAAGAGCTGGCCCACGAAAGCGCCAGCACCGTCCCCTGCATGATGCCCTACGTCACCGCCTTCTTCATGCCCCGCTGTGCCGGCGACCGGCCCGACGTGGTACCCAAGGAATGTGTCAACTTCGCCTTCCTGGGCCAGTTCGCCCAGACGGACCGGGACACCATCTTCACCACCGAGTACTCCGTCCGCACTGCCATGGAAGCAGTCTACACGCTGCTGGATGTGGAGCGGGGCGTGCCCGAAGTCTACGGCTCCGTCTACGACGTCCGCTGCCTGCTCAACGCCACCCACTACCTGCTGGACGGCCGGAAGCTCACCGAGATGAAGCTCCCCCTGCCCCTCAAAGTGGCCCTGCGGGCCGGGCTGGACCGGCTGAGCGGCACCACCCTCGCCGAACTTTTGCAGCAGTATGACCTGATTTAATTCCGGCGGACCCATTCTCTCCGCTTTCCACATGATCCTTTCTTCCAATCTTATTCTTATACCAAGGGGGTACTTCCTATGATGTTTCAATTTTTCTGGAGCAGAACCGCTTCCGTGTGGATCGCGGCGCTCTATATCGCACTGGGCCTGCCGCTCCTCCTCTTCCCCGCAGTCAGCGGCTCCGTATTCGTGTGGTCCCTGGCCACCGGCGCAGCAGTCTACGCCATCAGCCACCTGTGGCGCTACATCCAGGGGCATAAGACCAACACCGCTTCCAGCGGAGACCTGTTCTTGTTCGTGCTCCCCATGGCCTTTTCCATCTTCTCCATCTTCTGGCCTGGCGCAATTCTCTCCTTCCTCCCGCTGGTGCTGGGCGCCCTGCTTCTGATCGACGGCGTGGGGAAAGCCCCCCTGGTCATTTCGGTGATCAAGGCAAAGGAATCTCCCCTGGTCCCGCTGCTGCTCTCCTCTCTCATCCCCCTCGTGCTGGGCATCGTCCTCATCATCAACCCCTTCCACACCGCCCAGCTGGTGATCATGATCTTCGGCGCAGCCCTGGTGGCCGACGGTGTGAGCGATCTGTTCACCGCACTGCTGCCCCACCGGCAGCAATCCACGGTGGTGGACGATCACGGCACCACATACTGACCATCCGCTCTCAAGATACCCTACTGCACAGGAAGTCTGTCCCCCGGCGGGACAGGCTTCCTGATTTTCCGCAGCACATTCTTTCGGCGTGCAGGCATCTCTTCTTTGCATTGCCGGGATGGAAAAATGATTTTCGGGCACGCAGACTGCCGCTCTTCCCTGCCTCCGCTCTTTCGCTGGGGGGAGACGCCCCGCATCAAATAACATCCGCGGTGGCTTTTGAACACCACCGTCTCCACCAGCCTTGTAAAACGTTTCCGTGTCAAGGCTCCATGAGATCCGGGACGCCGGAGCCGGTCAGGGCCGAAAAAAGGCGCATCAGTCAGTAAGTCGAACTTCCTGTCTGATGCGTTATTTTTCTAAAGAGTGCTTTTCACTTTATACTCATCCGTTCGTTCAGATCTTCAGATGCAGCACTCCCCCATATGCCTCAGAACGCATTCCCGCCTACCTGCCGGCTTTTCTTCGGTAATTCAAGGATGCGCATCGCCTTCCTCCGCCCGCAGCCAATCAAAAACCGATACGTGCCAATATTAATTCTCCGCCAAGGCCGATCACACCGCACAGGGACATGACCAGGATCGGATTCCATTTCCATTTCCGCAGGGCAAAAAATGCTGCGGAAAACAACCCCAGCCCCAGCCAGTTGATCTGATGTATTGCAATCGGCTGCCCCGCGGTCAGGACTTGCCAGAAAATCGATATACCAGCTGCAGCGATCAGCGCCACTACAGCCGGGCGCAGGCTGGACAATACGCTCTGCAGAGCAGAGAGATTTTTATACCGGTTATAAATCATCGCCAGGATCGAAACGATGATGCACGAGGGCAAAATACATCCAAAGGTGGCAGTGACCGCCCCCGGAAAACCTGCGATCCGTATGCCAACAAAGGTTGCTGAATTAATTGCAATGGGTCCCGGCGTCATCTCAGCAATGGTAACCAAGTCCGCAAATTCCTGAAGTGTCAGCCATCCATGCTGCTCCACCACTTGATTCTGGATCAGGGGAATCGCTGCATATCCGCCCCCCACACTGAACAGGCCCACCTGCATAAAGCTCAGTAAAAGCTGTAAAAATATCATGCATTCCGCTCCTTTTTCCCCGGCCAGAAAGCCTGGACCACACCTACCAGCGCGGCAGCCAGGATAATCACCACCACATTCACATCAAATACAAATGCCGCTGCAAATGCCGCGATCATCACCAGGTCTTGCAGCAAAGAGCGCTCTTTCAGCACATTTGTGCCCAGACTGCAGACCACATCAAAAATGACCGCCGCCACTCCCGCCTGCATTCCTTTCAGCACCAGTGCCACATACAGATTGGCGGCAAACGCTTTATAAAAGAGGGAAATCACCGAGAGAATGGCCATGGGTGGGATAATGGTGCCCAGGACCGCAGCAGCCATGCCCGCGCCTCCTGCCACGCGCCATCCCACCAAGATCGCCGCATTGACAGCAATGGCTCCGGGCGAAGATTGTGCCAGAGCAGTCAAGTCCAGCATCTCCTGCTCATCGATCCAATGGAACTCATCTACAAATTTTCGTTTCATAAAGGTCACAATGACGAACCCGCCGCCGAATGTAAAAGCGCTGATGTACAGCATGGAGAAAAACAGCTCTTGCAGCGTCCTGATTTTGTTTTCCTTTTCCATACACTCCCCATCCATCCGATTCCATCTAACTTCCCCAGAGGATTTCCCTGAAAAGACAGGACCGCACACGATGTATACGGTCCTGTTTCAGATTATCCTGTATCAACATTTGCAGAGATAAGCCCCGCCGTAATCGCCATTATTCTGCACTCAGGACAACAGCCGGAAGAATATCAAATTCGTTATTCCCGGCGCTGTATATATTGAATCAAGTATACTGCATTTGAGTACCAACTTCCAGTGGTGCAAACACATTTTCAAAGGGTCAACGGTACGGTATTCTTTTACTGTTTTGGTGGTATCTCTATGTCCCCCTTAGACAGGCTGGAGAGCGTCTCCTTGCCGCGGCCATGCTTTGCCAGGAAGAATTGATGTACATGAAAGGTCCAGGAGAATATCTGTCAAAAGTAAAAGCGGAGTTGGAAATCATGAAGATCCACCTTGCGTACTCCTCTGAATTCACAGTGGGTAGTCTGCCGGGTCCCCCATCGCAAAGTGCTCTCCGCCATTTCTCCGCAGGCTGCCCTCTCCCTCGTCCGGCGCAGGTTCCCTCTCTATATTCGGGGCCTCATTGTTAAATTATCCAATTTTTTAAAATAAAATTATATAAAACAATGATATTATTTTGAATGAAAATTCATAAAATAAATCCCTTTTTGTAACCGGCAAAGCGTATAATTCAAAAAAAAGGCAGGGAGAGGAGGTGCGCACAGCACGTGGGTTTCTCCGCTTTCGCACAAAAGCAGGAAACAGCACACCATGCCGCTGCGCAGCGCGCGCAAAGAATACATGTAAAGGCAAACCGCTCGAAAGAGTGGGACGCAAAGCCAGGGGGCTAAAGCGGGATTCCCGCCAGGCCGGCCCGGCCGCCATATATTCGATCTCAAATATTCAGGAAGGAGAACGAAAAAATGGCAATAAGAAAAAAGCTTCAAAAAGCATTCGCATTGCTGCTGGTCGCCAGCATGACCATGAGTCTGTTGAGTGTCGGCGCATTTGCAACGGATGAAAGTGTCGAAGACGTCGTAAAGCTGTCCTCCGTCGAGTTACCGACAGGGTATCAAGACAGCTTGTCCGTGAAGTATGGTACAGCGAAAGAAAACCTCGGACTCCCCGAGACGCTGGTAGGAACCGTGGAGCAGGAGCTCGATCCTCCCGTTGAAGAGGCTCTGCTCCCCGATGAGGGCGAGAACGCGCAGCCTCCTGTTGACGGCGGCGAGACTCAGCCCCCTGTTGACGGCGGCGAGACTCAGCCTCCCGTTGACGGCGGTGAGACCCAGCCTCCTGTTGACGGCGGCGAGACCCAGCCTCCTGTTGACGGCGGCG
>URKI01000051.1 GCA_900548505.1 uncultured Oscillibacter sp. | reverse complement strand
AGATAGGCTCCGGTCTCGTGGGCTCGGAGATGTGTATAAGAGACAGGCAGTATACCCGGCAGGCGGCAAAGCAGCTTCCACGGCGAAAGCTGCGCCTGGGGGGACATTCCAAGGGCGGAAACCTGGCGGTGTACGCCGCTGTATTCTGCACGGCCGCCGTTCAGCGGCGCATCGAGCGGATCTGGTCCAACGATGGCCCCGGCTTCCACCACGACCTGCGAGAGCTTCCGGCCCACCGGAAAGTGGCGGACCGGATCGTGTCCATCGTGCCCTCTTCTTCCGTGGTGGGGATGCTGCTGGAGCACGAGGAGGACTATGAGGTGGTGGAGAGCAGCCAGCGGGGGCTCTGGCAGCATGACGGCTTTTCCTGGGAGGTGCTGGGAGACCACTTCGTGCGCCTGGGCAGCGTAGACCGGCACAGCCGCCTTTATGACAAGGCGCTGCACAGCTGGGTGCGCCAGATGCCCATGGAGCAGAGGGAGCGGTTTGTGGAAGGGCTCTTTTCCGTACTCACCTCCTCAGGCGCCCAGACGCTGACAGACCTGAAAGAGGACCGTCTTAAATCGGCAGGGGCTATGGTTCGGGCCATGAAGGACATGGACAAGGACACCCGGGATGCGCTGTTTTACGCCGTCGGACTGCTGCTGCGAACCAACGCCCAGGCGGCGCTGGAGGACTGGCAGCAGGAGGGGGAAAAGAAGCGCAATGCGAAAAAGAAGGAGAAACGCCAATGAAAGCCATTGTTTATACCTCCCAGACGGGATTTACCCGCCAGTACGCCCAGCTGCTTTCGGAAAAGACCGGCGTACCGGCCTATGAGCTCAAGGAGGCGGCAGGGAAGCTGCCCCGGGACAGCGAGGTCTTTTATATGGGCTGGCTGATGGCGGGCTCCGTCAAGGGCCTGGAGCGGGCCATGGACCGCTATACCATCCGGGGCGCGGCCATCGTGGGCATGTCTCCCAGCGGCAACGGCGACCTGTGGACAGAGGCGAAGATCAACGGCGGCACCAGCGACGGCGGCGCCCGCATCTTCTATCTGCAGGGAGGCTACGCCCCGGAGAAGCTGGGCTTTTTCAGCCGCCTGCTCATGAAAAAGATGGCAAGCTCCGTTACCGGGAAGATCGCCCAGAAAGGAGACAGTGCCACGGCCCAGGAGCGGGATATGGCGGAGCTGTTTTCCAAGGGGGGCAGCCGGGTAGATCCCCAGGCGCTGGAGGAGATCGCCGCCTGGTTTGCCGACGGGCCCCATACAGGCGTTTTGAAGGCGTCGCCCAAGGTGGATATCTGAAAGGACAAAAAAAGAGCCGGGAGAAATTTCCTCCCGGCTCTTTTTCAGCGCTGATATTCAAATTCGAAGTCGTACATGGACACGGTGTCGCCGTCCTGGATGCCCATCTCCTCCAGCCGCTGGAACAGGCCGGACTCCCGCAGGGACTTGTCGAACCACATGCGGCTTTCGTAGTCGGAGAAGTTGACGTTGCCCATGAGCCGCTGCAGCCAGGGGCCCTCCACGATCCAGGTGCCGTCGTCGGCGCGCTGGATGTCCAGGGGAGCGGAGGTATCCACCACCGGCGGGCGCTTCACATACTCCGGCTCGTAAACGGTGACCGGGGGCAGCGTAGCAAGCTGCTCGGCGATCTTGCCCACCAGCTGACGGGTGCCCTGGTGGGCGGCGGCGGAGAGCTCCAGCAGGGTATAGCCCTTTGCCTCCACGTGGGCGCGCAGCCGCTCCAGATTGTCAGAGTCAGGCTCCAGAATATCCACCTTGTTGGCGCACACGATCTGGGGCCGGGTGGCAAGGTCGGGACTGTACTGCACCAGCTCTTCGTTGATGGCGTCAAAGTCCGCCACCGGGTCACGGCCCTCGCTGCCGGACACGTCCACCACATGCACCAGCAACCGGCAGCGGTCCACATGGCGCAGGAAATCGTGGCCCAGGCCGGCGCCCTCGCTGGCGCCTTCGATGATGCCGGGGATATCGGCCATGACGAAGCTGACGCCCTCGTCCACCCACACCACGCCCAGGTTGGGATAGAGGGTGGTGAAGTGATAGTTGGCGATCTTGGGCTGGGCCTTGGATACCACGGAAAGGAGGGTGGACTTGCCCACGTTGGGGAAGCCGATGAGGCCCACGTCTGCCAGGAGCTTGAGCTCCAGAATCACGTCGTGGCTCTCGCCGGGAAGACCTGCCTTGGCAAAGCGGGGCACCTGGCGGGTGGGAGTGGCAAAGTGCATGTTGCCCCAGCCGCCACGGCCGCCCTTGCACAGTACGAAGGGCTCCGTGCCGCTCATGTCCTGGATGATCTCGCCGGTCTCCGCGTCGCGGACCAGGGTGCCCCGGGGAACGCGGATCACAAGGTCGGCGCCGTCCTTGCCGGACTTGCGGCCGCCCTGGCCGTCGGCGCCGTTGGGCGCCACGTATTTGCGCTTGTAGCGGAAGTCCATCAGGGTGGACATGTTGTCGTCCACCTGCAGAATGATGGAGCCGCCCTTGCCGCCGTCACCGCCGTCGGGACCGCCGGCGGCTACGTATTTTTCCCGGTGAAAGGCCACCACGCCGTTGCCGCCGTTGCCGGCCCGCACGGTGATCCGGGCTTTGTCGATGAATGATGCTGCCATGGAAACACACCTCCGAAAGTAGTATGGATGAAATGGGGCGTGTGCATCCCAAGGCACGGTGTGCCGTGCCCTCGGATGCGGACGCCCCGCTTTGGGAAAAAGAGCCCCGAACAAGCTGTTCGGGGCTCTCCAGTGACATTACTCGGCAGTGTAAACAGAAGCCTGCTTACGATCCTTGCCCTTGCGCTCGAAGCGAAGCACGCCGTCCGCGGTGGCGAACAGGGTGTCGTCGCTGCCGATGCCCACGTTCACACCGGGGTGAATGTGAGTGCCGCGCTGACGAACAAGAATGTTGCCGGCCTTGACGAACTGGCCGTCGGCGCGCTTGGGACCAAGGCGCTTGGACTCAGAGTCACGGCCGTTCTTGGTGGAGCCGCCGCCCTTTTTGTGGGCGAAGAACTGAAGACCAATACGAATCATGATCGGGACCATCCTTTCTTGAGATTTTAGATGGGGAGGAGGTCAATCCTCTTCCAGAACTTCGATGTTCTCAGGGAACTCGTCGTGAAGCTGGGCAAAGTAGACCATCAATCCCGTCATCAGCGTCTGGCAGGTGCTCTCCGCCGTAGGGGAGAGGCCGCCGGGCAGCCGCAGGGAAATGGATGCGTCTTCTTCCCGCACCTTCACGGATGCCGCCAGACCCAGCACGTCGTTGATGGTCGCCTCCACCAGGCGGATGGCACTGGTGATGGCCGCGCAGACGATGTCCGCGCCCTCTTCGGCGTAGCCGCTGTGGCCATTGGAGTCAAACCCGGTGATCCGGTCGCCCTCCATGCGGAATGTGACGGTGGTCATACCTTACACAGAGATCTTGGAGATCTCGACCTTGGTGTAGGGCTGACGATGGCCCTGACGCTTGCGGTAACCCTTCTTGGGGTTGTACTTGAAGATGCGGATCTTCTTGCCCTTGCCGTTCTTCACGACAGTGGCCTCCACGCTGGCGCCCTCCACAACGGGAGTGCCGAAGGTGGCCTTCTCGCCGTCGATGATGGCCAGGACCTGGTCAAACTTCACGGTCGCGCCGGCTTCCTGGTCCAGCTTCTCGATGTAGACCACGTCGCCCTCGGAGACCTTGTACTGCTTGCCGCCGGTAACGATGATAGCGTTCATTGTTGATTTCAACTCCTTCATTTACGGGCTCGCTGTCGGGGGCGGTGCCGAAGCACACTTATAGACCCATTCAAAGCGGCTTATCAAGTATATCAGTGGGATTTTGGAATGTCAATAGATTTTCTCGGAAAAATACGAAAAAAAGGAAAAATTTCCGATGGAGCTCACAGTTTTGCCGCGGGCTCCTCGGCAAGAGCGGCGGCCAGGGCCATAGCGGCCTGTCCCGCGGCGGCGAGGGCCTCGTGGAAGGCATTGTATTCCTCAGCCTGGTTTTCAAAGAAGGGGTGGTCGGAAACGGACTTGACCGCCACGAAAGGCACGTCGTTGCGCAGACACACCTGGGCGATGGCGCAGCCCTCCATCTCCGCCAGCAGGGGATGGAAGGTGTCATAGACCCACTGGGACCGCTCTCCCCGGGTGAGGAAGGCGTCGCTGGTGGCCACCCGGCCGGTGACGGCTTCGATACCGGCGCGGCGCAGAAGCTCCATGCAGTGCTCCGGCTGCCAGGTGGGGAACTCCACCCGGTTCACCGTGGAAACAAGACCGATGGGGTCGCCCACGCCGGTGGTGTCCACGTCATGCTGGATCAGTTCCGAGGCCACCACCACGGAGGTGGTGGGCAGATCGGTGAAGCATCCGGCCACGCCGGTGTTCAGGATCAGATCCACGCCGTACTTCAGGCACAGGATTTCCGCCGCCATGGCGGCGTTCACCTTGCCTACACCGCCGGTGCAGGCGATGATGTCGGGGCTGAAGCGGTAAAAGTCCACGCCGGAGACGGTCTCAAAGGGCGTGAGGGAAGATGCGCCGGGCAGGGCGCGGAATTCTGAGGGCATAGCCAGCTGCAGGCCGATTTTCATACAGGAAGGTCCTCCTTAAAGGGTGTCGGGGAGTTTTTTGCCGCACTTGCCGCAAAAGGCAAAGCCGTCACCCACCTCAGCGCCGCAGTAAGGGCAGTAGTGCAGGGGGCCGGAGGGGCCGCCGTGTGCCTCCTGAGAGGGCTCCTGCGGAGCAGAAGCGGCGGAAAAGCGCTGGTTCAGCGGGTCCGGCTCCTCCTGCTCGTCCACAATGTCAAAAGCGGAGTAGCGGTTTTCCCCGGTGGCATTTTTGAAGTTGTAGATGGCCTGGACGATGCCGATGGTGATGAATACCAGGCCGAAGAGGGGGAAGAAAATGGGGGCGCCCATGGATACGGCGGCAACGGTCCAGATGATGCCGAATACCACTCCTACTACAGCGCCCACGGCGCCCATGGCCGAGGGACCCCGGCCGGGTTTGACACTTTTCATCTCTGGTACCTCCGTAAAATATCTGGCTGCCGGAGATCCGGCGCGGGGACATTTTATCATAGGAAGAGATCTGTGGCAATCCAAAAAGAAAGGAAGCGGAATTCCGCTTCCTTTCTTTTTATAGTTGGAACGTTTCTGCTCAGCCCTTGACGATGGCGGCAGTGTCCATGGCGATCATGAGCTCCTCGTTGGTGGGGATCAGCAGGACCTTCACCTTGGAGTCGGCAGCGGAGATGACCACTTCCTTACCGCGGACGTTGTTGGCCTCGGCGTCCATCTTCACGCCCATGAACTCCAGGCCGGAGGCGATGGCCAGACGCTGAGAAGCAGAGTTCTCGCCCACGCCGGCGGTGAAGATGATGGCGTCCACGCCGCCCATGGCGGCGGCATAAGCGCCGATGAGCTTCTTGACGCCGTAGTTGAACATATCCACGGCCAGGCCGGCGCGCTCGTTGCCCTCCTTGTGGGCGTTCTCCAGATCACGGAAGTCGGAGGAGACGCCGGACACGCCCTGCACGCCGGACTTCTTGTTGAGCACGTTGAGCATCTCGTCGATGTTCATGCCGTACTTGTTCATCAGGTACTGCAGGATGCCGGCATCCAGGTCACCGGCGCGGGTGCCCATGGGCAGACCTGCCAGGGGAGTGAAGCCCATGGAGGTGTCCACGCTCTTGCCGCCGTCGATGGCGGTGACGGAGGAGCCGTTGCCCAGGTGGCAGGAGATCAGCTTGAGCTCCTCGGGCTTCTTGCCCAGCATAGCGGCAGCGCGGCCGGCCACGTACTTGTGAGAGGTGCCGTGGAAGCCGTAGCGGCGGACCTTGTCGTTCTCATAGTACTCGTAGGGCAGGGCGTACATGTAGGCCTTGGCGGGCATGGTCTGATGGAAGGCGGTGTCGAACACGCCGACCATGGGCACGCCGGGCATGCACTCCTGGCAGGCCTTGATGCCGGTGATGTTGGCGGGGTTGTGGAGGGGGGCCAGGGGGATGCAGTCCTCCAGAGCCTTCATGACCTCATCGGTGATGAGGACGGAGCCGGCAAAGGCCTCGCCGCCGTGCACCACGCGGTGACCCACAGCGTCGATCTCCTTCATGGAGCCGATCACGCCGTTCTTTTCATCCACCAGCGCGTTCAGCACGGCCTGAATGGCCTCGGAGTGGGTGGGCATGGCCACATCCACAGCGTCCAGGGTCTCCTTGCCCTCCACCTGGGGCTTGTAGGTGAACTTGCCGTCGATGCCGATGCGCTCGCACAGGCCCTTGGCCAGCAGCACGCCGGTCTCGGGGTTGAGCAGCTGATACTTCAGGGAAGAACTGCCTGCGTTGATGACGAGAATGTTCATGATTCACGACTCCTCTTTTTTCTTCTTTTTGGAAAACCTTGCGGGATTTCCGTAATTGATATAAAATAATCGGTAAGAAGGCCCTGACACATCCGGACGGAATCCTTCATAATATTCATTATACCAGAGTTTTTCCAGGTTACAACCACCAGTTTTACCAAAATGTCACCGTTTGTCACCAAATCAGGAGTGAAATCTATGCAGATTGCAGGTATGATCATAGAGTACAATCCCATGCACAGCGGTCACCTGTATCTGCTGGCTGAGACGCGCCGCCGCCTGGGGGCGGACACGGCGGTCATCGCTGTCATGAGCGGGAATTTCGTGCAGCGGGGCGACTTCGCCCTGCTGCGTAAGCATGCACGGGCCAGGGCTGCGGTGGAAAGCGGCGTGGACCTGGTGCTGGAGCTGCCGCTTCCCTGGGCTGTTTCCTCGGCGGAGGGCTTTGCCCGGGGCGCGGTGGAGACGCTGGCGGCCACAGGCCTTGTGACGCACCTGGCTTTCGGCAGTGAGTGCGGAGACGCCGCGGCGCTGCAGCGTCTGGCCGGAGCGCTCAATGCCCCGGACTGGCAGGAGTCCCTGCGCGTCCAGCTCAAGCTGGGCGTCGGGTTTGCCGAGGCCCGGCAGCGGGCGGTGGCACAGCACCTGCCGGAGGAGGCGGCGCTGCTGGAAACGCCCAACAACATCCTGGCGGTGGAGTATTGTCGGCAGCTTTTGCATCTGGGCAGTCCCATGGAGATCCTGACCGTTGCCCGCCAGGGCGCGGGCTATCACGATACGGTGCCGGCTGCGGGACATCCCTCTGCCACTATGCTGCGTCAGCTTGCCCGGCAGGGGCGGCGGGAGGAGCTTCTCTCCCGGCTGCCGCCTGCCATGGCGGAGGTGTATATCCGGGAAGAGTGCGCCGGCCGGGTGCCGGTGCTGGCGGAGAACGCGGAGCGGGCCATCCTGGCGCGTCTGCGGGCCATGTCCCTGGAGGAGCTTGCCCGGCTGGACGAGGGCGGCGAGGGGCTCTACCGCCGGGTGCAGGAGGCCATCCGGGAAGAGGCGTCTTTGGAGGCGGTTTTGCAGCGGGCAAAGACCCGCCGCTATGCCTATACCCGCTTGCGCCGCATGCTGTTGTGGGCCTATCTGGGGCTGGACCCGAACCAGTTCCCCGCCCATCCGCCGTATCTTCGGCTGCTGGCGGCAAACGCCCGCGGCCGGACACTGCTGGCAAAGATGCGCGAGACGGCGTACCTTCCGGTACTCACAAAGCCTGCGGACGTGCGGCAGCTCTCGGAGGAGGCACAGCGCCTTTTTGCATGGGAGGTCCGGGCAACAGATCTCTATACACTGGCATATCCCAGCCTTTCCGCTGCCCGGGGCGGCGGAGAATGGCGGGAGGGGCCGGTCATTCTATAAGAGCGATGCGCGCTTGGAAAGGAGCATGGATATGGAGGCGATCATTGCGCTGCTGGTGGTGCTGGGCACCCTGACGGCCTGCGCAGGGGAGACGGTGATGGATGTGAAAGGCGCTCTTCCCATGGCGGCTGCGCCCCAGGCCATTACTTACACGGCCGAAACCAAGACATACTCCGATACCATTCTGGATGAGGACGGCACACCGCTGATATCCTATTCCTATGATGTGCCGGTCCTGACGGCCTGGCGCGCCGACGGGACCGCCGTGGAGGAAGCGCGGACACCGGCGGAGGAGACGGCCCTTGCGGCGGTGGAGACCTTCAACAGCCGCTATGAGGCCTGGACGGAGGAAGAACGCATCGAGGAGCTGGTGGGCTATGCCCGGCAGGACCGGGAGTGGCGGACGGAAAGCGGCCAGGAGTGGAACGAGACCAGCGCCTATACAGAGAACCTTACCTGCACCATCTATCAGACGGAGCATCTGGTGAGCGTGTCCGCCAGCTATGATAGCTACACCGGCGGCGCCCATCCCAACCAGATGCTGCTGGCGTGGAATTTTGACCTGAGCACCGGGGACTTTTTCTCCGTGGAGACCCTTGCGTCGGACAGCCAGGCATTTTCCAAGGCCGTGGGAGAAGAGATCGTGCGCCAGGCGGAAACGCGGGCTGCCGAGGAGGGCATGGACGCGGGGACCATGCTTTGGTCGGACTACCGGGAGATCGCCGCGGACTGGAGCAGCTACGCCGTCTCGTTCCATGAAGACGGCATGACCGTGGGCTATTCTCCTTATGAGATCGCCTGCTACGCTGCCGGCGCCCAGGTGTATCACCTGGACTATGAACAGCTTTTGCCCATGCTCAGCGATCACGGAAAGAACGTGCTGGAGCTGGAAAGCCAGGAATAAAAAAGACGCCCTCCAACCGGAGGGCGTTTTTCTTATAGACTTATAGAAAAGAAAAAGACACGCGCCGGAAAAGCGCGTGTCTTTTTATCGGAAGATCAGACGGCAGCAGGGCCGTTCTGCTTCTTTTTCCCGAATCGGTGGGAGAGATTGTCGATCACAGAGTAGTAAACGGGGGTAAAGACCAGGGTGACGATGGTGGAGATGGTCATGCCGCTGATCATGGTCACGCCCATGTCGCTCATCATCTCGTTGGTATCGCCCAGGGCCAAGGCCATGGGGATCATGGCGAGGATGGTGGTCAGCGTGGTCATCATCACGGGGCGCACACGCAGGGGACAGGCGCGGAGGATGGCGGTCTCCCGGTCTTCGCCCCGCCGGCGGCGGATGCGGATGTACTCCACCAGAATGATGGAGGAGTTGACCACGGTGCCGGCCAGCATGATGATGGCCACCAGGGTGATCATGGACAGGTCCCGCCCGGTCAGCGGCAGGGCGAACAGGGCGCCGGTGAAAGCCACCGGCAGGATCATCATGACCATGATGGGCATGAGGAAGGACTCAAACTGGGCTGCCAGGACGAAGTACACAAGGCCCAGTGCCACGCCCAGGGCCAGCAGCAGACTGGTGAAGCTCTCCACCATGTCCTCGTAGCTGCCGGCAGTCTCGGCGGTGTAGCCCTCGGGCATGGGGTACTCAGCCAGAATGGAGTGGATGGCCTGGGTCATGGCGGTGGTGTCGCCGCTGACGGTCTTGCCGGTGATGGTCACCTGGCGGGACTGATTGGCCCGGGCGATGCTCTGGGGCGCCTGTTCCACCGTGACATTGGCCACGGCGCTCAGGGGCACGGAACCGCCGAAGGAGGAGGGGATGGCCATGGAGCGCAGGGCGTCCAGGCTGGCACTTGCCGCGCCGTCGCCCTTGACCACCACGTCCAGCTCCTTGTTGTCGATGGTGACGGTGGTGGCAGTGGTGCCGGTGAGCTCCGCCCGGACGGCAGCGCCCACGGAGGCGGCGGTGAGCCCGTATTGGGCGGCGGCCTCACGGTTCATCTGTACCTTTACCTGAGGCACCTGCTCACTCAGGGAGCTTTGCACTTCCGTGGCATCCGGCAGCTGGGAGATACGCTCCGTAAGATCGTCTGCGATCATGCCCAGGGTATCGTAGTCGTTGCCCCGGATCTCCACATTGATGTCGGAGCCGCTCATCATGCCCATGGTGCTGGAGGCATCCACGGTGATCTCGCAGCCGGCAATGTCCTGGAGGGCGGTGCGCAGGTCGTTGGCAACATCGGCGCTGCTGCGCTGGCGCTCGCTCTTGCTCACCAGGTTCACCATCATGGTGGCGGATTCATCCTGGGCAATGTAGTACATGTCTTCCAGCTCCGGGCACTGGCCGGCGATGACGGCGGAGACCTGATCGGCGATGGCGGCGGTCTCGTCTGCCTGGGAGCCGATGGGCATGGAGATGGAGATGGATACCTGGCCCTGGTCCATGTCGGGGATCAGGACGGTCTTGGTGGAAAAGAGCGTCAGGGAAAAGACCACCACCAATCCCACGGACACCAGCATACCGGCCTTGAGATGGTAGGTAAAGTAGGTGAGCAGACGCATGTAGAGGGCGCTGAGCTTTGCCATAGCGGCGCTGGCCCGGGCGGCCAGGGGACCGGGGGTCTTGTTGGCCTTGGCCAGCTGCTGGCGGCGGATCTTCTCCTCGTCCAGCAGGAAGTAGCACAAAAGGGGAACCAGCGTCAGTGCGATCACCAGCGACGCGAAGATCAGCGAGGCGATGGTGAGGCAGAAGTCCCGGAACATCATGCCCGCGATGCCATCCACCAGACCCAGCGGCACGAACACGGCCAGGGTGGTCAGGGTGGAGGCCAGCACGGAGGAGGTCACCTCGGCCGTGCCCTCCACGCAGGCGCTCATGCGGTCGTGGCCGTCTGCGGCGAAGCGGTAGATGTTTTCCAGCACCACGATGGAGTTATCCACGATCATGCCCACGCCCATGGCGATGCCGCCCAGACTCATCATGTTCAGCGTCAGTCCCAGGGCGTTCATAAGGATGAACACGGACAGGATGCACACAGGCATGGAGATGACGATGGTCATGGTGGCACCGCCCCGGCGCAGGAAGAGGAACACCACGATGGCCGCCAGCAGCAGGCCCTGGAAGATATTCTGGAAGGCGGCGTCCACGGAGAGGTTGATGTAATCGCTGGCGATATAGGGCACCGTGTACTGCACGGCGGGGTTTTCCGCGCTGAGGGACTCCAGCCGCGCCAGCACGGCCTCGGCGGCGGCCACCTCGTTGGCGCCGGACTGCTTGGAGACCTGGAGCATGACGCAGGCGGTGCCGTCTACCTTGGCGGTGGAGTCGCTCTCCTGAGAGACCAGGGAGACGTCCGCCACCTCCTTGAGCCGCACCGTGCCGCCGGTGGGCAGGGTGATGAGGGTGTTGGCTACGTCATCCACGCTCTGGAACTTGGCGTCGGTACTGACGGTGAGGGTCTTGGAGCCGTTTTCCACGCTGCCGGCGGGGTAGATCAGGTTCTGGCCCGCCAGGAACTGGGAGACGTAGCTGTTGCTCAGACCAAGGCCCGCGGCCCGGGCGGCGTCCAGCCGCACCTCCACCTGCTGGGTCACGCCGCCGGAGATGGTGACCTGGGCCACGCCGTCGATGCGCTCCAGGGCGGGAGCCACCGTGTCCTCCGCCAGGGCCTGCAGCTGGGCCAGGTCATCGCCCTTGAGGGCGATGATGGCGGTGGGCATCAGCTCGCTGATGTTCAGGTTCACGATGATGGGGTCCATGGCGCCGTCAGGCAGGGATACACGGTTGAACTGTTCCCGGAGCTTGGTAGCGGCAATGTCCAGATTGGTGCCGTCCACATAGGTGACCTGCAGCTGGGAAACACCGTCGGAGGAGGTGGAGGACACGCTGTCCACGCCGGGCACCGACAGCACGGCGGACTCCAGGGGGCGGGTGACCAGCTCCTCCATGTCGCTGGGAGTGGCGCCGTTGTAGTAGCACATGACCATGGCCATGGGAGCCTCGATGTCCGGCATGAGGGCCATCTGCAGCTGCGTGCTGAACATGATGCCGAATACGGTGATCAGAATGACAGCCAGCAGCGTGGCGACCCGGTGCCGGATACAGAATTTTGCGGTATCCATCGGCACTTACGCCTCCCCCGTCACGACCCGGACGGCATCGCCGTCATGGAGGTAGGACTGGCCCACGGTGACCAGCGACTCGCCGCCGGCAAGGCCATCGGTGATCTCCGTCACGCCGGAGCCGATGATGCCGGTCTTGACGGCCACCTGCTTTGCCGTGTCGTTTTCCACGATGTAGACATACTGGTCGTCGCCGCTGGTGAGGATGGCTTCCGTGGGGATCACCACGGCGTCCTCACTGCCGCCAGTGCGGAAGGTCACGTCGGCGAACATGCCGGAGAGCAGACCGGTGGTCTCCTGGGGCACATCCAGGGTAACGGAGTAGAGCTTGGTCTGGGGATTGGCCGTCTGATCCACGGAGCGGATCACTGCGGAGAAAGAAGCGCCGGCGGCGGAGACGGTCACGTCCGCCTCGTCACCGATGGAGAGCTGAGGGACCAGCGCCTCGGAGACGGACACGGTGATCTTCATCTGGGAGGCGTCGTCAATGACGGCCAGCGGGGCGGCGGTGGAGACGAAGCTGTTTTCCACGGCGGTCAGGCTGGCCAGCACGCCGCTGATGGGGGCGATGACATTGCCGGCGCTATCCACATTTTCCAGAGCGGTGTCCAGCTGCTCCAGGCCGGAGCGGGCGTTTTCCATGCCGGATTCCAGCTGAGCCAGGGTGGAGTTGCGGGTGGCGATGGCAGACTGCAGCTGCAGCTGGGCCTGGTCGATCTCCATCTGGGAGGCGGCGCCGATGTCATACAGGGCTTTCAGGTCAGCGAGGTTCTTCTCATAGAGACTGATCTGCTCGGCAAAGACCTGGGACTGGTCCTCATAGCTCTGCACGGCGGAGGCATAGCTGATGCTGGCGGCGTTGTAGGAGGCCAGGGTGCTCTCCAGATCCAGGGTGCACAGAATGTCCCCGGCAGAGACCGTGTCGCCGGCGGAATAGTAGACGGCGGTGCACTTGACCGGCGTGGACATGGTGATGACGGACTGGTTGTCTGCCGCCAGCTGGCCGGAGACGATATGTTCGTTGGCGATGGGACCCCGAGAGACGGACTCCACCTGCACGGCCACGCCGGCGGGGGCGGCTTCCTCCGGCTCCTGGGCGCTGCAGCCGGCGGCGGAGAAGAGCAGCAGAGCGGAAAGCGTCAGAGCGGAAATGTGTTTGAGCTTCATGGGATGGCCTCCGTTAGTTCAAGATGCCGTATTCAACGGCCCAGAGATAGGTGTTGTAGGCGGAAAACAGATTGTGCCGGGCGGTGGTCACCGCGTCCTCCGCCGCGCGCAGGTCGTCCTGTGCGGTCAGGAGGGTGTTTTTGGAGATGGTGCCCTGCTGGTATTTCAGCTCCGAGGCGGCATAGCTGGATTGCTGATAGGCAAGGGCGGACTCCGATGCCTCCAGCACCTGCTGATAGTCGGCCACAGCGGCAAAAGCCGTGCGGAAGTTCAGCTCGAAGCTCTCCAGGCTGGACTGATAGGTGTACTGGGCCGCGGCGTAGGTGTGCTCGGCGGACTTGCGCTGATAGCTGTTGGCGCCGTATTGGTCCCGGGCGTCATCGTAGGTCTCTTTGGCCTCGTCCAGATCACGCTTGGCCGCGTAGAGGGTGTAGCTCTTTTCCTTGGCGGCGGCCAGGTCCTCCTCCAGGGACATCTCTTCCACCTGGCCCTTGGATACCTTGGGCACCTCTTCCAGGATCAGCGTGCCGGTCTGGGGAAGACCCAGCATCACCTCCAGCTGGCGGGTGTAATTGGCCAGGTTCATCTCCAGGGTGGCAAGGCCGCTTTGCAGCTGGGTGCGGCCGTCCTTGACCTGCTGGAGCGTCAGCGCGGAGATCTGTCCCAGCTGGTAACGAAGCTCCATCTCCGCTACGCTGCGGTCCATGGCGTCCAGCTGGCGCTGGAGCCCCTGGCGGGTGTTCTGCATTTCCAAAATGGCGATGTACAGGGTCTCGGCGCCCATGACGGTCTGGTTCTTGGCGTCCTGAAGCTGGCGCTTGGCAGCCTCCGCATCGGTTTGCAGCTTGCCCTCCTTGAGATCGTCAAAGGTCTGCTCCATGGAAGCGTACTGGTCGGTCAGCTTATCGTAGGTGTAGGTGCCTTTTTGACCGGCTAGAATGAGCCCCTGCTGGATGGTGGCGATGCCGTTGAGCCCATCCCGCAGGTCGTCATACATCTTATCAAAGTCTGTGGCGTCGATGGAGGCGATGGTCTCGTCCAGCATTTTCACGGTGGTGGCGTTGTCCAGTACCCGCTGCTCCAGGTTTTCAAAGGAGACGGTGCCCTCCGCGTCCTGGTGGTAGAGGTCTTTGTGAGCGGTCAGCTCACCGCCGCCTCCGGCGGCATCGACGGCGTCCTCCAAAAGACTGGCCTGCGCGGCAGGCAGGCTGCCGGACAGCAGGGCCAGCGCCAGCGCCAGTGTCAGTAGGGTTCGTTTTGCGTGCATAGAATCCCTCCGTGTGTGTTCCGGGCAGGGCGTCCGCTTGCCTCGCAGGCGGGGACGGGAGCCCTTAATTTAAATTTAAACTATTTTGACACCCCATTATAGCAAATCCACCGGCGCCGCGCCATAAAAAGAAAATAAAAAAAACGGGCAAAACCACAAAAAAACCGGCCGCCTTTTGGCGGCCGGTCGGTCACTCCGTAAAATGAACGTGGTTGTAAATATGGTCCTGGCAGAAGCAGTGATATCCCGCGCACTTGGAGCAGTAGCGGAACTCCAGATCGGGGAAGTCCGTGTCCGTCCGCCCGCAGACGCAGCACTTGTGCCGGTAGCCCTGCTGGGCGGCCTTTTTCTGCTGCTGCTTGACGGCGGATTTGAACTGGATGGTCTGGTGGGAGTTGCGGTGGCGGCTCATCTGGCGCCGGCGGCCCAAAGCCTCGGTCATATCGCTCCAGAAGAATACCAGGAAGTTCAAAAGGGCGATGACCGGCAGCAGCGCACTGACGAAGTCCATCCGCAGCAGGGCAGAGATGATGTCCACGGCGAAGAGGGCCACATCCGCCAGGGCCAGCCACTTGACCTTGAGGGGGATAAAGAAGAACAGCAGCACCTGGGCGTCCGGATACAATGCGGCAAAGGCCAGGAACATGGACATGCCGATGTAGTAGGTGCTGTAGATGGTGGAGGCGTAGGGCCCGAAGGCATAGTAGCTGATGATGCCGGTGAGGATGGTCAGCACCACGCCGGAGAGATAGTAGAGATTGAACTTGGGCGTGCCCCACTCCCGCTCCAGCAGATTGCCGATAAAATAGGTAAAGTACAGCGAGAGGATCAGGGAGAACGGATCAGAGGTGTCCGGTACGAAGATGAAGCTCACCAGCCGCCACAGCTGCAGGTGCAGCACCTCGCCCCAGTTGAAGCCCAGGAAGGGGAAGAGGGCGTAGTTGGTCAGCCGCAGCAGCAAAAAGACAATGACGTTGCCCGCAACAATGTAGCGCATCAGGTTGGGGACGCCGAAGTTGGGATGGCTGAACGCAAAGCGATCCACGGCGTCATTGAGTTTTTTCAAAGTAAACCCTCCAAGTTTTCACAGATACTGGCATTATACCCGCTGCGGAAGAAAAAGTCATGTATAATTTTTAAACGATGGAAATTTGCGTCAGTTTCCTGCAAAAACGGACAAAGGCCTTGACAAAGCGCAAAAACATGATAACATAAATACGAAAATTTGATATCCCTTATCAAGAGTGGCGGAGGGAACGGCCCGATGAAACCACGGCAACCTGCATTGTAAGGTGCCAAATCCGACGGATACCGAAAGATGAGGAGCGAGCAAAAGAATTTCCATGCGCGTTTCGTCGTCGAAACGCGCATTTTTTTCGCCTCTTGAAAGGGAAGAAAAGGAGCAAAACTATGGCAAGACACTATCTGTTTACCTCCGAGTCTGTGACGGAGGGCCATCCCGACAAGATCTGCGACCAGATCTCCGACGCTGTGCTGGACGCCATCCTGGCCCAGGACCCCCAGGGCCGCGTGGCCTGCGAGACCACGGCCTGCACGGGCCTCATCCACGTGATGGGCGAGATCACCACCTCCTGCTATGTGGATATCCCCAAGATCGCCCGGGAAGTGGTCCGGGATATCGGCTATGACCGCGGCAAGTACGGCTTTGACTGCGATACCTGCGGCGTCATCACCTCCATCGACGAGCAGTCCGCAGACATCGCCCTGGGCGTGGACAAGTCCCTGGAGAGCAAGGAGAACGCCGATGCGGAGCTGGGCCACGGTGCCGGCGACCAGGGCATGATGTTCGGCTACGCCTGCGATGAGACGCCGGAGCTGATGCCCCTGCCGCTGTCTCTTGCCCAGAAGCTGTGCAAGCGTATGGCTGAGGTGCGCAAGAGCGGCCTTTTGAATTACATGCGGCCCGACGGCAAGAGCCAGGTCACCGTGGAGTATGATGAGAACAACCGCCCCGTCCGCGTGGATACGGTGGTCATCTCCACCCAGCACAACCCCGATGTGACGCTGGAGCAGATCCGTCAGGATATGATCGACCAGGTGGCCAAGGTGGTCATCCCCGCAAGCCTGCTGGACGAGAACACCAAGTACTACATCAACCCCACCGGCCGCTTCGTCAAGGGCGGTCCCGCGGCGGACGCCGGCCTCACCGGCCGCAAGATCATCGTGGATACTTACGGCGGCAGCGCCCCCCACGGCGGCGGCTGCTTCTCCGGCAAGGACCCCACCAAGGTGGACCGCTCCGC
>URKI01000050.1 GCA_900548505.1 uncultured Oscillibacter sp. | reverse complement strand
GAATCAAAAAGAGGAGAGCGGCAGATGCGGGAACGTGTGGCACCACTGGGTGATAAAAATATTGTCGGCGCGACCGTCACCCGGCTCCGCCTTGAACAGGGTATTACACAAAAAGCGTTGATGGCTAAAATGCAGACCTTTGGTGCTGATATCCGCTATTCCAGTTTATCAGAGTTGGAGGGCCAGACCCGTTCGGTTTCTGACAAAGAGGTTTATGCGCTCGCCCGAAGTCTTGAAGTAGAGATCAGCGCATTGTTTTCAGTAAAATAAAAGCCGTCCCATGAGATATGGGGCGGCTTTTATAATCTGTTTTCCGGGCTTAAAACGTGCCCGGGATGATGCTGCGGCTCTCATCGAAAGCAATGGGTGTGGCGGTGTTGCGGGTGTAGCGCAGCATGTCGCGCACGCGCTTGTGCTCTTCCTTCGTGTACAGCACATAGGCCTCGCCCGTATGCTTCGCGCGCCCTGTGCGGCCGATGCGGTGCGTGTAATATTCGTTGGAGTCCGGCACATCGTAGTTGAACACGGCGTCCACCTCGGACACGTCGATGCCGCGGGCGGCTACGTCCGTGGAGACGAACACCCGGAGCTTGCCCTGGCGGAACAGGTCCATCACCTGCTCCCGGCGCTTCTGGGGGATATCTCCGTGGATGCACTGGGCGTCGATGCCCTCCATCTGCAGGAACTTGGTGATCCGCTCCGTGGAGCCCTTGGTGTTGCAGAAAGCCATGCAGCGGTCAAAGCCCGTCTCATTCAGGATGCGGGCAATGGCGGTGGCCTTTTCATTCTGGGCCACTTCCATACGGAACTGCTTGATGTCCGGCTTGTTCTGCTCATCCTCCCGGACGGTGACCTCCGCCGCGTCCCGCTGGTAGACCCAGGCGATGTCCATGACCTCCCGGGAGATGGTGGCGGAGAACAGTCCCAGGTTTTTCCGCTTGTTCATCCGGTCCAGCAAACGGGTCACGTCGTGGATAAAGCCCATGTCCAGCATCCGGTCCGCCTCGTCCAGCACCACGGTCTGGGCCGTCTCCACCCGGACGGTACGGCGCTTCATGTGGTCGCTGAGGCGCCCCGGCGTGGCCACCACGATCTGGGGCCGCTTCTTCAGGCTGTCGATCTGCCGGCCGATGGGCTGGCCGCCGTACAGGCAGACGCTGCGCACGCCGGGCTTATAGGCCGCGATATCCCGCAACTCGCCGGTGATCTGGATGGCCAGCTCCCGGGTGGGCGCCAGGATCACCGCCTGGACGCTCTCGTCCTCCGGGTCGATGTGCTCCACGATGGGGATGCCGTAGGCAAAGGTCTTTCCCGTTCCCGTGGGAGCCTTGGCGATCACGTCCTGCCAGTCCATCATGGGCGGGATGCAGCCTGCCTGGACCGGGGTAGACACTTCGATCCCCCGCTGCGCGATGGCCCGCATAATTTCCGGCGACAGGTTCAGACTGTCAAACCGGACACCTTGTGTATATTCCATACGTATTCCTCTTTTTCATTTATACGGTGCAAAATGCACGCAAATATCCATAATAATGCTATTATATCCGCAAAGTTCCGGCTTGTAAAGTGGGGTGCGAAAATTCCATTTTCATACAGGAAACATGCACAAACCCCAAAAACGGAATCGAGCCCTTTTGATAGTAAATTTTTTGACAATCTGCCGGTTTTTTTCCTCTTTTCCAGTAAATTTATCGCCTAATTGTAGTAAAATTGTGTATTCTGTTACGGTTGATTCACAATTTTATGCTAAATTAATTTTTAGAAAACAGCTCTGGAACTGGGGGGATGAGAAGTGAACGGAATGGATTATGTTCGCATTTTGCGCGACCTGCGGGAGGATGCCGACAAGACGCAGACGCAGATTGCGGAAGTTCTGGGGACTTCCCAAACGATGTATGCCCGGTATGAACGGGGCGCAAATGAGCTTCCGATCCACCATCTGATCACATTGAGCAAGTATTACGGCGTCAGCACAGACTACCTGCTGGGTCTGAGCAAAGAACGCTGAAACGGAGGGCAGGGGTCTCCTGCCCTCCGTTTTATGTTACCCAAAAGGACCGGGCGGAGCATCAGCTCCGCCCGGTTTCTTTTTTGCATACTGTGGTTATTTATGCGGCACGTGCCAGATGTTGTCCGCATACTCGGCCACGGCCCGGTCGGCGGCGAAAATGCCGCTGCGGGCGATGTTGTGCAGGCTCATGCGGTTCCACTTCTTGGGATCGGCATAGGTCTCAACCATGCGGCGCTCCGCCTCCCGGTAGGAGTCGAAGTCCGCCAGGAGCAGGTACTCGTCGGCAGGGCTGCCGCCGGCGCCGAACAGCAGCCGCTGATAGAGATCGTCGTAGCTGACGCCGTCCCGGAAGCCGGTGCGCAGGGCGTCCAGGCAGCGGCGCAGGCGGTCATCCCGGCTGTAGAGCCGCTGGGGCACGTAACCCTCCCGCTTGGTGCGCTCCACCTCGTCGGCATGGAGGCCGAAGAGGAACATGTTCTCGTCGCCCAGCACCTGGTGCATCTCCACGTTGGCGCCGTCCAGGGTGCCCACCGTCAGTGCGCCGTTCATCATGAACTTCATGTTGCCGGTGCCGCTGGCCTCCTTGCCGGCAGTGGAGATCTGCTGGCTGACCTCGCTGGCAGGCATGAGCTTCTCTGCCAGGGAGACCCGGTAGTTCTCCAGGAACACCACCTGCAGCTTATCCTTGCAGATGGGATCGTGGGCGATCTGGTCCGCCAGGGAGTTGATGAGGCGGATGATCCGCTTGGCCACCGCGTAGCCCGGCGCCGCCTTGGCGCCGAAGAGGAACGTATGGGGCTGGGTGATGGCGTTGGGATCATTCTGCAGATCCTGATACAAAGAGATGATATGCAGCACGTTCAAAAGCTGCCGCTTGTACTCATGCAGGCGCTTGACCTGCACGTCAAAGATGGCGTTGGGGTCCAGCACCACGCCCTGGGCCTTCTTGGCATAGGCGGCAAAGGCCTCCTTGTTGGCCCGCTTGATCTGGCCCAGGCGCTCCAGCACCGCGGCGTCGTCGGCGTAGTCATCCAGCTTCTTGAGCAGCTGGGGCTTGATCAGATACCCGTCTCCGCCGGTCAGCTCCCGCACCAGGCCGTCCAGGCCGGGGTTGATCTCGCTGAGCCAGCGGCGGTGGTCGATGCCGTTGGTGACGTTCTGGAACTTCTGGGGCTCCATGCCGCAGGCGTCCCGGAACACGTCCTTGCGCAAAATCTCAGAGTGCAGGGCGCTGACGCCGTTGACGGCCATGCCGCCGGCGATGCACAGGTTCGCCATGCGGACCTCGCCGCCCCAGACGATGGCCATGGTCTGGGTCTTGCCCATGTCGTGGTAAAAGTCCTCCACCTTCCGCTGCCAGCGGTTGGAGATCTCCACGATGATCTGCCAGATGCGGGGCAGCAGCTGCTGCACCAGAGTCTGGGGCCAGCGCTCCAGAGCCTCGGCCAGCACCGTGTGGTTGGTATAGGCCACGGAGTGGGTGGTGATATACCAGGCCTCATCCCAGTCCATACCCGCCTCATCGATGAAGATGCGCATCAGCTCCGGGATCACCAGGGCCGGGTGGGTATCGTTGATCTGGATGACGTTCTTCTCATGGAAGTTGCGCAGAGTGCCATAGGTGTCCAGGTGCTTGGTGGCAATGGACTGCACGGTGGCGGAGACAAAGAAATACTGCTGCTTGAGCCGCAGGGACTTGCCCTCGTAGTGATTGTCCTCGGGATAGAGCACCTTGGCGATGGTAGAGGCCATAGCCTCTTCCTCCGCCGCTTTCAGATACTCGCCCCGGGAGAACAGGGACATATCCATGGGCTTGGTGGACCGGGCATCCCAGAGGCGCAGGGTGTTCACATGCTCGGTGCCGTAGCCGGCCACCACCATGTCGCAGGGAACGGCCAGCACCGTGGTGGCGTTCTCGTTGACGATGTGCAGGTGTCCGTCGTCCCAGAATTCCCGCAGGGTGCCGCCGAAGAGGACCTTCTGTGCCTCCTCGGGCTTGGGCAGCAGCCAGGCCGCGCCCAGATCCTTCCAGTTATCGGGCAGCTCCACCTGCTGGCCCTCCACGATCTTCTGCTTGAAGATGCCCAGCTCATAGCAGATGGAATAGCCGGTAGCGGGGATATCCAGGGTGGTCATGGAATCCAGATAGCAGGCGGCCAGGCGGCCCAGGCCGCCGTTGCCAAGGCCGGCATCCGGCTCCAGCTCAAAAATGTCCGCCGCCTTGAACCCAAGGTCCTCCAGAGCCTCTTTCAGCTGGGGGAGGACCTCCAGGTTATAGGCGTTCTTCATGAGGCTGCGGCCCATCAAAAACTCCAAGGACAGGTAATGGACCTGCTTCTTATGTTCCCGGCGGGTCTCCTTATTGGTCTCCACGCCCCGGATGGCCATCACGTCCCGGAGCACCAGGGCGCTGGCTTTCATCATCTCCTGATCCGTAGCCTCCTCCGGCGTTTTGCCGAAGTTGAGCATGAGCTTGGCGGTCAGGGCGCTTTTCAGTGTTTGCTTCGTAAATGGTGTCATGTGCCTTCCTTACTCCGCCGCATCCTGCTTTGCTTTAGCGGCGGGCCCTTTCTTTGTGGTTTCTTTCTTGCGCACGGCAGGCTTTTTGGCAGCCGCGGGTTTCTTGGCAGTGGTCTTTTTTGCGGTGGTGGTCCGCTTCCGGGCAGCCGGCTTCTTGGCTGCAGGCGCGGTCTCCGCAGGCTTCTCCTCTACGACAGGAGCGGCCTCCACAGGCGCTTCCTCCACGACGGGAGCGGTCTCCACGGGCGCCTCCTCCACAGCGGGAGCGGCCTCCACAGGCGCCTCCTCCACGACGGGAGCAGCCTCTACCGGGGGCCAGGGCTGGCCGGTGATGCCCGCGTAGATCCGCAGGTACTCCCCGGCGCTGCGCTTCCAGCTGAAGTCGCAGGACATGGCCCGCTGACGCAGACGGCCGAAGGCGTCGGGATAATCCTTATAGAGATACACGGCCTCCCGGATCACATACAGCATGTCGCCGCTGGCGTAGTTGGCAAAGGTGAAGCCGGTGCCGGCATCCCGCCAGGCCTCGTAGGGCTGCACCGTGTCCTTCAGACCGCCGGTCTCCCGGACGATGGGCACCGTGCCGTAACGCATGGCGATCATCTGGCTCAGGCCGCAGGGTTCGCTCTTGGAGGGCATGAGGAACAGGTCTGCGCCGGCGTAAATGGCCATGGACAGGTCCTCATTGTAGTCCAGCCGGACGGCCATACGGCCGGGATACTGCTGGGATGCCCAGTGGAAGAACTCCTCATACTTGCGGTCGCCCTTGCCCAGGATCACCAGCTGGAGCGGGAGTTCCATCATATCATGGAGCACCTCGCAAATCAAGTCCAGGCCCTTGTGGGACACCAGACGGCTGACGATGCCCACGATGGGCACGTAGGGCTCTTCCCGCAATCCCAGCAGACGCTGCAGCTCTGCCTTGCACACGTCCTTGCCGCTCATATCGTCCTTGGAGTAGTTCTGGGCGATGTGGCTGTCCGTGGCGGGATCATAGCGGTTCATGTCGATGCCGTTGAGCACGCCGGAGAGCTTGTAGCCGCACTGGCGCATGATGCCGTCCAGCCGGTGGGCAAAGTAGGCCATCTTCAGCTCGTTGGCATAGGTGGGAGAGACGGCGTTGACGGCGTCGGCGCACAAAATGGCGCCCTTGAGCAGGTTCACATCCCCGTCCATGAGGATGGTGCCATCGTCCGCCCAGCCGTGGTCCAGGCCGAACAGGTCGCCCAGAGTGTTCTTGCCGTAGCGGCCCTGATACTCGATGTTGTGGATGGTCAGCGTGGTGCGGATGCTGCGGAAGCGGTCCTCCCGCACGCCGTCGTCCTTGAGGTAGATGGGCACCAGCGCCGTCTGCCAGTCGTTGCAGTGGATGACCTCAGGCCAGAAACCCAGGTGGGGCAGCATGCGCACCACGGCCCGGGAGAAGAAGCCGAAGCGCTCGCCGTCGTCCATGTAGCCGTAGAGCTCGGGGCGGTTGAAATACTGCTCGTTGTCCAGGAAGTACCAGGTCACACCGTCCTTCTCCATGGAGAAAAGGCCGCAGTAGTTGTGCCGCCAGGCAAGGTCCACATAGTCATAGCAAAGGTAGGTCAGCTGATCGCCGAAGCGCTCCTTCACCCGCTGATACAGCGGCAGAATCACCGCCACCTGGGCCCCCTCCGCCGCCAGAGCCGGAGGCAGGGAGCCGGCCACGTCCGCAAGGCCGCCGGTTTTACAGAATGGAACAGCCTCACTGGTTGCATACAGAATCTTCATATTTTTTCTCCTTTCCTGTTCCCTTTCCAAAACAAAGGGCGGGGAGCACCCTCCCCTGTGCCGCCCCGCAGGCAGCTATCCGGGCGCGGTATCCGCCGCTCCCGAGAAAAGGGGGGACGGCGTCCCCCCTCTTCACACAATTTAAACTACGCTGCCCTTGGCCAGCACGATGGGATAGGTGGCATGACCCATGAGCGTGCGGTCCGCCAGCACCTCCACGTCCTTGTCCGCGATGATATAGGACAGCTGGGCATTGCGCCGGATGATGTCCTCCTTGAAGAGCACGCAGTTGCGCACCACGGCGCCGGCCTCCACCACCACGCCGGGGAACAGGATGGAGTTTTCCACCGTGCCCTCGATGCGGCAGCCGTCGGACACCAGGGAGTTGACGCACTTGCCCTCCGAGCCGATATAGGTGGAGGACTTGTCGGCTCCCTTGGCACGGATGGGCCGCTGGGCGCAGAACAGGTCCGCCCGGATGGCGGGGTCCAGCAGCTGCATGCTGCGGTCATAGTACTCCTGCACGGAGCGGATCTGGGCGGCAAAGCCCTTCCAGATATAGCAGCGCAGGTTCAGCGTGTCCTTCTTGGCCCGCAGCACGTCCCGCCGCCAGCTGAACTGGTCCTTGGCGGCGCACTCGTCTACCAGGTCCTTGAGCATGGCCGTGGAGATGATGTACACCTCCAGACCACGGTAGCCACGGGGGCGGTGCAGGTTATAGAGCACCTCCGTCACCCGGCCGTCCTCGTTCTTTTCAAAGTAGGTGCCGTCCTCGGTGGCGAAGCTGTCGTCTCCGCAGACCACAGTGATGTCGGCGCCGGACTTCACGTGGGAATCATAGATATCGGACAAGGGCAGGTTCACCACCAGGTCGCCGTCCATAAGAGCCACATAGTCCTGACGGATGGTGTCCAGGTAGCTGCGCACGCCGGCCAGAGCCTCCATCTTGCCCCGGAAGGGCAGCACGCCCCAGTTGCGCTGATAGTTGAACGGAGGCAGGATGCGCAGGCCGCCCCGCTTGCGGGAAAGATCCCACACCTTGCCGGTGCCCAGGTGGTCCACCATGCTCTGATAGCGGCCGTGGAGCACCACGCCCACGTCCGTGACGCCGGCGTTGACCAGATTGGAAAGGGCGAAGTCTACCGCCCGGTAGCGGCCGCCGAAGGGGATGGAGGCCGCGGAACGGATCTCGGTCAGTTCCCGCAGATCGTTGCGCTTTTCATAGGAAAAGATGATACCGTGCAGACCGTTCATTTGGACACCTCCTCACCATTGCGGCCCAGCATGACGCCGGGGCGAACCTTTTTGCCGTCTTCCAGCACGCACTCGGGTGCCAGCACCGTCAGCCCCCAGGGGGAGGGTGCCGTGCTCTCCGGGGTGCCGCCCACCTGGCAGCCCTCGCCGATGGAGCAGTTCTCGCCCAGAATGGCGTATTCCACCACGGCGCCGGGCTTGACCTCGGTGCCGGGCATGAGCACGGAGTAGCTGACCCGTGCGCCCTTGCCCACTTTCACGTTGGGCGCCAGGACGGAGTTTTCCACCGTGCCCTCCAGCTCGCTGCCGCGGTTGATGGCGCTGTGGGTCACCTGGCTCTCTGCGCCCAGGTAGGCCGGCGGCGCGTTAACGGAGCGGGCGTAAATGGGCCAGGACTCATCCAGCAGGTCCAGGCCGGACTCGGGAGAGAGCATATCCATATTGGCGTCCCAGAGAGACTCCAGGGTGCCCACGTCCTTCCAGTAGCCGGCAAAGCGGTAGGCCGCCATGCGCTCACCGTCCCGCAGCATGGCGGGGATGACGTTCTTGCCGAAGTCGTTTTCGGAGGCGGGGTCGGCCTCGTCTTCGGTTAAGTACTTGCGCAGGGTCTGCCAGGAGAATACGTAGATGCCCATGGAGGCCAGGTTGCTCTTGGGCTCCTTGGGTTTTTCGGCGAACTCCGTGATCATGTCCTGCTCGTCCACGCTCATGATACCGAAGCGGGACGCCTCCGCCCAGGGCACTTCCATAACGGAGATGGTACAGGCGGCGTTTGCCTCCTTGTGGCGCTCCACCATCTTGGAGTAATCCATCTTGTAGATATGGTCGCCGGAGAGGATGACCACATAGTCGGGGTCATAGAGGTCGATGAAGCCGATGTTCTGATAGATGGCGTTGGCCGTGCCCTTGTACCAGGTGCCGCCCTTGCTGCCCATGTAGGGGGGCAGGATGTGGACGCCGCCGGTGGAGCCGTCCAGGTCCCAGGGCTGACCGCTGCCGATGTAGCTGTTGAGCTCCAGAGGGCGGTACTGGGTCAGAACGCCCACGGTGTCGATGCCGGAATTGGTGCAGTTGGAAAGAGGAAAGTCGATGATGCGGTATTTCCCGCCGAAGGGGACCGCGGGTTTCGCCATTTCACCGGTCAGGACATAGAGTCTGCTGCCCTGGCCACCGGCCAGCAACATGGCGATACATTCTTTTTTCATGTTTTCTCCAGCTCCTTTGCCTTACTTTTCTTTCTGGGCTTGGGGAACGTTCCCTCTCCCCGCAGGAACACCGCGCCGAACGCCGGGATGCGGATCGCCGCGGAGCACTCCCGCCCGTGGGAGGGAATGGCCTCCACCGGCACCGGCTGGGCATCCCCGAAGCCGGCACCGCCGTAGATCTCTGCATCCGTGTTGAACACGGGGACGTACCTGCGGTGGGCGGGCACGCCCATCCGGTAGTCTTCATAGGTGTTGGGTGAGAAGTTGATGGCGCATAGCAGGTCGCGGCCCTTGCGGTCCTTGCGCAGGAACACCACCACGTTGTTGTGGTTATCGTCACTCACCAGCCACTCGAAGCCCTCCCAATCAAAATCGATCTCCCAAAGGGCGGGCTCCTTCTTGTAGAAAGCGTTGATGTCTTTGAAAAAGCGATGGATCTTCTGATTTTCCGGCTGCTCCAGCAGATACCAGTCCAGCTGGCCGTCGGAATCCCACTCATGCCACTGGCCGATCTCCGCACCCATGAAGAGGAGCTTCTTGCCGGGGTGGGCCAGGAGGTAAGCGTAAAATCCCTTCAGGCACCGGAGCTGATTCTGGTAGTCACCGGGCATCTTGCCCACCACGGAGCCCTTCATATGCACCACCTCATCGTGTGAGATGGGCAGCACAAAGTTCTCCGAGAAAGCATACATCATGGAGAAAGTGATGTCCTTGTGATGGTCCTGGCGGAACCAGGGGTCCATTTTCAGGTAGTGGCACATGTCGTTCATCCAGCCCATGTTCCACTTGAGGTTGAAGCCCAGCCCCCCCACGTCGGCGGGACGGCTGACCATGGGCCAGGCGGTGGACTCCTCGGCGATCATCAGCACGTTGGGATTATATGCAAACGCCATGGCGTTGAGCTCACGCAAAAAGTCGATGGCCTCCAGATTTTCATGGCCGCCGTAGCAGTTGGGGGTCCAAGCCCCGCCCTGGCGGTCATAATCCAGATACAGCATGGACGCCACCGCATCCACCCGCAGTCCGTCGATGTGGTATTCCTCCAGCCAGAAGCGGGCGGAGGAGAACAGGAAGCTCTTCACCTCCGGGCGGCCGTAGTCAAAGACCCGGGTGCCCCAGCTGGCGTGCTCCCACTTGTTGGGGTCGCTGTACTCATAGCAGCAGGTGCCGTCGAACTCATAGAGGCCCTGGGCGTCCTTGCAGAAGTGGGCGGGCACCCAGTCCAGAATCACGGCGATGCCGTTTTTATGCATGTGGTTGACAAACCACATGAAGTCCTTGGGCGTTCCGAACCGGGAGGTGGGGGCAAAATACCCCGTGCACTGATAGCCCCAGGAGTCGTCCAGAGGGTGCTCCGTCACCGGCAGCAGCTCGATGGCCGTATAGCCCATTTCCTTTACATAGGCCGCCAGGTCCTTGGCTAGATCCCGGTAGTCGATGAAGTCCCCGTTGTCCCGCTTTTTCCAGGAGCCCAGGTGCACCTCATAGATATTCAGGGGGGACTGATAGACCGGATGCTTGCCCAGCTTTGCCCGGAAAGCACTGTCCGTCCAGCGGAAGCCGCGGATGTCGTACAGCTTGCTGGCCGTAGCGGGCCGGGTCTCCGTATGGAAGCCGTAGGGATCGGCCTTCATGCGCACCTGTCCGTCCGGTCCGGTGACCGCATATTTATAGGCAGTATATTCCTTCAGGCCGGGGATGAATCCCTCCCACTCCTCGCCCTTGCGGACCAGGCGGTTGGCCTTGGGGTTCCACTCGTTGAAATCGCCCACCACGGACACGCTCTTGGCGTGGGGCGCCCAGACCCGGAAAAGCCAGCCGTCCTTGCCGCGCCGCTGGGCAGGGTGAGCGCCGAACCAGTGCCAGCCATCGGTCATCTGGCCTGCATGGTAACGTTCCGCCTCTTTTTTCATTGCCATGGTTTTGCTCCTCTCCCCGGATAAGCGCCTGCAGGCGATCCGGGTTTGTTTTCCTGGGTACATTCAGCAGATGATCTTCCACTATATATTGTGTATATTATACTTCTTCCAGGAAATACCGTCAAGGACGCTCCTGTCGAAAAAGCACCCGGTTTTTTGTTTTAATTCACCATTTACGGCCGGTAATTTTTTGTATTTTTTGGTAATATTCTTCAATAAAATGACGGTTTTACAAGGAAAATGGGTAAATTTTACTTTTTCCTTATGCAAATCCCTCCACTTCCCCACACCGCCTGCCGGCTTGCTTTTCCCTGTTTCGGCTGGTATAATAACTCGAATTTTGCAATATTTTATAGAAAGGGACGGTGCCTCCCCATATGGACGCAATTTTTTCTTCCCTGACTTCCTTTACAGTGGACGGCTTCCCCCTCTGGGTGGTCCTGCTGATCTGCGTGGGCGTATTCCTGGCTTCCTTCATGGACGCCATCGCAGGAGGCGGCGGCATCATCTCCGTGCCCACCTATCTGATGGCTTTCCACAATATCCCCACCTATTACGCCCTGGGCACCAACAAGCTCTCCTCCGGCATCGGCACCATTTTCTCCACTGCCCGCTTCATCCGGCAGGGCTATGTGCGCTGGAAGCTGTTCGCCCCCTCCATCGCCTTTGCCCTCACCGGCTCCATGTGCGGCACCTGGCTCCAGCTCCACACGCCGGACAAGGTGCTCAAGTACCTTTTGCTGCTGGTGCTGCCGGTGGTAGCAGTGGTGACGCTACGCAACCGCAGCTGGCCTGACGAGCCCGGCGAGATCTCCTTTGCCGCTCAGGCGGCCATTGTGTGGAGCGCCTCGTTCATCATCGGCGGCTACGACGGCTATTACGGCCCCGGCACCGGCACGTTCCTTATGATCATCTTCATCCGCCTGGCCAAGCTGGACACCCGCAACGCCGCCGGCGGCGTGAAGGTCATCAACCTCTCTTCCAACCTGGGCAGTCTCTTCACGTCCCTGGTTTCCGGGTATGTGTACATCGGTGTGGGCCTCATCTCCGCCCTGGCCTCCATCGCCGGGCACTACCTGGGCGCGGGCCTGGCCATCAAGAATGGCAGCCGCATCGTCCGCCCCACGGTGATTTTGGTGCTGATCCTGCTGACCATCAAAGTGGGCAGCGAGCTGCTGTTCCCGGAATTCTGGGCCTGAGGAGGGAAACACATGAAAAAATCCATTGGTATTTTAGGCGGCATGGGCCCGCTGGCCACCGCCGACCTGCTGCGAAAGATCGTTCTGCTGACCGCATCGGACACCGACGGCGGCCATGTGCGGGTCTACGTGGACGATAACCCCTCCATCCCGGACCGGACGGCAGCCATCCTCTCCGGCGGCGCCGACCCTGTGCCTGCCATGACGGAGTCTCTTCGAAAACTGGAAGCCTGCGGCGCCGACTGCATCGTCATGCCCTGCAACACCGCCCACTACTTCCTCCCCCGGCTCCAGGCCCTTACCGCCACGCCGTTTCTCAGTATGCCGGAAGCCGCCGCCCGGGCCTGCAGCGCCCGGTTCCCCGGCAAGCGGGCCGGCATCCTGGCCACCCGCGGCACCCTGGATGCCGGCATCTACCAGCAGGCCCTGGACGCCCAGGGCGCCCACTGGACCGCGCCGGACCGTGAGGCACAGGACGCGCTGATGGAAGTCATCTACGACGGCGTCAAAGCCGGGCGCGCTCCCGCATCCTACCGCAGCCGCTTCCTCTCCGTGCTGGAGCGGATGCCCCAGGCGGACTACTGGATCCTGGGCTGCACGGAGCTTCCCCTGGCAGTACAGTCTCTGGAGCTGGATATTCCCGCCGTGGACCCCACGGAGGAGATCGCCCGGACCGCCATCCGCTTTTGCGGGTATCCCACCCGTCCATAAACCAAGGCCGCACTGGGGCAAATCGCCTGCAGCGCGGCCTATTCTTTACAAATTGTTTAAAAATTTGACGGTTCCTTTGCGCCCCGCTTTACACGCCGTCGCTCCTTTGTTATAATAAATTAAATTGTGTGTTCGTTTCGTATAAAATGACGAAACGCAAAATCCTGCTTGAGGTGAATCTATGAAGAAGAAAAAACTCAGTCTCCCCCTCCAGATCCTGCTGGCTCTGCTGCTGGGCATTGCCGTGGGCGCTGTGCTGGGCAGCACCGGTCTCAAGAGCATCACCACCGACTTCATCAAGCCCTTCGGCGACATCTTCGTCAACCTGCTGAAGTTCATCGTGGTACCCGTGGTGCTCGTTTCCATGATCGACGGTATCCTCTCCATGGACGACATGAAGAAGGTGGGCGCCGTGGGCTGGAAGACCGTGCTCTATTTCGTGTGCACCACCGCCATCGCCTGCGTCATCGGCCTGGCTCTGGCCAATGTGTTCCACGGGGCAGGCCTGTTCCCCGACCTGAGCAAAGAGCTTGGCAGCGCCTCCTATGAGGCCGCGGAGTTCGGCGGCTTCATGTCCACCCTGGTGGGTATCTTCCCCTCCAACATGTGGGAGGCCTTCCGCACCGCCAACATGCTGCAGGTCATCGTCATCGCCCTGTTCTTCGGCGGCGCCATCATGGCGGCTGGCGAGAAGGGCAAGCTGTGCCGGGATCTGGTGTCCTCTTTCAACGAGGTCATCAACCGGCTCATGGAGTTCATCATCGCCCTGAGCCCCATCGGCGTCTTTGCCTACATGTCCTGGGTAGTGGCCAACCAGGGCCCCGACATCCTGGGCTCCCTGGCTCTGGTGCTGGGCTGCGCCTACATCGGCTACATTCTCCACGCCGTGCTGGTGTACTCCTTCTCCGCCAAGGTCTTCGCGGGCATGAGCCCCGTGCGCTTTTTCAAGGGCGCCGCTGCGGCCATGATGTTCGCCTTCACCACCACCTCCTCCGCCGCTACGCTCCCTGTTTCCAAGGAGTGCGCTGAGGAGATGGGCGCTGACCGGGACGTGGCCGCCTTCGTGCTGCCCCTGGGCGCCACCATCAACATGGACGGCACCGCCATCTACCAGTGCGTGGCCACCGTGTTCCTGGCCGCCTGCTCCGGCATGGAGCTGACCCTGGGCCAGATGGTGCTGGTGGTGGTCACCGCTACGCTGGCCTCCGTGGGCACCGCCGGTGTCTCCGGCGCCGGCATGATCATGCTGGCCATGGTGCTGGAAGCCATCAGCATCCCCGTGGATTACATCGGCCTCATCGTTGCGGTGGACCGCCTGTTCGACATGGGCCGTACCTGCCTCAACGTCACCGGCGACATTGCCTGCACCCTGTGCGTGAGCAAGTGGGAGTCCAACACCGCCCGCTGACCCCTGCCAGAAAAACCGTAAAAAAACACCCCCGGACAGATCCGGGGGTGTTTTTTGATTCCATTTTGTAGCATCCGGCAGAAATATGACGGATCGTATCAGAATGTGACCACTTCCTGGGCGGGCTTGCGGCAGGGGGCGACGGACAGTACGTTCATCACCGGGCCCTTGCCCTTGTAGGCCTTATGGTCCTCCACGGCCATACGGGCAGTGACTTCGATCCAGTCCCGGTTTTCGTACTGGTCCAGGGTGTCGCCCTTGGCGATGAGTCCCAGGAACTGCACATCGTTTTCACAGCACACCATGGCGAAGCGGCCCGGGCAGTGGATGCCGGGGTACTTCTTGGAGTGGCACATGACCAGCTTCATATGCACCAGCTTGCCGTCGTAGCGGTCCGGGTGGTCCATCACATCCACATACCAAACGCCGAAGTCGTCGTCGGGGATGTCGATGACCTCCTGGTCAAGGTCAAAGGGGCACTCCTCGCCGGTAAGGTAATCCTCGCTGGTGCCGTCCTCCATCTCCAGGTAAATGTCCGCCCGGCGGTTCACCATCCGCAGGTTCCGCTTGCGCAGGGCGTCCCGCAGCTCCGGCGTGCAGCGGTTGAACACCAGCATGTCCGCGTTGGTGATCTTCTCCATCATCAGCTGGCCCATGTTCTTGGCGTACATCTCAAAGGTGGACGCCTGAACAAAGGTCATGATCTGATAGAGCACCCAGTTGGCCGGCAGCACTTCTCTGTAAAGCCGTTCCATCTGCCACATGCCGTTGTACTCGATGAGCACCTGCTTGGGCCGGTACTTCTTTTCCAGCTCCTTGAGGTAGGAGCACTTGAGGTCTTCCTCATCCTCGATGGTCACCACGGTCACATTGTCCAGGGCGTTTTTCTCGTACTCCTCCTCGCCCTCTTCGCAGCAAAGGAGCAGCGTCTTATCCTCCCGGGCAAAGCCGTCTTCCAGGATGCCGTTGATGAAATTGGTCTTGCCGCCGTCCAGAAAGCCGGCGACCAGATAAACAGGAATATCCATGTGAGCGTTGTTCCTTTCCCGTTTACAGACCGAACAGGGTCTTCAGCTTGCCCTCGTCCAGCTCTGCGCCGATGACGCACAGGCGGCCCGTGTAGTCCGCCTTGCCCTGGCGCAGGTCGTGTTCCTCGGGCACATAGTCGAACTCCAGCCAGCCCTCGGCGCCGTTTACGATGCCCTTGGCACGCAGGATCTTGCCGTAGGCGCCGCTGTCCAGCTCCGTGAGGATCTTCTCCAGCTCGGCACGGGCAAACTGCCGGGGCGTCTCGGCGCCCCAGGAGGTGAACACCTCGTCGGCGTGGTGATGATGGTGGTGGCAGGAGCAGCCCGGATCGTCGCACTCATGGTCATGATCGTGATGATGCTCATGCTCATGATCGTGATCGTGGTGGTGCTCATGCTCATGGTCGTGGTCGTGATCATCGTGGTCATGATGGTGGCAGGAGCACTCGGGATCGTCGCACTCGTGGTCATGGTCATGATGATGTTCATGCTCGTGCTCATGATCGTGGTCATGATGGTGGTGGGCGTGCTCGGCCTCCTCCGCCTCATGCTCCGCGCGCATCTTGGCAAGCAGCTCCTCTTCCAGAGAGACCTTCTCCATGGCGGAGAGGATGACCTGGCCGGACAGGGCGTCCCAGGGGGTGGTGAGGATGGCGGCAGAGGGGTTCTTTTCCCGCAGCATGGCCACGGCGGCCTCCAGCTTCTCCTGGGTGAGCTTCTGGGTCCGGGAGAGGATGATGGCGCCGGCGGCCTCGATCTGGTTATTATAGAACTCGCCGAAGTTCTTCATGTAGACCTTCACCTTGGTGGCGTCGGCCACGGTGACAAAGCTGTTGAGGGCCATGGTGGGCACATCCGCCACGGTGTTCTGCACGGCCACGATCACGTCGCTGAGCTTGCCCACGCCGGAGGGCTCAATGAGGATGCGGTCCGGGTGGAACTGCTCCTCCACCTCCCGCAGGGCCTTGCCGAAGTCGCCCACCAGAGAGCAGCAGATGCAGCCGGAGGACATCTCGGAGATCTCCACGCCGGAGTCCTTCAAAAAGCCGCCGTCGATGCTGATTTCGCCGAACTCATTCTCGATGAGCACCAGCTTTTCGCCCTGAAACGCCTCGGCCAGGAGCTTTTTGATGAGCGTGGTCTTTCCGGCGCCCAAAAAGCCGGAGATAATGTCGATTTTCGTCATGGTATCAAGTCCTTTGCTCATAATTTTCAACGACCTTATCTTATCATCAAATCCAGAAAATGCAACCGCATCCCAAAAAATTCACAGTTTTTTCCGTTTTCTCACCGCCGGTTCAAACGCTTCCATCTCCCGCTCCGCCGTGGCCGAGAGGGCCAGCAGGCACAAGAGGTTGGGCACCGCCATGAGGGCGTTGCAGATATCCGACAGGGCGAACACCGTCTCCAGCCGGCTCACCGCCCCCACCCCCGCTGCCAGGGCGAAGGCATAGCGGTAAAGCGCCCTGCCCCGCCCGCCGGTGAGGTAAGTCAGTGCCGTCTCCCCCTGTCTCTTATACACATCTCCGAGCCCACGAGACC
>URKI01000049.1 GCA_900548505.1 uncultured Oscillibacter sp. | reverse complement strand
CCTCGATAAGCTCGGGGACGGGGATCTGCTTCATCTTGGCCACCTGGTTGCGCACGGCCTGGTTGGCAGGCATGAAGGAGCGGGGCCAGGTGGGGGTGTATTTGACAAAGGGGCGGGCAAAGGGCTTGCCGCTGCGGTTGGCAAAGCCAATGGCGTGGGGCACGCCGGAATCCGGCACGCCGGCCACGTAGTCCACCTTGGGGAGCATACCGCGGGACACCTCGTCCCGGGCCATGATCTCGCCGTTGCGGTAGCGCATGACCTCCACGTTCATCCCCTCGTAGTTGGAGTTGGGATAGCCGTAGTAGGTCCAGAGGAACGCGCAGATACGCATCTTCTCCCCGGCGGGAGAGAGGGACTCGCAGCCCTCCGCCGTGATCTGTACGATCTCCCGGGGGCCCAGCTCGTAGCAGGTCTGATAGCCCAGCTTCTGGTAGGCGAAGGACTCAAAGGACACGCAGCAGCCGTCCTCGTTTTTACCCACCAGCACAGGGAGACGGCCCAGCTTGTCCCGGGCGGCGATGATGCCGTCCGGGGTGAGGATCAGGATGGTGGTGGAGCCGTCGATCACGTCCTGGGCGTGGCGGATGCCGTCCACCAGAGTGTCGCACTGGTTGATGAGTGCCGCCACCAGCTCCGTCTCGTTGATCTTGCCGTTGGACTGGGCCATGAACTGGTGGCCGTGGTCGGAGAAGTACTTCTCCACCAGAGACTCGGCGTTGTTGATGATGCCCACGGTGGTGATGGCGTAAAGCCCCAGGTGGGAGCGCACCAGCAGCGGCTGGGGATCGGTGTCGGAGATGCAGCCGATGCCGCTGGTGCCGTGGAACTGGGACAGATCCCGCTCAAATTTGGTGCGGAACGGGGAATTTTCAATGTTGTGGATCTGGCGCTGGAACCCGTCGGCGGCATCGTAGATGGCCATGCCGCCCCGGCGGGTACCCAGATGGGAGTGGTAGTCCACTCCGAAAAAGACGTCAAGCACACAATCCCGCTTGGAGATCGTGCCGAAAAATCCGCCCATGGTCGTCTCCTCCGCCGCTCAGGCGAAGAACAGCTTGGACAGGGTCATGGGATCGATGTACTGACCGTCCTTGTAGACGCGCATGTTGCCGGAGGCCACCTCGTCGATGAGCATCACGTTGCCGTCGGCGTCGTAGCCGAACTCGAACTTGATGTCATAGAGCACCAGGCCCTTTTCCTTCAGGTCGTCGGCCACGATCTGGGTGATCTTCTGGGTCATGTCCTTGATGTCGTCGTACTGCTTTTCGGTCATGACGCCCAGGACCACCAGGCCGTCCTTGGTGACCAGGGGATCGCCCTTCTCGTCGTTTTTGAAGGTGGTCTCCACATAGGCGGGCAGGTCAGCACCCTCGGCCACGTACTCACCGTAGCGGCGCAGGAAGCTGCCCACGGCCTTGTGGCGGCAGATGACCTCCAGACCCTTGCCGAAGACCTTGGCGGGGAGGACCTCCATGGTGGTGTCGTCCAGGTTGGCGGAGACGAAGTGGGTCTTGATGCCGGCGGCGTTGATCTTCTCGAAGAAGTAGATGGACATCCGCAGGTTCACGTCGCCCACGCCGTCGATGGTCAGACCGACAGAGTTTTCACCGGGATCAAACACGCCGTCCTTGCCGGTGCAGTCGTCCTTGAACTTGAGCAGATAGTGGCCGTTGTCCAGGGCGTAGACGTTTTTGGTCTTACCGGTGTAAACAAGCTTCTTTTCCATGTGAGGGTACCTCCATATCAAAATAAATTGCTTTTGTGAAAACCAGATCAGGGGAGACGTTTACGCCTCCAGCTCAGATTGCAGTGCCGCTTCCTTCACGGCGATGCGCTCGGCCATGTCCGAACGCTGGGCGTCCAGCTTGGCGGCCAGGGCGTCGTCGCTTACGGCCAGGATCTGAGCGGCCAGCACGGCGGCGTTCTTGGCGCCGTTGATGGCCACGGTGGCCACGGGGATGCCGCTGGGCATCTGCACGGTGGCAAGCAGGGCGTCCAGCCCGTCCATGGCGCCGCCCTTCATGGGGATGCCGATGACGGGCAGCGTGGAGTTGGCAGCGAAGGCGCCGGCCAGATGGGCAGCCATGCCGGCGGCGCAGATCAGAACGCCGAAGCCTTCCTGCCGGGCGGAGCGGGCGAAGCTGGCCGCGGCGGCGGGGGTGCGGTGAGCGCTGAGAATGTGGGCTTCATAGGGGATCCCCAGCTCCTGAAGCTGGGTGCAGGCTCCCTTGACTACCGGCCAGTCGGAGTCGGAGCCCATAATGACGGCAACTTTTTTCATGTGTGATCCTCCCTTTACAGCTTTTTGCGCATGACGGTGTGGCGGAAAAAGCCGTCGGCAAAGTATTCGCGGGAGCAGAAGACCGGCTTTCCGTCAATGTCAAAATCCACCTCGTCCATCTGCAGAAGCGGCGTGCCCGGCTGGATCTGGAAGATCTCCGACAGGGCCTCGTCCGCCACGATGGGCTTGAGGTCCGTCAGATCCATGTAGGGATAGATGCCGCAGAACTGCTGGAGGAAGTGGAAGATGGGCAGCTTGAGATCCTTGATGGTGTAAGAGCCCTTGGCCAGGGATTTTTCCACCACGTCCTCGCAGTAGATGGCGGGGCGGCCGTCGGCAGTGCACAGCCGGGCCACCCGGATCACCGGCGTGCCCTGGGGGATCTGCAGCTGGCGGGAGACGGCCTCGTCGGCGGTGTCATCGCTGACGTGGACATAGGCTACGGCAGGCTGGAACCCGCTTTGGCGGATCATATCCAGGAACTCCACCTCGATGTCCATGCGGGTCTGGGCGTTGAGCACGTGGCGGTTGATGATGGTGCCCACACCGTGGCGGCGGGTGATGAACCCCTCTCGCTCCAAAGAGGCCAGGATGTCCCGCAGCTGTGTACGGCTGATGCCCAGCTTCTCTGCCAGGACGCTTTCCCGGGGCAGACGCTCGCAGTCGGCGTACTCGCCGCTTTTCATGTCCCGCAGCAGCTGGGCGCGGATGGACTTGGACTGGGAGGGATGGGTACTCATGGGCTTCACCTCTGAAAAATGGTATTACCATTAAAGGTCGTACCTATTGTATCGAATTTGAAAGGAGCCCGCAATTGGCAAATTTGACAGTTTGCGCCCTCCGCGGGCAAAACATCCTCGTAGAGTAGCCAAAAGGCGGGCACCCAAAAATTTCGTGTAATTTCACGGTGGACATTTGTCCGCGAATCGGTATAATAGAGAATCAACGGAGCCGGAGGCGGTTATTCTTGGGGCACAGGCGGGAACATGGCTGCCTGCCGCCGCCGGATGAATAAGGAAAACAGATTGGAATGAGACAATGAAAAACATCGTACTGATCGGCATGCCCGGCACGGGCAAGAGTGTGGTGGGCCGGGCGCTGGCAGCGCGGCTTGGCTATGGGTTCGTGGACCTGGACGACCTGATCGTGGAGCGGGCAGGCAAAACACTGCCTGAGATTTTGCGTCAGGACGGGCTGGAGGCATTTTATGCGCTGGAGGAAGCGGTGGGCACGTCGCTGGACCGGGAGGACACGGTGGTGGCCACCGGCGGCAGCATGGTGCTGTATCCTGCGGCCATGGAGCATCTGCGGCAAAACGGCGTAGCCGTCTGGCTGGAGACGCCTCTGAGCCAGATCGACGACCGAATGCCCGAAGACCTGACGGACCGGGGCATCGCCGCGCCGGCGGGCATGACGCTGCGGCAGATCTATGAGGAGCGCCAGCCCCTGTATGCCCAGTATGCCGACGTGATCGCCGTCAGCCTGGAGGGGGCGGAGGAGACGGCCCGGCAGGTACTGAGCCTGCTGCGGACCCTGGATATCCATCTTTAAAGGAAAAAGAGAGCACCGCCGCAAAGTTACGCTTTGCGGCGGTGCTTCATTATGACATATGGGCGCACCAATCACAGGCCGCCAGAGCGGCCACGGCACCGTCGGCACAGGCGGTGGTCAGCTGGCGCACGGACTTGGCCCGGCAGTCTCCGGCTGCGAAAACACCGTTCGCAGCGGTGCGGCAGTCCTCGCCTGCGCGCAGGAAGCCGCCCTGGTCCGTAAGGCCCAGCTGGCGGCTGAGACCCTCCTGGGGCATCTGCCCCACGGCTTCAAAAAGGCCGCTGACGGTCAGCGTCTCCAGCCGGCCGTCCAGATGGCGCATGGTCAGTGCTTCCAGAGCGCCGTCCCGGCCCGTGAGGGCCACGACCTCGGCCTCCAGGGCAAAGGACACGTTTTCCCGCTTGCGGAGGGCATCCACTAAGATGGGGTCGCCCCGGAATGCGGCGCGCCGGTGGATGACGGTCACATGGCGGCACACTTCGGAGAGGAACAGGGCGTCCTGCAAAGCGGTGCTGCCGCCGCCGCACACGGCCACGTCCTTTCCGGCGTGGAAGGCCCCGTCGCAAACGGCGCAGTAGGAGATGCCGGAGAGGGTATCCTCGCCCGCAAGGCCCAGGGTGCGGTGGCGCATGCCGGTAGCCAGGATGAGGGCGGTGCAGTCATAGGCGCCGTAGTCGGTGGTGACGGTCTTGACGGCGCCGCCGGTGATCTCTGTCACCTCTTCCAGCTCCAGCCGGGCGCCCAGTGCCTCTGCCTGGGAGAAGAGGCGGTCGGCCAGCTCCGCCCCGGAGATGGCGGCAAAGCCGGGGAAGTTCTCCACCTTGGGGGCGGAGGCGATCTGTCCGCCGAAGCCCTCCTTTTCCAGCACCAGCACGGACTTGCCTGCCCGGCGGGCATAGACGGCGGCGGTGAGTCCGGCGGGACCGCCGCCTACGATGATGATGTCAAAAAACTCTCGCATACTGGCTCCTTTCGCCCGGGAAGAAAAACAGGAGGGACGGGCCCTCCTGTTTTTTTGCCGTTTACCGGGTGGCGGCGTATTTTTTGATAACGGAGGCGTTGACCAACTTTTCCACCTGGTCGCCGTGGCGGACGATGAGAGTGGGGGCCTGCTGGATGCCGTACTGGCTCACCAGATCCATGTGCTCGCTGACGTCACACACCTCATAGGAAAGACCGGCCTTGTCCAGCTCATTTTTGGCGATCTTGCAGTTGGGGCAGGTCTTGGTGGTGAAAAGGTAGAGCCCGTCGGCGCTGCCCGGCGCGGCGGATGCGGAGGCCGTGCCGGGATCGGCGGCGGTGTCCTCCCGGTCGCACAGGCGGCGACCCTCCAGACGGGAGTTTTCCACGTCGTACTCCCGGCGGTCCTTGAACTCCTGGACCTTGCCGTCGTTCCAGTTCTGGACGGGGCGGTAGTAGCCGGTGATGCGGCTCCACACCTCGCAAGGCTTGCCGCACTTGGGGCAGACGGTGTGTTCGCCGGAGAGATAGCCGTGCTCCTGGCAGATGGAGTAGGTGGGGGACATGGTGTAGTAGGGCAGCTTGAAGTTCTCGGCGATCTTGCGCACCAGATCGGCGGCGGCTTTCCAGTCCGGCAGCTTCTCGCCCAGGAAGGCGTGGAACACGGTGCCGGAGGTGTAGAGGGTCTGCAGCTCGTCCTGGATGGCCAGGGCGTCGAAGATGTCGGCGGTGTAGCCCACGGGCAGGTGGGAGGAGTTGGTGTAGTAGGGGGTGTCGCCGGGGTTCTTGGCGGCGGTGATGATGTCCGGGTACTTCTCCACGTCGTGCTTGGCCAGGCGGTAGGTGGTGGACTCGGCGGGGGTGGCCTCCAGGTTGTAGAGGTCGCCGTACTGCTCCTGATAATCACTCAGACGCTCGCGCATGTGGTTGAGCACGTCCTTGGCAAAGGCCTGGGTCTCGGGATGGGTCAGGTCCTTGCGCAGCCACCGGGCGTTGAGGCCCACCTCGTTCATGCCAATGAGGCCGATGGTGGAGAAGTGGTTTTCAAAGGTGCCCAGATAGTACTTGGTGTAGGGGTAGAGGCCGGCGTCCATGAGCCGGGTAATGACCGTACGCTTGATCTTCAAAGAGCGGGCGGCGATGTCCATGATCTTGTCCAGCCGCTGATAGAACTCCTCCGGCGTCTTGGAAAGGTAAGCAATCCGGGGTAGGTTGATGGTGACCACGCCCACGGAGCCGGTGGACTCGCCGGAGCCGAAGAAGCCGCCGGACTTTTTCCGCAGCTCTCTGAGGTCCAGCCGCAGACGGCAGCACATGGAGCGCACGTCGGAGGGCTCCATATCGGAGTTGATGTAGTTGGAGAAGTAGGGGGTACCGTACTTGGCGGTCATCTCGAAGAGCAGACGGTTGTTCTCCGTGTCGGACCAGTCAAAGTCCTTGGTGATGGAGTAGGTGGGGATGGGGTACTGGAAGCCCCGGCCGTTGGCGTCGCCCTCGGTCATGATCTCGATGAACGCCTTGTTCACCATGTCCATTTCCTTCTTGCAGTCCCCGTAGGTGAAGTCCTGCTCTTTGCCGCCCACGATGGCGGGCAGGTTTTCCAGATCTTTGGGCACCGTCCAGTCCAGGGTGATGTTGGAAAACGGCGCCTGGGTGCCCCAGCGGGAGGGGGTGTTCACGCCGAAGACGAAGGACTGGATGCACTGCTTGACCTCCTTTTGGGTCAGGTTGTCCACCTTGACGAAGGGGGCAAGGTAGGTATCAAAGGAGGAGAACGCCTGGGCGCCGGCCCACTCGTTCTGCATGATGCCCAGGAAGTTCACCATCTGGTTGCACAGGGTGGAAAGGTGGCTTGCGGGGGTGGAGTTGATCTTGCCGGGAATGCCAAGACCCTGCTGGATCAGCTGCTTGAGGCTCCAGCCGGCACAGTAGCCGGTGAGCATGGAGAGGTCGTGCAGGTGCAGGTCACCGTCCTTGTGGGCCTTGGCGATCTCCTCGTCATAGATCTCGCTGAGCCAGTAGTTGGCGGTGATGGCGCCGGAGTTGGACAGGATCAGTCCGCCTACAGAGTAGGTGACGGTGGAGTTCTCCTTCACCCGCCAGTCGCTGATCTGCAGGTAGTTGTCCACCAGGTCCTTGTAGTCCAGCACGGTGGATTTGAGGTTGCGCACCTTCTCCCGCTGCTTGCGGTAGAGGATGTAGGCCTTGGCCACGTCCGCGTAGCCGGCCTTGGAGAGAATGTTCTCCACGCTGTCCTGGATATCCTCCACGGAGATCAGTCCGTCGTGGATCTTGTCCTGATAGTCTGCGGTGACTTTCAGGGCCAGCAGGTCGATGATGTCCTGATTATAGGCTTTTTTTGTGGCCTCAAAGGCCTTGGTAATGGCGGTGCTGATTTTGGACAAATTGAAATCTGTGACCTTTCCATCCCGTTTGACAACTTGATACATGGCTCGACCCGCTTTCTATAAAATATAAATGGTGTAGGTTTCGTATAAATATCAGCGCATACAATAGGGCGGGCACATGGCACCGCCCAAAGGTTCCGAATTTTATTGTACCACAAGACCTATGGAAGTCAATTAGATTTGCCTACCATATATAGTGTTTATTTTCGGCGTTTTGCCAGTACAAAAAAGAGGGCTCACTCCACGCCCCGCAGGCGGACCTCCCCGAAAAACGGCTGGGCCAGAGCCTGGAAGCCGTGCAGCTCTTCTGCGGTGAAACCTGTAAAGCCCTGGGCGATGAGAGAGCCGGAGTCCACGAAATTTTGCAGGTAATAGCGGGGCGCACCTTCAAGCCAGCGGCCGATGGCAAGGATGTCGTGGGCAGTGTGGAGCTGGCGCACCACCGTGGTGCGGAACTCGTATTCCACCCCGGCATCGCGCAAAAGGGTGATGCTCTTTTGAACAGGGGAGAGGTCAAAGTTGGGAACGCCCACGGTCTGCGGGTACTTCTCGGGGCTGTTTTTGATGTCCATGGCCACGTAGTCCAAAAGACCGTCCCGGAGCAGCGCCTCCAGCCGATCAGGAAAGCAGCCGTTGGTGTCCAGCTTCACGGCAAAGCCCAGATCCCGCACCTGACACAGAAAATCTGTCGCGCCGTCGTGGAGCAGGGGTTCCCCGCCGGAGAGCACCACGCCGTCCAAAAGACCCCGGCGGCGGGAGAGAAAGTCCAGTATGTCGGCCTCGCTCAGATGCTCGGCCTGGTCAGGATGCAACACCAATACGGCGTTGTGACAGAAAGGGCAGCGCAGGTTGCACCCGCCGGTAAACACGGTGGCTGCCAGCTTGCCGGGGTAATCAACCATCGCCAGCTTCTGCAGTCCGGAAAATTCCATAGGAGTTCCTCCAAAATCCACAAGATATTGATAGTGTACACCTATTGGACCACAAGAACAAGAGAAACAGGGAAAAGAAAAAATTCCCCGTGCCGCATACGGCCAGAGCGGAATAAAAATTCATTAAAAATTTTTAGATAAAATGGAAAATTCAGGCTCGCTGGGGGGGCTGAAATTCTATAGAACTATGCATTGCGCAGGGGGGTGGATTTCCGTATAATTGCACTCAGCGCACGGGAAAAAACCGTGTGAAATCGGACAAGGGGACATACCCCTGAAAAGGAGATCGACAATGAAAAAAACAGTCACCATGGCGCTGACCCTCACGATGCTGCTGGGAATGCTTACCGGCTGCGGCGCCACCAATGACACGCCGGCTGACAACGCCGAGGAACCCAAAGCTGCTGAGAATTTCAGTGATGAAATGAAAATCCCCTACGCAGTGGATCTGTCCCCGGAAGACGGCGCGGACTCTGTGGAGCGGCAGGGAGACCATGAGAACTCCCCCTACTTTGCACATCCCGACGTCTACAACATGGAATCCACGGATACCCTGACGGTGCTCCACAACTTCAAGACCCAGCAGCAGACCAGTGAGTGGTCCTGCGGCGTCACCTCCGCCCTGATGGTGCTGGAGTGGTACGGCAAGCTGGGCGACTGGAACGAGGAGTCCCTGTCGGCTCTGCGTCACAGCCTGGACGGCACGGAGCTGGAGGGCTATCCCGGAACCACCTTGAACCAGGAAATGGACATTTTCAACGGCGTGGGCGGTTTCGATATGATTACCACCTATGATTACCCCGACGGTATCTGGGTGGACGATATTCAGGGCTGGCTGGCGGAAGGCAAGCCCATTCTGATCGCCTGGAACGACTGGGGCGGTCACTGGCAGGTGATCGTGGGCTATGATACCATGGGCACCGAGACCACCCAGGACGACGTGCTGCTGGTGGCGGACCCCTACGACACCACCGACCACAACCAGGACGGCTACGGTGTCTACGGCGCCGAGCGTCTGCTGTACAACTTCACCATGTATAATGCGTTCCCCGAGGAAGAGGGCGGCAACGATGGCCTGTTCATCGTACCCAGCCCCTCTGAGGCGTAAGGGAAGCAGAGACGGAGCGGCTTTGTGCCGCTGTATATAGAAAAAGCCCCACCCGATAGCCGGGTGGGGCTTTTCGCTTTTCGGGCATTTAGGTCAGTTCTGGCGGAACCGGGAGAGGAAATCCTTCGTCTCCTGGCGCTGGGGATTGCCGAACACATCTGCCGGGGCGCCCTGCTCGCAGATGACGCCCTGGTTCATGTATACCACCCGGCTGCTCACGTCCCGGGCAAAGGCCATCTCGTGGGTGACTACCAGCATGGTCATGCCCTCCTGGGCCAGGTTCTGCATGACGGAGAGCACCTCGCCCACCATCTCCGGGTCCAGCGCGGAGGTGGGCTCGTCGAACAGCAGCACCTCGGGGCTCATGGCCAGGGCACGGGCGATGGCCACGCGCTGCTTCTGACCGCCGGAGATCTGCCGGGGCCGGGCGTTGACGTAGGGAGCCATGCCTACTTTCTCGAGATACTCCAAAGCCACCTTGCGGGCCTCTTCCCGGTTCTTCTTCAGTACCTTCACCTGACCCACCATGCAGTTTTCCAGCACGGTCATGTTGTTGAACAGGTTGAAGGACTGGAACACCATACCCACGTGAGAGCGGTACTGGGCGGCGTTGACCTTGCCGGAGGCCACGTTTTCCCCGTGGTAGAGGATCTCACCGGAGGTGGGAGTCTCCAGCAGGTTGATGCACCGCAGCAGGGTGGACTTGCCGGAGCCGGAGGCACCGATGATGGAGATGACATCGCCCTTGTCCACGGTGAAGTCGATGTCCCGCAGGACGGGGTTTTTGCCGAAGGTCTTGGACAGGTGCCGGACCTCTAAAATCATTTCACCCATGTTACCGGTCTCCTCTCGTGCTGCCGTTGCGGTTTTTCAGGGACAGTTTCGTGCGCTCGCGGTACTCCTTGCTGTGCTCGTCAAAGGGCGTGCCCCGGTCGGGATGGCTGTAGGTGCCGGCGGCCATGGTCAGCTGATCCGCCTGCACCAGTTCATAGCTGTCGGAGCCGTCCATGAGCTTTTCCACCAGCCGCAGGATAAAGGAGGCGATGAGGGTCATGGTCAGGTAGCCGATCATCTCGATGGCGGCGGAGGGGAAGTACATGTTGTTGACGCCCACAATGTAGCGGTGCCAGGCAAAGAACTCCGTGAAGGAGATGATGAACATGACGGAGCTGTCCTTGATGTTGATGATCAGGTTGTTGCCGATCTGGGGAATGATATTGCGGATGGCCTGGGGCAAAATCACGCTGACCATGGTCTGGACGTGGGTCATGCCGATGGCCATGGCGCCCTCGGTCTGGCCGGGGTCGATGGAGATGATGCCGCCCCGGACGGACTCGGCCATGTAGGCGCCGGTGTTGATGGACACCACGATGATAGACGCCAGCCAGATGCCGCTGTTGCCGGAGAAAGCCACCTGGCCGCCGGTGAAGTAGGGCAGGCCATAGTAGATGAACACAGCCTGCAGCACCATGGGGGTACCGCGGAAAACTTCCACGTAGATCCGGACCACGATGCGGATCAAACGCAGGAAAAACCGCTTGACGGCGTTGTCGTGGGGGCTGTAGGGGATGGTGTTGAGGATGCCGCACACCAGGCCGATGATGCAGCCGATGGCAGTGGACACCAGGGCCAGAATGATGGTGTTCTGGATACCGGCCCAGTAGGCACCTTTGTAGTTGGTCCACAGCAGCGACATATCTTGCCCCAGCTTTACAAGCTTATCCATGGGACGTGCTCCTTTCCGTTACAGCCGTCATCCGGCCCTGGAAGAGGACCGGATGACGGAAACTTTCGTAATGATTAGACTGCGGGCTGGACGGCGATGGCCTGGTCCATGAGGGCGTTGAACTGGTCCTCGTTCAGGGCGGAGAGGACGGTGTCCATGGCGTCCTTGAGCTCGGTGTTGCCCTTCTGGACGGCGATGCCGATGTTGACGTTCTCGGCCCGCTCTTCCTCGGTGGCGAACTGGAAGTCGCCGTCGGTGCCGGAGAAGTTCAGGATGACCAGGTTGTCGTCCTTGGCGGCGGCGCCCATGGCGGTGGGCATGTCGGTGCAGACGAAGTCCACGGTGCCGGTCTGCAGGGCCATGATCATAGAGGGAGCGGTCTCGGCAGGAGCCTGAATGTCGGCGCCTTCGATCTGGGGCAGGCAGGAGTCATACCAGATGGTGCCGGTCTGGGCAGTGCAGGAGCCGCCGGCCAGGTCCGCGATAGAGGTGGCGTTTGCAAATTCGCTGTCCTTGGTGGTCACGCAAACGATGGTGGCGTAGTAATAGGGGCCTGCCATGTCCACCTCGGCCATGCGGTCAGCGGTCATGGACTGGCCGGCGATGTTGGCGTCCATGGTGCCGGACTGAACGGCGGGAGTCAGGGAGTCCCAAGCGCTGGAGACGATCTCCAGCTCCCAGCCGTAAGCCTCGCAGATGCGCTTGGCGATCATCACGTCGTAGCCGTTGGCGTAGGCGCCGGGAACGTTGGAGATGGGCACAGCGCCGTTGGAGTCGTCCATCTGGGTCCAGTTATAAGGAGCGTAGGCGCACTCCATACCCACGGTGAGCACACCGTCTTCCACGCCGGGGATGGCGGAGGTGTCCACGCCGGTCAGATCTTCCACGGGGGGGACTTCCACGGTGTTCTCCTGAGCGGGGGTCTCGCCCTCGGCGGCGGGGGTCTCCTCCTGGGAACCGCAGGCGGCCAGGGAGGCGGTCATGGCCAGAGCCATCAGCAATGCAGCAAATCTTCTCATGTCATTTCACCTTTCTCAAAATCGTTCTCCGCGGCGGTGATCCGGCTTTCCTTCCCGTCCGCCGCAGCGGGGAGGAAAACAAAAAATGAACCGCTTTGTCAAGCGGTTCATGGAGTATACGAAAGGTGCTCCCCAAAGGGGAGATTCCCGTCTCAGCCAATGATAGCGCTTCACAAAGTAACTCTGTGACAGTCCGGCAGATGTTCTCTGCCGACCCAGCACCGGTCCGCCAGGCAGCTTCCCGGAACTTCGGCGGTTGCCCCTTTCTCCGCCGGCGGCTGCCTGGCCTTGCCGGAGGGTACTGATGGATCCCGCGCCTCTATCTAAGCGATTCAATTTTGACGGAATCATACCACGGCTGGAAACAGCTGTCAACCGCAAGCAGACCGTTTTTTGAAAACTTTGTGGAAAGTGTCGAAAAAATCCCGTTCCAAGAGTAGGGATTCTATGGTACAATAGCCGCAAAGCGGCGATTGCAATTTTGATTTAAGCCATTTTTCTCGCCCTTTGCAGGGCAACCGAAAAATGTGGCGTTATACCATTCCGGCTCTGCCGTCATGGTATCGTACGGCATACGCCCCCTGCGGGCAACCTCAACAAAGGAGAACGACATGCAACAACTGGAGCTTGGGATCCTGGACTGGATCCAGACCAATCTGCGCTGCGGCGTTTTGGATGTGCTGATGCCCGCTCTGAGCTGGACCTGCAACCACGGGGAGCTTTGGATCGTGCTGGCGGCGGTGCTGCTGGCCGTGAAGCGGTATCGCCGGCAGGGACTGGCGGTGGGGTGCGCCCTGGTGACGGACCTGGTTTTGTGCAATCTGATCCTGAAGCCGCTGGTGGGCCGGGCGCGGCCCTTCACCGTCCAGGCGGTGGAGCTGCTGATCGCTCCGCCCGCGGACGCCTCGTTCCCCTCCGGGCATACGGCGGCGTCCTTTGCGGCGGTGTTCGCCCTGAAAGCCAGCGGTTCACCCCTCTGGAAACCGGCACTGGCGGTGGCGGTGGTCATGGCCTTTTCCCGGCTGTACCTGTATGTGCACTGGCCCAGTGATGTGCTGGGCGGCGTGCTGGTGGGCGCGGCGGCCGGCTATGTGGGAGCCTGGGCGGCAAAGAAGCTTGCTGCCCGAAAAGCCAGACAGTAACGAAAAAAAGACCCGGCCCGGAGCTGACAGGCAGGCTTCGGGCCGGGTCGTATGTTCAAAGGGAGGCGGATTCGTCCGGGCGGAGAAATTTGCGGATGGCGAAGATCCCCGCCACGGCGCCCACACCCAGCAGGGTATCCAGCGAGCTGCCGTGGGTGATGATCATCTGCCGGGCGATGGTGAACAGCAATACGTCGATCACGGCAGCCGCGGTGTGCAGGGCCAGCATCTTCACGAACTCCAGCCCCATGACCAGCAGCAGCGCGCCGGATAAAAAGTCGTCCACGGAAAAGGAAAACGGGGCGCTTTGCAGCGTATGGGCAGACTGCCAGAACAGCAGCAGTGCGCCGATGACGATGATGACCAGGATGGCAGCTGCCAGCAGCAGTTCCAGGCTGCGGGCGATCTTCAAAAGCAGGGTGTGCGGGTCTTTCATGGGCGGCTCCTTTCGGTATTGCGTAAGATAGGCTCAGTTTACCAGAAAACGGGATGCCGTCAAGGCGCGCCTTGCACAAAGTTGAAATTTACGATATACTATATAATCTGTAATTTGCGTTATAATCTGTAATTTGCGTTGAACGGAGAATGTTTTTCCAGGAGGTCTTGCATGAAACTCATGGTCATAGACGGAAACAGCATCGTCAACCGGGCCTATTACGGCATCCGGCCCCTGACCACCCGGGACGGGCTGTACACCCACGCCATCTTCGGCTTTTTGACCACGCTGCTGCGGCTGCGGGAGGAGGAGTCGCCGGACGCGGTATGCGTCACCTTTGACGTCCACGCCCCCACGTTCCGCCATACGGCGGACGCGGCCTACAAGGCTACCCGCAAGCCCATGCCGGAGGAGCTCCGGCAGCAGATGCCGGTCCTCAAGGAGGTGCTCTCCGCGCTGAACATCCCCCGCTACGAATTGGAGGGCTGGGAGGCCGACGACCTGATCGGCACCATCTCCCGCAAATGCGAGGCGTCCGACTGGGAGTGCGTGGTGGTGACGGGAGACAAGGACTCCCTCCAGCTCATCACGGACAAGACCAAGGTGAAGCTGGTGTCCACCCGCATGGGCCAGACCACCACCAAGGATATGACCCAGGCGGCGTTCCGGGAGCAGTACGGCTTCGATCCCATCCACATGATCGACCTGAAAGCCCTCATGGGGGACACGTCGGACAACATCCCCGGCGTGCCGGGCATCGGGGAAAAGACGGCCATGGCCCTGGTGCAGACCTACGGCAGCATCGATACCCTGTATGAGAAGATGCCGGACGTGGAGGCAAAGCCCGCGGCCCTCAAAAAGCTCATGGAAGGGGAGGAGAGCGCCCGCCATTCCTACTGGCTGGCCACCATCGCAACGGACGCCCCCCTGGACTTCCGCCCGGAGGACAATCTGGTGCGCGCACCGGGAGAGGAGGCCTATCCCCTCTTTTTGAAGCTGGAGTTCACCAAGCTCATCGAGCGCTTCGGTCTGACGGCCCCGGACCGATCCGGGGAGGAGACCCGCGCCGCTGCGTGCACCATGACGGTGGAACAGGTGTCGGCGCCGGAGCGGGCGGCCGAGCTGCTGGAACTGTGGCGTCAGGCGGACCACGTATCGCTGCTGGCCCTGCCGGACCTTGGCGGCGCAGCGGTGGTCTGCAAAACTGGGGAGGATTCCGGCCTGACGGCGGAGCTGCTGTTCGATCGCTATCAGGGCGACTGGAACGCCCTTTTGAAGCAGCTGTTCTCCGCTGATATCCGCAAGGTGTCCCACAACGTCAAGGACCTGATGCGGACGCTGCTGGAAAACGGCCTGCCCACCGAGGGCTTCGTGTTCGATACGGCTCTGGCGGCGTACCTGCTGGATGCCACGGCGGGCAGCTACGATTTGGGGCGGCTGTTTGTGACCTACTACAATGAAGAGCTGCCCAAGCCCGTATATCTGGAAAAGGACGCCTTTTCTCTGCTGGGAGATACGGCGGCAGCCCAGGCCAGCCTGGACAGCTATGCCGCCGCGGTGAACGCTTTGTATGAGACCCTGGCCCCCAAGCTGCGGGAGAAAAATCTGTGGGACCTGTTCCAGACGGCAGAGCTGCCCCTTTGCGCTGTACTGGCGGATATGGAGATCGCCGGCTGCCGGGTAGATGCGGCGGCGCTTTCCGCGTTCGGAGAGACCCTGGCGGCGCGGACTGCCCAGCTGGAGCAGAATATTTACGATCTGGCGGGAGAGGAGTTCAACATCAACTCCCCCAAGCAGCTGGGCGTGATCCTCTTTGACAAGCTGGGCCTGCCCCACGGGAAAAAGACCAAGACCGGCTGGTCCACCAATGCCGATGTGCTGGAAAAGCTCCGCTATGAGGCACCCATTGTGGAGAAGGTGCTGGAGTATCGCCAGTACGCCAAGCTCAAGTCCACCTACGCTGACGGCCTTTTGAAGGCCATGGACCCGGACGGCCGGGTGCGCACCAGCTTCCAGATGACGGTGACGGCCACCGGCCGCCTTTCCTCCACGGAGCCCAACCTCCAGAACATCCCCACCCGCACGGACCTGGGCAGCGAGATTCGCCGCATGTTCGTGCCGGCAGAGGGCTGCGTGCTGGTGGACGCGGACTACTCACAGATCGAGCTGAGGCTCCTGGCCCATATCTCCGGGGATGAGGGCATGCAGGCAGCCTTCCGCTCCGGCGGAGACTTCCACGCCGAGACGGCAGCCAAGGTGTTCCATGTGGCCCGGGAGGACGTGACGCCGGAGATGCGGCGTCAGGCCAAGGCGGTGAACTTCGGCATCGTCTACGGCATCTCCGCATTCTCCCTGAGCCAGGACATCGGCGTCACCGTGGCGGAGGCCAAGGCCTATATGGATGCCTACTTTGCCACGTTCCCCGGCGTGCGGCACTATATGGACGCAGTGGTGGAGCAGGCGGAGCAAAATGGCTACGTGGAGACCATCTTCCACCGGCGGCGGGAATTGCCGGAGCTGACCTCTTCCAACCATAACCTGCGGGCGTTCGGCCAGCGGGTGGCGCTGAACATGCCCATCCAGGGCACGGCGGCGGACATCATGAAGCTGGCCATGATCGCCGTGTGGCGGCGGCTGCGCACGGAGCAGCCGGCGGCCCGGCTGGTGCTCCAGGTCCACGATGAGCTGATCGTGGAGTGCCCGGAGGCGGATGCCCAGGCGGTGGCGGCGCTGCTGGAAGAGGAGATGGAGCGGGTGGTGACGCTGTCGGTGCCGCTGACCGCCGAGGCCCACTGGGGCAAAAACTGGCTGGAGGCCAAGGGCTGAGGCCTGAAAAAAGAGAGGAGCTTACGGATGGATACATCCTTGAATGTACGGATCGTTCCCATGAACGGCGACCACCTGGACGAGGTGGCAGAGTTGGAGCGGGTGTGTTTTTCCACGCCCTGGTCCAGAAATATGCTCTCTGAGGAGCTGGAAAACGACTGCTCTGCCATGCTGGTGGCGCTGGACAGCGAGGGCCACGTGGCAGGCTACGCCGGCGTGCAGGTGATTTTGGACGAGGGCTACATCACCAATGTGGCGGTGCGGCCGGAGTACCGGCGACGCGGCGTTGCGGGCAAGCTGCTGCCTGTCTCTTATACACATCTCCGAGCCCACGAGACCGGAGCCTATCTCG
>URKI01000048.1 GCA_900548505.1 uncultured Oscillibacter sp. | reverse complement strand
CGAGATAGGCTCCGGTCTCGTGGGCTCGGAGATGTGTATAAGAGACAGGTCCCCATGCAGACGGGGATGGCCTCCACCGCCAAGCTCATGACCGGCGGGGCACATCTGGACATGAAGAATGACCTGCCCCAGGAGGTGCTGGAGTCTCCCACCACAGTCCAGGAGGCGTACAAGGGGTCCCTGCGGGCCATGCTGGCGCGGAACGTGGGAAACTACATCGTGGCGACGTTCCTGGTAGGCACCCAGAACACGGTCTCCTTTGAGGGCGTACTGTACGACGTGGGCAATGACTACGTGACCATCTATCAGTCCGGCCGGGACCGCTACATCGTCAGCGATATCTATTCCCTCAAGTACATGGAATTCTATGATACCCAGCGGCGGGAGCTGTGCGACGCACTGCTGCGTCAGAACGGCTGGGAGAATCAGAATCCGTAAGGGGGATTGCGCCGGCGGGACAACTGTGCTAAAATCCGGGTATTCAAAAACACTGCAAAGGAGAAGATTTCCATGGATTTTGCCCAATTGTCTCAGGCGCGGTATTCCCTGCGCAAGTTCAGTGACCGGCCCGTGGAGCCGGAGAAGCTGGAAGCGGTGCTGGAGGCGGGCCGCAATGCCCCCACGGCCCACAATCTCCAGCCCCAGCGCATTTTCGTGCTCCAGACCCCGGAGGCCCTGGAGAAGGCCGACGCCTGCACGGCGGCCCATTTCCATCCGCCGGTGATGCTGGTGGTGGCCTATGATCCGAAGGTAGCCTGGAAGCGGGAGACCGACGGCAAGGACCACGGCGAGATCGACGCTGCTATCGCCGTGACGCAGATGATGCTCCAGGCGGCGGATCTGGGCCTTGGCACCACCTATGTGGGTATGTTCGAGCCGGAAAAGCTCCTGGCAGCGTTCCCGGAGATGGAGGGCCTGAAGCCCATCGCCATGCTGCCCATGGGCTACGGCGCCGAGGGCGCCCATCCCTCCCGGCTGCATGCCGACCGCAAGCCCATGGTAGAGCTGGTGCGGTATCTCTAAAAGAAAAAAGACTGCCCATCGGGCAGTCTTTTTTTATCTGCAGGGCAGAGCCTTATCTTCTGCGGCCCCGGTAACCGCGGCGGCTGCGGAAGTTCACGCTGCGGCCGTAGCGATAGCGGCGGCGGCCGAACACCAGCTTCCACACAAGCAGCGCCACAACCGCTGCCAGCAGGATGATGCCGACCACCTTCACGGCCGTCTGGGAGAAAAATGCCTTCACGTCCCGCCAGAAGGTCAGGATGCGGGAGGCCTCCACGTCGTTGAGGGCCAGCAGATCCACCGTGGCGTAGTCTGTGCCGTCATAGGAGAGGGTCACGGTGCCCAGCACGTCGCCGGCGGAGATGGGAGCTTCCACCGGGTCAGACTTGAGGGTGATGGTCCGCTCCAGATCCTCGGCGGCCAGGCCCTTGGGCAGCAGCACCTCCACCTCCTCGGCGGGGTGGACGGTCACATGGTCGATCTTGGAAAGAGACACGGCCACCTCCTTGAGGATCTCGTCGGAGGTGAGCACCGTCTGATAGGCGAAGTTGTTAAAGGCCCAGTCGAACAGGCGATTGGTCTCATAGAAGCTCATGGTGCGGATCTCGTTGCCCTCCAGATGCAGCTGCTCGCAGCCCAGCATCACGCTGATGAAGCTCAGGCTGCCCTTGGAGGCGGAGGAGACCAGACAGTGTCCGGCGGCGTCGGTGGAGCCGGTCTTGACGCCGTGGGCGTCCGTGTTGTAGTAGCCACGGGAGCGCCAGACGGAGATGAGATAGTTGGTGGAGTGGAGGGAGCGGGCCTCGGAGAGGTTGGTGGCGGGCAGGGTGATGTCGCCGGTGTCGCAGATGCGCATGAAGTCCTCATGCTTCATGGCCTCCTGGGTAATGAGGTACAGATCCCAGGCGGAGGTGTAGTGCTGGCTGTCGTGGAGGCCGGTGGGGTTGACGAAGTGGGTGTTCTCACAGCCCAGGGCCTGGGCCTTGGCGTTCATGGCGTCCACAAAGGTGTCCACATCGCCGCTGACGGCCTCGGCCAGAATGACGCAGGCCTCGTTGGCGGACACCACCAGCATGCAGTACAAAAGCTGCTCCACCGTCATGACCTCGCCTACCTTGATGCCGGCGGAGCTGCCGTCCGCGTCCAGCTCCGTGATGGAGTCGGAGGCGGTGAGCTGCTGGTCCAGGGAGAGCTTGCCGCTGTCCACGGCTTCCAGCACCAGAAGCGCCGTCATGATCTTGGTGAGGCTGGCGGGGTAGAGCTCCTGATGCTCGTTTTTGGCGTATACGATGTTGCCGGTGTTGGCGTCCACCAGCAGTGCCGCCTTGGCCTGGATGTCCGGGTCAGCCGGAAGGGAGGTCTCCGCGGCGGAGACGGGGAACGCCAGCAGATTGACGACCAGGGCCATGAGGAAAAAAACAGAGAAAAAACGCGTCGCTTTCATATCCAACTCCTGTAATTTATGCTATACTAACCGTGTGTGGAAAAAACGGCCGCCAAAGCGGCGCGATTCGTCATATAATGACAGTATAGCAAAAAATAACCGGGAGTTCAACTACCATGGGGCTGGGAAACGTGACCAAAACCGAAAAATGTCTGCTGGGCGCAGCGGTGGTATTTTTGTGCCTGGTGACGGGGCTTTACGTCCATGATACGGCTTCTTTGGACCAGCACGGTGCGGTGACGGTGGAGACGGAGCATCAGGTCAGCGAAGACGCACTGGGGCCCGTCTGGGAGCCGGTGGACATCAACACCGCCGACGCCGATACCCTGGACACCCTGCCGGGGATCGGCCCGGCGCTGGCGGCGCGGATCATTGCCTACCGGGAAGAACATGGGCCGTTTGAAAGCGGCGAGGAACTCATGGAAGTCAAGGGGATCGGAGAGGCCACCTACGAGGGATTGGCAGAGTGGATCACAGTGGAAGGAAAGGACACGGAATGAAAATATTGGTCGTGGATGATGAGAAGTTGCTGGTCAAGGGCATGAAGTTCAACCTGGAGAACGAGGGCTATACGGTGGAGTGCGCCTATGACGGCGCCGCCGCCGTGGAGCTGGCCAGGACGGGACAGTTTGATCTTCTGATCCTGGACGTGATGATGCCGGAGGTGGACGGACTGGAGGCCTGTATGCGCATCCGGGAGTTTTCCAACGTGCCCATCATCATGCTCACCGCCAAAAGCGAGGACGCCGACAAGCTCATGGGCTTTGAGTGCGGCGCCGACGACTATCTGACCAAGCCCTTCAATATCCTGGAGCTCAAGGCCCGGGTGCGGGCGCTGCTGCGGCGTGCTGCCGGTGTCCAGCGCAGCCAGGGCGCGGTGCTGACGGTGGGGGACCTGAGCCTGAACACGGAGGAGCGGGTGGCCATCCGGGATGGAAAGACCGTGGATCTGACCGCCAAGGAGTATGACCTCATCGAGCTTTTGATGCGCAATCCCCGGCGGGTCTACAGCCGGGAGAACCTGATGAACGTGGTGTGGGGCTATACCTACGCCGGGGACTACCGCACCGTGGATGTTCACATCCGGCGGCTGCGGGAGAAGCTGGAAAAGAACCCGGCGGAGCCGGATCACATCATGACCAAGTGGGGAGTGGGGTACTATTTCAAAGGGTAAGCGCTGGTTTTTCAACAGCCTGCAGATCAAGTTCGGCCTGAGCTATATTCTGGGCATCACGGCGGTGCTGGTGCTGCTCAATACCTATCCGCTGCTGGTATCCCAGGATCTGGTGTTCCGCTCCAAGGCCACCACCCTCCAGTCCAGCGTGTCCGTGATGGTCAACTCCCTGAGCGGACTGGACGAGCTGACGGAGGAGAACGTGGCCCAGGCCATGGCGGTGGTGGAGGAGACGGGCCTTTCCCGCATCCTGGTGACGGACAGCGCCGGCAGGATCCTCTACGATACCCGGGAGACTGGCAGCGCCGTGGGGCAGTACACTTTCTATACGGAGGTGGTGCAGGCCCTGCTGGGCAACGACGCCTTCACCTGCCAGTATAAGGACGCGGCGTTCCGCAGCCGGGCCTCCTCGCCGGTGCTGTACCAGAGCCAGATCATCGGCGCGGTATACGCCTATGAATACGACACGGAGCAGGCCTCGCTGCTGGAGGGGCTCCGCTCCAATCTTCTGCGCTTGTCCGGCATCATCGCCGTGGTGGTGGTATGCCTGAGCGGATGGCTGTCCCGGGCGCTGACCCGCAAGATCAGCCAGTTGCTCACGGCCATCCGCCAGGTGCGGGAGGGCGCCTACAGCCACCGGGCCGACATCCGGGGCCGGGACGAGATCGCCCAGATCGCCCAGGAGTTCAACAGCCTCACCGACCGGCTCCAGACCACGGAGAACGCCCGGCGGCGCTTCGTCTCCGACGCGTCCCATGAGCTCAAGACGCCACTGGCTGCCATCCGCCTTTTGACGGACTCTATTTTGCAGACGGAGAACATCGACCCGGCCACCACCCGGGAATTTGTAACGGACATCGGCGCGGAGGCCGAGCGCCTCAGCCGTATCACGGAGGACCTGCTGCGGCTGACCCGGCTGGACAACAGCGTACTGGAGACGCCGGTGCGGGTGGACGTGCTGCCGGTTTTGGAGCAGGTCATGCGCATGATGAGCCTGGTGGCCCAGGAAAAGCAGGTGGACCTGACCTATGAGGCGTCGGGCGAGTGCACCGTGCTGGCAAGCCAGGACGAGATCCACCAGGTCATCTATAACCTGACGGAAAACGGCGTGAAGTACACCGGCAGCGGCGGCGCCGTGCAGGTGTCGCTGCGGCGGGAGGAAGCTTGGGTGGTCCTGTCCGTGGCGGACAACGGCCCGGGCATCCCGGAGGAGGACCTGGACCGGATCTTCGAGCGGTTTTACCGGGTGGACAAGGCCCGCTCCCGTGCCGCGGGCGGCACGGGCCTGGGCCTGAGCATCGTCAGCGACATGGTGAAAAAGCGGGGCGGCATGGCCCAGGCGGCCAACCGTCCGGGCGGCGGCGCGGTGTTCACCGTACGCTGGCCGTGGAAGGGGGAGGATGCGTCATGAGGAAACGGAACGCATGCCTTCTCTGTGCGGCGGTGCTGGTGTGTTTGCTGGCGGGCTGCACTTACGCGGTGGTGTCCGGCGGCATGGCCCAGGCGGATACCTATCTGCTGTATTTCCGGGCGGAGGATCTGGGCAGCGCCGCGGGCGGCGACGCCCTGCGGGCAGAGTCCGTACATCTGCCGGGCCTTTCGGAGATGGAGCCCCAGCAGGCGGCCCAGACGCTGATGGAGGCGCTGCTGGCCGGGCCCCAGGATGAGACGCTGCGCTCCACCATCCCGGCAGGCACCGCTCTGGTGTCGCTGACACTGGAGGGGCAGCGGGCGGTGGTGGACATGACCTCCGGCTACGGTGCCCTGTCCGGCGTGGGGCTTGCCATGGCGGACTATGCCGTGGCGCTGACGCTGACCCAGCTGCCGGAGATCTCCACCGTCAGTGTGACGGTGCGGGGCAGGGAACTGGGATACCGGGGCAGTCAGGTCTTCTCCCCGGACGATGTGCTGCTGTCCACCACGGAGGACGTGGTGGACACGGTGACGGCCACGCTGTACCTGCTGGACGAGACAGGGGCGCTGCGGTCCTATGAGACGCTGCTGGAGCTGTATGAGGGAGATACTCAGGTGCAGGCTGTGGCGGCGGCTGTGGAGGAGGGCGCCAAGGATGCGGGGCTTTTCTCCCCCATGCCGGAGGGCTTTGCCGTCCGCTCTGTGTGGCTGGATCAGCCGGTATGCTATGTGAATCTTTCCTCCGCCGTGCTGCGGGATCTGGAGGATCTGGAAGCGGTGCCCCAGGCGCTGCAGGCACTGGCCCGCTCGCTGTGCTCGCTGGACACGGTGAAAGAGGTGCAGTTCCTGGTGGACGGAGAATATGCTGACCGGTACGCTTCGGCATCGGTGCGGGAGCCGTATGTGTATACCAAGTGAAAGGGAGAGCCGAAAGGCTCTCCCTTTTTTGCGATTATGTGCCCAGCAGCAGCCGTACTGCCAGTGCGGAGGCGGCAAAGCCGGTCAGGTCTGCGATGAGGGCGGCGGGCACTGCGTGGCGGGTGCGGAAAATGCCCGCGGAGCCGAAATAGACGGCGATGGTGTAAAACGTGGTCTCCGTGCTGCCCAGCATGACGGCGGCCACGCGGCCCACGTAGCTGTCCGGCCCGTAGGTGTGCAGCAGATCGGTGGCTACCGCCAGGGCGCCGCTGCCGGACACAGGGCGGATCAAAAGCAGCGGGGCGGTCTCCGCCGGGATGCCCAGCAGCTCCAGCGCTGGGGAAAAGAGCTGGGAAAACCACTCCATGGCCCCGGAGGCCCGGAACATGCTCACGGCCGTCAGCAGTCCCACCAGAGCCGGCACGATCCGCAGCAGCACGGTCAAGCCCTCCTCGGCGCCGTGGGTCAGGGCATTGTATACATCCACCCGTTTGCCGGTGCCGTAGACGGCCAGCGCAGCCAGCAGCATAGGGACCACCAGGGAGGAAAGATTCATGTCCGCCTCCTTCCCAGAAGGGAAAACACCCGGGCCGCAGTCAGCCCCGCGGCTACGGACAGCGCCGAGGACATCCACACCGCCGGCAGGATATCAAAGGGAGTCTGGCATCCGGCGGCCGCCCGGACGGAGGCGATGGTGGCCGGCAGCAGCTGGATGGAGGCGGTGTTGAGCACCACCAGCAGACACAGCTCGTCGCTGGCGATGCCGTCACAGCCCCTTGCCATGCGGCGGGCGGCCTGGATGCCCAGAGGCGTTGCGGCGTTGCCCAGTCCCAGGAGGTTGGCCGAGACGTTGGCGGAGACTGCCGCCAGGGTCTCGCTGTCCCGGCTGGCCTGGGGCAGCAGACGCCGCAGCAGCGGGCGGAACAGCCTGGCAAGGCCGCCGGAGATGCCGCACACGTTCATGATCTCCATGACGCCGGACCAAAGGCACAGAACGCCTGCCATGGTAAGACTCAGCTCCACCGCTGAGCTGGCGCCGGAGAGCGCCGCCTCGGAAACCGCGTCCAATTGTCCGGTGGCAAGGCCGAATAGGACGGAGAGCACCACCATGCCGCTCCACAGCCACGTCATCATGACAAAATCCCTCCCGATACAAAATATAAAAAATTGTGAATGAAGTTTTAATTTTTATAATATCAAATTGACATATAATGACAGGGTGTGATATTGTTAACAAACGAAAGAGAGAGAAGCTGCAAGAAAAGGAGAACGACTGTGAAAGCTACCGGAATTGTAAGAAAAGTCGACGAACTGGGTCGGATCGTCCTTCCTATCGAGATGCGCCGCACCCTGGACATTGCAGAAAAGGACGCATTGGAAATTTATGTGGAGGGGTCGTCCGTCATTCTGAAAAAGTACAAGCCCAGCTGTATTTTCTGTGACGGAACAAAGGATATCACGGTTTTCAAAGGGAAAAACATTTGCCCCAAGTGTTTGAAGGAACTGAAGGGGCTGTAAATCGCCTCCGATGTAAAAAAATAGCGCTCCGGCCATATGGCTGGAGCGCCTTTTTGTTTATTCGCCCTGCCGGGCAATGGCCGCGGCGTAAAGCTCGTTTTTGGAAAGACCTGTGTGGGAGGCCACTTCCTTGGCTGCGTCCTTAAGGCGGGCGCCGCCTTCCACCAGTGCCAGCACCTGACTCACGCCGTCCTCCAAAGAGACGGGGGGCGTCTCCTGGGCCGGTGCGCCGGCCACCACCAGCACGAACTCTCCCTTGGGTGCTGTGGCCTGGTAGTATTCCACCGCCTGGCCCAGCGTACAGCGCAGGGTCTGCTCGTGGAGCTTGGTCAGCTCCCGGCAAAGGGAGATGGGACGGTCGGCCCCGAAGGTGTCCCGCAGGTCCTCCAGCGTGGAGAGCAGCTTGTGGGGCGCCTCGTGGAAGATCATGGTGCGCGTCTCGCCTTTCAAAGACTCCAGATGCTCCCGGCGGCTTTTCTTGTTGACGGTCAGAAAGCCCTCGAACGTAAACCGCCCGGTGGGCAGGCCGCTGACCGCCAAGGCGTTTACCGCCGCGCAGCAGCCGGGAATGGACACCACGGGCACGTCGGCCTCGGCACAAAGGCGCACCAGATCCTCGCCGGGGTCGGAGATGGCGGGGGTGCCTGCATCCGTCACCAGGGCGCAGCTCTCGCCGCCCAGCAGACGCTGCAGAATGCTCTGCCCGGCGGAGACGTGGTTGTGCTCATGGTAGCTGACCAGAGGCTTTTTGATGGAAAAGTGGTTGAGCAGCTTGATGGACACCCGGGTGTCCTCCGCTGCGATAAAGTCCACCCCCTCCAGGGTTTCCACGGCCCGGGGAGAGAAGTCTCCCAGGTTGCCGATGGGGGTGGCGACCAAATACAAGGTGCCGCTCATGGCGTATCCTCCTGTTTTCTGAAATAAATAGCGTCTACTTCCTGGGTCGGCATACCCTCCGGCGTCTCCAGGATCAACGGTGGGTCTATCTGCAGGCCCGGCCGTCCGCCCCGCCGGCCCTCCACCAGGATCAGCGAGGGTGCCTGTCCGGCCCGGCAGGAGACCATCCGAAGCCGCTTTGGCTCTATGGCGGCGCTCCGCAGGGCGCACAGCACGTCCGTCAGCCGTTCGGGCTTGTGCACCAGGCAGAAGCTGCCGCTCCAGCGCAGCAGGTAAGCCGCCGCGGTGCACACCTCCTCCAGGGTGCAGCCCTGCTCACTGCGGGCGCAGCGCAGGGGATCGGTGGAGGACACCTTGCCGCTGTCCGGCGGATAGTAGGGCGGGTTGCACACCACCAGGTCGAATGACCCGGCGGGAAGCAGGGAGCGGATGTTACGAAGATCTCCCGTGACGGTGCGCAGGCGGTCTCCCAGCTGGTTTTCTTCCGCTGCCCGGCGGCACAGAGCTGCTGCCTCCGGCTGGAGCTCCACGCCGGTCACCTGGAGCCGGGGCTGCCGCTGAAGCAGCAGCAATGACAAAAGGCCTGTCCCGCAGCCCAGGTCGCACACCCGCCCTCCGGGCTTGAGATGGGGCAGGGAGGACAAGAGAAACGTGTCCGTGCCCGGGCGGAAGTGCACATCGTCATAGACGAAGCGAAGCCCGCCGGGGCAAAGGGACTCCCAGTGTTCCAGCGTATTCGCCTCCTCTCTCGTGATAAAAAGCATTATATCGGAAAGCGGGCCCAAGCACAAGCGGACAAACAAAAAACACCGCGAGCGAAAGCTCGCGGTGTTTTTATGTATCCTCGATTATTCCTCGGGGACGATGGCGCCGTTGGGGCAGGTGTCGCTGCAAGAACCGCAGTCCAGGCAAGCGGCAGCGTCGATGACGTACTGATCGTCACCCTGGCTGATAGCACCAGCGGGGCAGACATCAGAGCAAGCGCCGCAGCTGACGCAAGCAGAAGTAATCTTGTAAGCCATTGGAAGCACCTCCATTAGAATTGTAGGTTTATTGTAGCATACATTTTTGAAAATGCAAGAGGGAGCTTCCGCTGCCCGTGGGAATTTTATCAAAGCTGAACGTGAATTTTACCCGCGGAGGCCTGCAAATGCAGGCGTTCACAAATTGTTTTCAAATTGGTCAAAGAAAGTCAAAAATCACCTGTTGACTTTTTGCCGCAAGGTGTTATACTAGCGTCAGAAACAAAGGTTAAAGATAGTCAAAGTCAAAAAGATAGATAAACAGAAAGGGATGGTTCCTGCGTGGGTATTTCGGATTTGATCGCAAGCTTCCTCCAGGAAGGACTGGACGAGGCGGAAGATGGTGTGCTGGAGGTCCAGCGCAGCGATCTGGCCCAGCGCTTCAACTGCGTTCCCAGTCAGATCAATTATGTGATGAGCACCCGGTTTTCCCCGGAGCGGGGCTACATCGTGGAAAGCCGCCGGGGCGGCAACGGATATATCCGCATCACCCGGGTACGGGTGGACCGGCAGACGCTGATGATGCACGTGATCAACTCTTTGGGAGACAGCGTGGATCTTCCGTCGGCCCGGGCGATCCTCACCAACCTGGTCACATCCGGGGCGCTGGAGGAGAACCTGGGGCGGACGATCCTGGCCTCTGTGGGCGACAAGGCGCTTGCAGCCGTGCCGCGACAGACCAGGGACCAGGTCCGGGCGGATATATTGAAGCAGGTTTTGATCCTGCAGGTCTGAGGTGTCTGCGCCCCATGAAATTTGTTGAAACAACAAGGTTTTTTATAGGAGGAATGGATTATGAAATGCGAGAATTGCGGTAAGAATGAAGTTACCTTTGTGTATCAGAGCAACATCAACGGTCAGGTGACCGAGAAGCATCTTTGCAGCGAGTGCGCCGAAAAGCTGGGCTACACCCAGAAGGTGGCGTCCCACTCTCAGCGGATGATGCAGAATTTCTTCGGAAACAGCTTCTTCGGCGACAGCTTCTTCGATGATTTCTTCAGCCCCATGCCCAGCCTCTTCGGCCGCATGAACCGGCTGCTGGAAAACCCCTTTGATGATTTCTTCGCCGACATGCCTGTCCTGAACCCGGCGGTTTCCAATGAAGAGGCCGCAAAGGAGGAGAAGAAGGACGATCTGGTGGGCAAGGAGGAGCAGGGACGCTTCGCCTACATGCGCCAGATGAATGCGCTGAAGCTGGAGATGAAGAAGGCAGTCCATCAGGAGGACTTCGAAAAGGCCGCCGAGCTGCGGGATAAGATCCGGGCGCTGGAGGCTGAGCACAAGGAGCATAAGGAGAGCAAGTGACGCCCTCCGCTCCAACAGGAAAGAAGGTTAAGTTATGATGAATGAAAATAAATTCACGCCCGGTGCCGAGGAGGCGCTGCGGCTTTCCCAGGAAGCGGCCGGTGAGCTGGGTCACGGGTATGTTGGCACGGAGCATCTGCTGCTGGGATTGATCCGGGAAAACGAGGGCATCGCCCACACCGTGCTGACGGAGGCGGGCCTGACCGATGACATGATCGTGGAGATCATCAAGACCAGCGTGGGCGCCGGCCTGCCCGGCGGAAACCCCGCCCAGGGCCTGACGCCCCGAGCCAAGCGGGTGGTGGAGATCGCCATGGAGGATTCTATCCGCGGCGGCTACAACTACGTGGGCACAGAGCACCTGCTGGCAGGCATCCTGCGGGAGGGCAACAACATGGCCGTCCGCATCCTGCGCACTGCCGGCGTGGACGCCAAGCCCCTGTACACCGCGCTGATGCAGAAGCTCTCCAAGCAGCCCCGCAGCCGTGGGCCTGAGCCCCAGCGCGCCGGCAGCAAGGAGGATGCCAGCGGCAAGAACAAGACCCTCAGGGAGTTCACCCGTGACCTGACCGCCGACGCCCGCGCCGGCCGTCTGGACCCGGTCATCGGCCGGGACGAGGAGATCCAGCGGGTCATCCAGATTCTCTCCCGGCGCTCCAAGAATAACCCCTGCCTCATCGGCGAGCCCGGCGTAGGCAAGACGGCCATCGCCGAGGGTCTGGCCCGGAAGATCGCCATGGGTGACGTGCCCGACGAACTGCTGGACAAGAAACTTTTGAGCCTGGACCTCTCTGGCATGGTGGCCGGTACCAAGTACCGGGGCGAGTTTGAAGAGCGGATCAAAAAGCTCTTGGAAGAAGTCCGCCACTCCGGGGATGTGATCCTCTTCATCGACGAGCTGCACACCATCGTGGGCGCCGGCTCTGCCGAGGGCGCCGTGGACGCCGCCAATATCATCAAGCCCGCTCTGGGCCGTGGTGAGATCCAGGTCATCGGTGCCACTACCCTCAACGAGTACCGCAAGTACATTGAAAAGGACGCCGCCCTGGAGCGCCGGTTCCAGCCGGTGCAGGTGGGCGAGCCCAGCCAGGAGGCCTCTTTGGAGATCCTCAAGGGCCTGCGGGAGAAGTACGAGCAGCATCATAAGCTCCAGATCACCGACGAGGCGCTGGAGGCCGCTGTGAAGCTCTCCGCCCGGTATATCAACGACCGTTTCCTGCCCGACAAGGCCATCGACCTCATGGACGAGGCCGCCAGCCGGGTGCGGATGGAGACGGAGGAGCTCTCCCCCGAGCTCAAGAGTCTGGAGGAGAAGATCAGCGCCCTGACCAAGGACAAGGAAGCCGCCATCGCCGCTCAGGACTATGAAAAGGCTGCCCAGCTGCGGGACATCGAAAAGGACTACCGCGAGCAGGTGGAGATCGAGCGGGACAAGCGCCGCAAGAACATGCAGCAGCACCGTCCTGTCACCGCGGAGGACATTGCCGCCGTGGTGGCCGGTTGGACCGGCATCCCCGTCACTCGTCTCACTGAGGACGAGAGCCAGCGCCTTTTGCACATGGAGGAGACCCTCCACAAGCGTGTGGTGGGTCAGGACGAGGCCGTGAAGGCCGTGGCCCGTGCCATCCGCCGGGGCCGTGTGGGATTGAAGGACCCCAAGCGCCCCATCGGTTCGTTCCTGTTCCTCGGCCCCACGGGCGTGGGCAAGACCGAGCTTTGCAAGTCCTTGGCTGAGGCCATGTTCGGCGACGAGAACGCCATGATCCGCATCGACATGTCCGAGTACATGGAGCGGCACACGGTATCCCGCCTCATCGGCTCCCCTCCGGGCTATGTGGGCCACGAGGAGGGCGGCCAGCTGACCGAGAAGGTCCGCAGAAAGCCCTACTCCGTGGTGCTGTTCGATGAGATCGAAAAGGCCCACGAGGACGTGTGGAACGTGCTGCTCCAGATCCTGGACGACGGCCGCATCACCGACTCCCAGGGCCGCACCGTGGACTTCAAGAACACGGTCATCGTCATGACCAGCAACATCGGCGCCAAGAGCCTGACCGCTGCCGCAAGCAAGCTGGGCTTCTCTATGGAGGACAAGGCCCAGGAGGAAGGCGCCGAGGCCGAGTTCCAGCGGGCAAAGGAGACGGTCATGGCGGAGCTGCGCCAGACCTTCCGGCCCGAGTTCCTCAACCGGATCGATGACATCATCGTGTTCCGCTCCCTGACGGAGGCGGATATCCGCGAGGTGGCCCGCCGGATGCTGGAGAGCGTGTCCAGCCGCATGGAGACCATGGGCATCCATCTGGATGCCAGCGACGAGGCCGTGGCGGAGCTTGCCAAGGAGGGCTTCGATCCCAAGTACGGTGCCCGTCCCCTGCGCCGGTGCATCCAGAGCAAGGTGGAGGACGCCGTGGCCGAGAAGATGCTCGACGGCACCCTGGCCGCAGGCGACACCGCCAAGCTCACCGTGGAGGACAACAAACTCTGCGTGGGCAAATAAGCGCCATTGCTTCAATAAAAAAGATTTGCCGGGATTTCCCGGCAGATCTTTTTTTGCTTACAGCGTCCGCAGCGCGTCGGAAAGGACCGTCTTGCTGCAGGTGGCCGCGTCCTTGTATTTGACGATGCGGGCGGGGCAGCCCGCTGCCACGGCATTCTCCGGAACGTCAGACGTTACCACGGCTCCGGCGGCCACCACGGCGCCGCTGCCCACGTGCACGCCCTCCAGCACCACGGCGTTGGCGCCGATGAGCACGTCGTCGCCCACCGTCACCGGTACGGCGGAGGCGGGCTCCACTACGCCGGCGAGCACGGCACCGGCTCCGATGTGGCAGCGCTTTCCCACGGCGGCCCGGGCGCCCAGCACGGCGTTCATGTCCACCATGGTGCCCTCGCCTACCACGGCACCGATGTTGATGACGGCGCCCATCATGATGACGGCACCCCGGCCGATCTCCGCCTGGGCGCGGATGATAGCCCCGGGCTCCACCCGGGCGGGCAGGTCCTTCAGGTCCAGCAGTTCCACGGCGGAGCTGCGCCGGTCACACTCCACGATGCACGCGGAGATGCGGCTGCGGTTGGCCTCCAGAATGGGGCGGAGGTGTCTCCAGTCCCCGAAAACGATGTGGCTGCTGCCGCTGCCGAACACAGCGGCCCGGCCGAAATCCACCGGCCCGGTGGTGTTCACATAGACCTTCACCGGGGTGGTTTTCTCCGAGTGGGCGATCATGTCGATGATCTCCTGCGGGTTTTTTCGCATCATGCTCTCACGCTCCAAATAACATATCCTCCGGGAGTCCGGCGTTTTCCACAGTCTGCACCACAGCACCGCCGTTTTCCTGCCGAAGAAAGGGAGCTGTGAAAAAAATAGTTCCCCGCCGGGCAAATATGCTATAATAAACCATCAAGAGAAAATCACGAGGAGGAACGATCATGGATGTGGTTGCACATCGCAGAGCCCTGCACGCAATCCCGGAGCTGGACCGGCAGCTGCCCGAGACCACCGGCTATGTGCGGCGGGTGCTGGAGGGGCTTTCCTGCAAGGTGTTCTCCCCTACGGAGGGCAGCGTCTGCGCGTATTTTGACCAGGGAAGGGAGACGACCCTGGCCCTCCGGGCGGACATGGACGCCCTGCCGGTGCAGGAGGCCACCGGCGCGCCCTACGCCTCCACCCACCCAGGGATCATGCACGCCTGCGGCCACGACGGCCACACGGCCATGCTGCTGGCCCTGGCGGAGCGGCTGAACACGTACCCTGCGGGCGCACTGCCCCGGAACGTACTGCTTTTGTTCCAGCCGGCGGAGGAGACTACCAGCGGCGCCCGGGACCTTTGCCGGGCGGGCGTTTTGGAGCAGTATCACGTGGACCGCATTTTCGGCATGCATCTTTGGCCGGGCCTCCCGGCGGGGACCATCGCCACACGGCCGGGCCCCATGATGGCCCGGGCAGGCGAGCTGAATGTGATCGTGCGCGGCAAGAGTGTGCATATCAGCAGTTACCGGCAGGGCTGCGACGCCCTGGCCGCGGCGGCGGAGTTTCTGCGCCGTGCCTATGACATGGCCGCCGCAATGCCGTCTGAGGAGCCGCTGGTGCTGCGCTTCGGAAAGATGACCTCGGGTACGGTCCGCAATGCCGTCAGCGCCCTGAGCGTACTGGAGGGCAACCTGCGGACCTACCGGGATGAGACATACGACGCCTGCTGCCGGGGGATGGAGGAGATCGGCGCCCGGATTGAGCGGGAGACGGGCTGCACCGTGGAGGTGAAGCTGGGCATCAGCTACCCGGCCGTGTGGAACCACGCGGAACTGCTGGAGTCGGTGCGGCACCAGCTGGGAAGCGAGGCTCCCGCCGTGCTGGAGACGCCTGCCATGGCAGCGGAGGACTTCTCGTTTTACCAGCGTCAGGTGCCCGGCGTGTTCTTCTTTTTGGGAACGGGGGCCACGCCGCCGCTCCACGCCCAGAATTTTGATTTTGACGATGCGGCCGTGCTGCCTGCCGGCGCGGCGTTCTTTGAAAAGCTGCTGGGACTTTCCTGAAAGGTCACGGCGTGAGCCCGGTAAATGGGCGGATAACAAAAGGAGGTAGTTTTATGATCCTGACAACCACTCCCACCGTAGAGGGTCGCACCATCACCCAATATCACGGCATCGTATTCGGCGAGGTGATCTCCGGCGTGAACGTCCTCAAGGACTTTACCGCGGGACTGTCCAACTTCTTCGGCGGCCGCTCCAATACATACGAAGAGGAGCTGATGAACGCTCGCACCCAGGCTCTCTCTGAGCTGGAGCAGCGGGCTGTCCGGCTGGGGGCCGACGCTGTGGTGGGCATCGACGTGGACTACGAGGTGCTGGGCAGCGACAACGGCATGCTCATGGTCACCGTCTCCGGTACTGCCGTTTCCCTGAACTAACTGGGAACGTGCTCCGGCGTCAACAAAGAAAAAACGCCCCGTGCCAGATGGCACGGGGCGTTTTTTTGCTGCATCAAAGGGTCTTGATAAACCGCTCGATCCGGTCCAGGCCCTCCTTGAGGTCGGCGTCGGAATAGCAGTAGGAAAGGCGCATGAAGCCCTCCGTTCCGAAGTGGACGCCGGGGATGAGGCCTACCAGGCCCTCCTTGAGCATGCGGGTGCAGAAGGTGGTGGAGTCCATGCCGAAGGGGCGGATGTCGATGAACATGTAGAAAGCGCCCTGAGGCTCCTCCACCGAAAGGCCCATGGCCTTCAGTCGACCGTAGACATAGTCCCGCCGCTTTTGGAACAGGGCGCACACGTCGTCCGTGGGGGTCTCCAGCGCCGTGACGCAGGCCTGCTGGACAAAGGAGGGAATGGAGGTGACGGCGTACTGGTGGAATACCTGGATGCGGTCGAGAATGGGGGCGTCCGCCATGCAGTAGCCCAGGCGCCAGCCGGTCATGGCATAGGGCTTGGAGAAGCTCTGGATGACGATGATGCGGTCCCGCATGTCCTGGTACTCGGCAAAGCTGTGGAACTCCGTGCCGTAGACCATGGCGCGGTACACGTCGTCGCACAGGACGAAAATGGGCTTGTCACGCAGGACCTCATGGACGCCGTCCAGGGTCTCCTTGGTGTACACACAGCCGGTGGGGTTATTGGGGGAGTTGAGGATAATGGCCTTGGTCTTGGGCGTGATGGCTGCCTGCAGGGCCGCCGGGTCGATCTGGAAGTGGTTGTCCTCCGTGGGCAGGGCTACGGGCACGCCGCCTCTGAGGCGCACCAGCGCATCGTACAGGCCAAAGGCCGGGGTGGGGATAATGACTTCGTCGCCGGGGTTGAGAATGGTGGAAAAGCTCACGAACAAAGCCTCCGTGGCACCCACGGTGGCAATGATCTCCTGAGGGGCATAGTGCAGGCCGTGGGCCTGGGCTTCAAAGCGGGAGATGGCCTCCAGCAAATAGGGGTAGCCGTTGCCGGGCGGGTAGTGGGTATCGCCTGCGTCCAGGGCGGCTTTGGCCTGGGCACGGATATGCTCCGGCGTATCCAGATCCGGCTCGCCGATGGTCAGCGCGCAGGCACCGGGGGTATCCCGCACCAGATAGGTGAACTGGCGGATGCCGGACAGCTCGACCTCCGTGACGGCGCTGTTCAATGTAAGCTTCATGGCTCTCACGCTCCTTTTTCGTATGAAATCCAGTATAGGCGCAGGAAAAAGGGATGTCAACGGCCTTTGGAGGCAAAAAAAGCAGTCCCCCGGTCAGGGGACTGCTTTTTTATCAGGAAGCTGCGTCCTGGGTCTCGCCCTCAAAGCGGAAGCCGGTGGCGGGCACGATGCCGTTTTCCGGGAACTGGGCGCCCTCCAGGGTGAAGTCATACCAGATGTGGTCGCCCACATCCAGCAGCACCTGTCTCTTATACACATCTCCGAGCCCACGAGACCGGAGCCTATCTC
>URKI01000047.1 GCA_900548505.1 uncultured Oscillibacter sp. | reverse complement strand
CGTCGACCTCTAGCGTGACAGGCTAGCGTTCTAACCAACTGAACTACCGGGCCATATCAATAATGGTGGGAACAACTGGACTCGAACCAGTGACCCCCTGCTTGTAAGGCAGGTGCTCTAACCAGCTGAGCTATGCTCCCCGATTGCCGCACTCGTCAGACGGCAAAAGTTATTATATTGAAAGAGGCCCGATTTGTCAACCCTTTTTTGAGATTTTTATTCTTTTTTCTTCATGTCGTCCAGAAGCCCTTGCAATTGCTCATGTGTAAAGGTCTGGACATTGTCGCAAAACTGGCAGGTGAGCTCCGCGTTGCCCTGTTCTTCCATCAAACTGCGCAGCTGTTCCGGCCCCAGGCTGATGAGCGCCCGCTCCATCCGCTCCCGGCTGCAGTAGCAGCGGTACTCGATGGGGCTGGTCTCCAGTATCTCCAGTTCGAAGTCCGACAGCACCTGGCGCAAGATGGCCTCCGGGTCATCATTCTTCTGCAGCAGGCCGGTGACGGACCCGGCAGCCATAACGCCGCCCTCCACCTTGGTGATCACGTCCTCTCCGGCGCCGGGCAGCAGCTGGATGAGATATCCGCCGGCAGCCAGCACGCTCTGGTCCCGGTCCACCAGCACGCCCAGGCCGCAGGCCGTGGGGATCTGCTCAGACTCCACAAAGTATGCCGCCAGATCTTCGGCGATCTCGCCGCCCAGAAGGCCCACGCTGCCCACATAGGGCTCTTTCATATGCAGGTCGCGGATGACCGTCAGCGTGCCCTCGCTGCCCACGGCGGTGCCTACGTCCAGCTTGCCGTCGGGCCGCAGGGGGAGGTCCACCGCCGGGTTATCCACCGTGCCCCGCACGTTGCCCTCGTTGTCGGACACGGCCAGCACTGTTCCCAGGGGGCCGCCGCCCTTGATTTGCAGCGTGACGCTGGCGCCGTCCCCCTTGAGGGCATTGCCCATCATGGACGCAGCCGCCAGGGTTCGCCCCAGGGCCGCAGTGGCCACCGGCAGCGTCTTATGGATCTGCCGGGCACGCTCCGTCAGGTCCCGGGTGGACACCGCCACCGCCTTTACAAAGCCATCCTTGCTGATGGCCCGAACCAATCTGTCTCCCATTTTTCAATCCTCACTTTTCCTCTTTTGCCAGGGGCTTCCTGGCCCGGATGATCCAGCGGTCCGCATCCTCCCGGGGCGCTCGCAGGCTCAGATCCCCCGTGACGGTGATCTTCTCAAAGCCGGCCTCCTCCAGCCAGGCGCAAAGCTGCGCCCGGCTCCAGGCCCGCTCCCGGTGCTCTTCAAAGGTCCGCTCCCAGGCCCCGTCCGGCCGCAGCTGGAACAGGTCCACCTGATAGGTGCACACCTGCGTGCGCTGGGAGAAAAACGTCTGCCACACGCAGCAGGTCTCCTCGGTCTCATCCATATAGATCTGGCCGTCCATCCGCTGGAGCTTATAGGGGGTGTTCACATCAAAAATGAACTGCCCGCCGGGCCGCAGCCAGCGCCACACCCGATGAAATGTCTCACGCACGTCTTTTTCCCGGGTGAGATAGTTCAGAGAATCCAGCGTGGAGACCGCCGCGTCCACCGGCTCCGCCAGGCGCAGCCGGGTCATGTCCTGCTGCAGAAACAGCGGCATGTTCTCCCCCAGCGCCATGGCCTTGCCCATGGCCTGGGTCAGCATCTCCTCCGACCCGTCCGTGGCGATGACCTGATAGCCCTGCTGGGCCAGCAGACAGGAGATGGTGCCGGTGCCGCAGGCCAGGTCCAGCACGGAATGGACGGGGATGGTGCTCTTTTTCAGCAGCCGATCCAAAAACGCCGCCCGCCTGCAATAGGACGCGTCAGCCATCAGCCCATCATAGCTGGCGGCCAGTGCCTCGTAGCTGCTCATTGCTTTTTCTCTTTCATCCGGGCAAACAGCTTTTCATAAGCGCCGGTGCCGTAGCTGAGGGAGCGGTTGACCCGGCTGATGGTGGCGCTGGACGCACCGGTGCGCTCCAGGATCTCATTGTAGATCATCCCGTCGTTCAGCAAAGACGCCACCTCGAACCGCTGCTCCATGGCCCGCAGCTCGGAAACCGTGCAAAGATCCTGGAAAAATTCATAGCACTCCTGCTCGTCCTTCAGCATCAAAATCGCCTTGTACAGCTGATCGTTCTTTTCTTTTTTCCCGATCTTGACCATAACTCGTACCCTTTCTTTGTTCTTCTGACGATTTTGCCGGCATAAGGCCGGCTTCCTGTATTTTAACATTCTACTGCGTGAAAGTAAATAGGTCGGCGGGCAAAATTTTTTATACTTTAAAGTGCGGAGCGGCACCACACACTGTCCTGCCACATAGGCTGGGGCAAAGGGATTTTGGGAGAACAGGAGCGTCGTGCCTATGAACAAGGAGCTTACTTATCTGGAAACAGAGCCGCTGACTGCGGAGCGGGAATGGGTATCGGACGGCATGGTGGTGCTGCACGCCTCCGTCCGCGTGCCCCGGCCGGTACCGTCCACCGGCGGTGTTTTCCGGCGGATACGTCGGTACTACCAGCTGCAAAGTCTGGCCTTCTTCCGCTACTGCCAGCGGGAGCTGCTGCCCCAGGCAGCGGCGGAATATGCCGCTGCTCTCGCCTGCAGCCGCCCGCTGCCGGATTTTCATGCGGAGCTGGACTATCACGTCACCTACAACGAGGGCGGCTTCTGGAGCCTTTACACCCAGTCCCGGGAGATATGGCCCGGCGGCACGCTGCTGGTGCGGCGGGGGGACACCTGGGATCTGGGCGCCGGATATCCGGTGCCGGCAGCAAAGTTCTTCTCCGGTGCAGGTCCCCTGCGAAAGACGCTCCTCTCCACGGCGGAGGCGGAGATCCAGCGCCGTCAGGCAGCGGGAGCCGGCCTCTGGCGGGAGGACTGGCGGCGGGGACTGCGGCGCTTCTACAACCCCGACAACTACTATCTCACCGAGGACGGCTTTGCCTTCTTCTACCCCATGCTCTCCATCGCCCCGGCCTCCGCCGGCATCCCCGTGTTCACGCTGCCCTACCGCAAGGAGCCCCTCCGCGCCACGGAGAACGCATGATCCCCCGGCGCTTTCAGCGCCGGGGGATCCATCCGCTCTTTATTACATATGCACGCAGGGACCTGCCGCAGCTCCGACGCGCTCTTACTTCTTCTGCTTCGTCTTTCTGTGTGCTACCCGCACCACCATGTTGGTCAGGGCAAACAGAGCGATGGCGTTGGGGATGACCATCAGCTGGTTGAACATGTCGGAGAGGCCCCACACCAGGTCGCTGGAGGTAACGGTGCCCAGGAAGATAAACACCAGGGCAATAACCATATACACCGTGGTCGCCTTGCGGCCGAAGAGATAGGCCACGTTGATCTTGCCGAAGAGGTTCCAGCCCAGGATGGTGGAAAACGCGAAGAAGAACAGGCACACGGCCACGAACTTGGCGCCCAGCCCCGCGCCCATGACCGTGCCGAAAGCGGTCTGGGCCAGGTTGGTATTGCTGAGGGTCTGCGCCACAGCGTCAGTATAGCCGGCAGCCAGAGGGCCATCCGCCGTGTAGAGGGTGGAGATGATGACCAGAGCGTTGAGGGTCAGCACCACAAAGGTATCGATAAACACGCCCACCATGGCCACCACGCCCTGCTCATGGGGGTCCTTCACATTGGCCAGTGCATGGGCATGGGGGGTGGAGCCCATACCGGCCTCGTTGGAAAAGAGGCCACGCTTGGCACCCTGGCTGATGGCGATCTTCAGCGCGGCGCCCAGGCCGCCGCCGATGATGGCGTTGGGCGCAAACGCATAGCGGAAGATCATGCCGAAGGTAGCGGGCAGGTACTGGATGCGCACCACCAGCACCACCAGGCCGCCCAGCAGGAACACAGCGGCCATAATGGGCACCAGCTTCTCCGTGACGGCAGCCAGACGCTGCACACCGCCCAGGAAGATCACCGCGCAGATGGTCACCAGCACCACGCCCACGATCCAGGCGGGGATGCCGAAAGCCGTTTCAAAGGTAGAACCGATGGAGTTGGACTGCACCATGCAGCCAAAGAAGCCCAGAGCCAGGATGATGGCCACGGCGAAGAAGCCTGCCAGGAACTTGCCGAACGCCCCCTGAAACGCCGTGGTGATGTAGTAGACGGGGCCGCCCTGGATGTTGCCCTGCTCGTCCTTGACCCGGGTCTGCTGGGCCAGCGTGGCCTCGGCGTAAATGGTGGCCATACCGAAGAAGGCGATGATCCACATCCAGAAAATGGCGCCGGGACCGCCGGTAAGGATAGCACCGCTGGCGCCGACGATATTGCCGGTACCCACCTGGGCGGCAATGGCCGTGGCCAGGGCCTGGAAGGAGCTCATTCCGCTCTTATGCTTGGCGCCGTTGAGCGACAGGCTCCCGAACACCCGGCGCATGCCCTCGCCGAAGCAGCGCACCTGCACAAAGCGGGTCTTGATGGAAAACCACAGGCCCACAGCGATCAGCAGCACCACCAGGATGTAGTCCGACAGGTAGGTATTGACGGTTTGTACGATTTGAAGCAGCATAGTGTTTTCCCTCCCGAAATGAAAAAACGGAACGGCTGAACGATCAGCCGCTCCGAAGAAGAAAACACAAAGAACCGTACACGGGCCCTTCCGCCCGTGACATTCCACTCTGTCCTTTTACCTGAGAGATTCAGCGGCCAGGCCGCCTTGCACCTTCGGTACCCGTTTTGCGGGCTTCTCCAGAGCCACATCCATCCATAGTCCTCACCCGAACCCGGGCGCCTGAGAGTTTTACTCCTTCGGCAGGCTTGCGCCGTTCCCCTACAGACTTCGTTTGCCGTTATCCAATTTTTTCTTACCTTACCACGGACGCCTCCCGTTGTCAATTGCATTTTTTAACAATTTGTTCTCAATTAGAGGACGAATATTCTCCATCAACGGACGACCCATGGTGTAAAACCGAACAGAGGCCGCCCGAAAGCGGCCTCTGCTGCGCTCAATAAAATGTGCGGATATAGTCCAGCACGTCGTCCCGGGTACCCTGGAAGGGGCCGGGCGTCTCCATTTTCAGGGAGACCAGAGCCGTGCAGTACTGCAATGCCTCCGCCACGCCGGCGCGCTGGCGCTCGGTGATGTAGCCGGCAAAGGTGGTGTCGCCCCGGCCAGTGCGGCCGGAGAGGTTCCGGGCCTTGATGGGGCAGGTGTAGATGGCCTTGCCGTCGTAGGCCAGCACCTCGGTATTGTGGGTGATGAGCACTTCCTTGGCGCCCCAGCTGTGCAGCAGGCGGGCAGCCTCCGCCCGGTCCGTCAGGCCCGTGAGGATCTCGGCCTCGGCAGCGTCGGTCTTGAGATAGTCGATGACCGGCAGATACTCCTTTTTCTCCGCCCAGTCGTGGAATGCCATGGTCTTGTCGGCCTCCACGTGGCGCAGCAGGCACTGCACGTCCACAGCCACCTTGCCGTGCTTGGCGGCCTCGGCGAACAGCGCGCCGTCAAAGTCGCCGTACACAAGACCTGCAAAGTGATAGATCTTCGTATCGATATCCGGGAGCTCCTCAAACCGGAAAGGATCGCAGACACCCATGGAGGTACAGGCGCGCTTTTCCTTGTCGGCGGTGAAATACTGGTTGCGGATGGAGCAGGTGGCCGCGGAGGGCTTCCAGTACACGTCCGCGCCGGAGCCGGCAAACCGCTCTTCCACGTTGGCGTCGGCGGGGTTCAGCTTCGTGAAAATGGCCGTGCGGTTGCCGCTTTTGGCAGCAGCAAAGCCGGACGCCACCACTGCGCCGCCCACCTCTTTGCGCTCGTTGCCCTGGTAGTCGATATTGTGATCCAGAGAGACCGGTCCGATGACCAGCACATCGTATTCTTTTTTCATGATTGGAGCTCCCTTCCCTTTTTTGATACGGTTCGGTTCCTTTGCTGATTATACCATTGATTTGCCCCTGCGTAAAGTCCGGCGCTCACAGCTCCTCCACGGAGGCCACGCCCTTGACGGCGTGCAGGTCCGCCAGGAGCTTCTCCACCCGGCACTTCTTATTCAGCCGCAGGGAGAAGATCGCGCAGGCATTGTGCTTTTCGCTGCCGGCGGAGCGGGTGATCTCCAGATTCAGGATCTTCAGGTTCAGCTCCCGGAACAGGCGCAGCACCTCCTCCAGGCATTCCTTGTTGGCATACTCCATGTAGAGATTGATCTCCGGGGCGTGGTCCAGGATGCGATACTCCAGCTTGGAAAAAAACATCTCCGCCGCCAGAATCAGCAGCGTTGCGAAAATGCCGCCCTCGTAGAAGCCGCCGCCCAGGGAAAGGCCGATGATGGCGGAGGCCCACAAGCCCGCAGCCGTGGTCAGGCCCTTGACCCGCTGACGGCGGGTCACGATGATGGTACCTGCGCCGATGAAGCCAATGCCGGCCACCACCTGGGCGCCCAGACGGGCCATATCCGTGAAGTAGTGCATATTCAGGTAGAGGTATTGGCTGGTCAGCGTCGTCATGGCGGCGCCCAGGCAGATGAGGATATGGGTGCGGAAGCCCGCCGGGCGGCGCTTGTACTCCCGCTCGATGCCGATGATGCCGCCGCAGACCACCGCCAGCAGCATACGGACGGTGATGGAAAGCAATGTCACATCCCGCAGCCCGTCAAAGATGGATAACATGGCTGTGCCTCCTCCCCTCAGATCTCATCAATGGTATAGACGCTCTCCAGCTCGGAGATGGCCGTCAATACCCGCGTATGGGCCTGCTTCTGGTGCAGCCGGATGGAGAACACCGCGCTGGGATGCAGCACGCGTTCCTCCCGGCCCCGCTCGATATCCACCTCGTAGATCTGCACGTCCTGGGACTTGATGCGGTTGATGATCTCGCCCACATCGTCCAGAGACTGAAACTCCACGTAAATGTTCATATTCCGCGCGTTTTCCACGATCAGCGACTCAATGGCAGGCAGCAGCCGCATGGAAAGGAAGATCAGGGCAAAGCCCAGCAGCACGCACTCATAGAACCCCGCGCCGATGGCGAGGCCCATGCAGGCGGAGGCCCACAGTCCCGCCGCCGTGGTCAATCCCTTGACCTCCTGGCGGCCGGTGACGATGATGGTGCCTGCGCCCAGGAAGCCGATGCCGTTGATGACCTGGGCGCCGAAACGGGACACATCCGTACGGACGCCGGCCTCCCCCGCCAGCTGGGCCCAGTCGTGGGTCACCATGAAGTATTCGTATTGGCTCAGCAGCATGGTCAGCGCCGCGCCCAGACTCACCAGCATATACGTGCGGAAGCCCGCCGGGCGGCGCTTGCGTCCCCGCTCCAGTCCGATCAGGCCTCCAAACAGCATGGCCAGCACCATCCGCAGCAACACGGACAGCGTATTGAGTTCCCGCAGCGGGTCCAGCATTTCCAGCACAGCGGCCCCCTCCTTCCCTGTTTTCCCTCCGAAAATACGCAGAGAGGAAGAAACGGCCCCCCGGCCGGTTCTCCCTCTTAAACTCAAAACTCATTCATAGGTGTTTTTCAGTTTTAAAACGCTTGCGTACCTCTTTTTATGATATTTTTACCATCTATTGTGGATATTGTCAACACCAATTCCGCCAGGCTCCGTCTTTTTGTTGAAACAGCATAGTTCCCGCCAAAATATTTGGCGATATTTCCGTTTTGGCAGGTACGATCTGCCCGGCACACATCAGAGGAAAGGATGCCCGGGCCCTCAGGCCCGGGTATCCTTCAGGGAAGATATTCCGCGGAAAACGTCCCGTCTCCTGCGATGGAGAAGCGCACCGCGCCATGGGGCGGCACATCGTCCGTAAAACCGGGGACGTGGGGCTGGTCGGAAAAATACAGGTCGGCGCCCGCATCCCGCACCAGTGCCAGCGCATCCGGATGCGCGCTGTTGTACCGGCGGTCGCTGGAGGCGCAGCATACCACTGCCCGGGGGCGGATCGCATCCAGCAGCGCCGCATCCGCACCGTCCTTTTGTCCGTGGTGCCCGATTTTGAACAGGTCTGCCCGCAGCGCCGCGGGATCGATGTCACCATAGCCCACGCGGTTGGTGTCACCGGGCAGAAGAACGCTGGTTTTTCCGTAGTCCAGACGCAGCACCAGGCTGAAATTGTTCATCCTGGCGTCCAGCGCATCCAGCTTCTTGAAAAACGCTGCGATATCGCGCTCGGCAAACTGGTCGTGGCAGCGGCTCTCCAGTTCATCCGCGCTCTGCTCAGAGGGTGCAAGCACCTGGCAGGAAAGTCCCGCACAGGGGGAGACCGCCTCGCCTGCGTGCAGGCAGCGCACCGCGCCGCCCTCCCGGCACACCAGGCCGCACAATTTCTGATAGTCATTGAGCGCCCGCATGAACTTTTCCTCAGAGGGCGTCTTTGCCTGGCTGTCATCCAGAATATGCATGCTCCGCTGGAAAAAGTCCACCGGAAGCGTCTGCCACAGCTCCGCCGGCGCAAACCGCTCCGCCGCAGGCAGCAGCCCGCAGATGTGGTCTTCGTGGATATGGGTGATGACCATGCAGTCGATATGCCCGATCTGGGAGGACTCCAGATATTCCAGCAGCGTCTGGCGGCCGGAAGTGCGGTCCGCATATTCCTCCGCCTCGCCGCTGCCGCCGTCGATCACCATGACGAACCGGCCGTCTCGGCAGCCGGCGTCCGGGCACTCCACTACGATGGCCTCCCCGTAACCTACATTCGCAAAGGTCAGCTTCATAGTTTCCATAGGCTCTTACCCGATGGCACGTTTGATGTAAACACTGGACAGGATCAAAACCAGGATGGTCATGATGATGGCGCCGGCGCTGCCGAAGCCGAAGTCCATGGATTTGATGCCGTACGTATAAAGGTACTGGGTGATGGTCGCCGTGGTGTTGGCAGGGCCGCCGCCGGTCAGCAGGTTCACCTTGTCGAACAGGCGGAAGCTGTCGATGGTACGCAGCAGCGCGCACAGGGCCAGGGAGTTTTTGATGTTGGGAATGGTCACATACCACAGGATCTTCATCCGGTTGGCGCCATCGATCCGGGCCGCCTCATACTGGCTGGAGGGCACAGACTGCAGCGCCGCGTACAAAAGCAGGAACACAAAGGGAGCGCTCTGCCATATGTCAATCACCAGGAGCATGCCAAAGGCCGTCCGCATGTCCGAAAACCAGTTGTAAACGGGCAGGCCCAGAGACTGGAGCACCTGGTTGACGATTCCGTAGTTAGGAGAGAGCATCATGCGCCAGCTCAGCGCCACCGTCACGGTGGGAAGCAGGTACGGCAGCAAAAGCAGCGTACGCATGATCTTCTGGCCCCGCTTGATGCTGTTGATGGTCAGGGCCATGATAAAGCCGAAGAACATTTCAAAAATGACGGCCAGCACGGTGAAGCGCACCGTGTTCCAGACGGCCTGCTGGAAATAGGGGTCCGTCAGCAGCTTGGTGTAGTTTTTCAGTGCGGTAAATTCCGGCGGGTTCTTCAGTGCCCGCAGGAGGTTATAATCCGTGAAGCTGTAAACCAGCGTAAACAGCAGCGGATAGGCGGTCATGATCAGCAGCACCACCAGGGTGGGGGTGATCATGGACACGCCGAAGCGGCGGGTTGCGGCGTAACTGCTATTCAGTTTTGAGATCTCGTTTTTTCGCATACGGTTCCCTCGCAGTCGGAGAGGATTTGCGCCATCGGGGCGGCTGCCCCGGCGGACAGCCCCGGTATGGGGTCGGGCGCAATGACCCTGTGTCGCTTTCTGACTCCGGACTTCCGGAAGCCGGGGCGCGCAGGCGCCCCGGGCTTCCGGATCTCACCGGTCAGGATGGTCTGTTTGCCGGATCTTCCGTACAGGTGCCCGGAGATCTCAGCCCATCAGCTCTTCCAGCTGGGTCTGGGCATCAGCCAGGCCCTGATCCACGGTCTTCATGCCGTTGATGATGTTGTCCATCTCAGTGCCCAGGATGGTGTAGAACTGGGTCCACTCAGCGATCACAGGACGATACACGCCGGTCTCCAGAGCGTCGCAGACCACGGCGTACTGGGGATAGGTGGCCAGGACTTCCTCGTCCTGCAGGCTGGAGTAGCGGCAGGGCACGCCGCCGGAGGGAACGGTGGACTTCTGGACCTCGGGATCCATCAGGTACTTCAGCAGCTCAACGGCCAGCTCCTTGTTCTGGCTGTTGGCGGGCACGCCGATGGTCCAGATGCCGTAGACGTTGGAGTTGTAAGCCTCGGCACCAGCGGTGGCGGCGCCGGAGAGCGCGATGTAGTCAGCAGTGGAGTCCGCAGTGGGAGTGTACCAGCCGGGCCAGCCGATGCCCATGGTGCCGGCGCCGGTATCCACGGAGGCGATCAGGTCATCCTTCACCTGGGCCTCGCCGGTGGCGATCAGCTCCAGGTAATAGTTCATAGCGGCCTTGAACTCGTCGGTGTTGACGGTGGGCTTGTTGTTCTCGTCGATGACCCAGCCGCCGTAGGACAGCAGGATGGGCAGGAAGTCGACCACCAGGTTGTTCTGGCCGTCGCCGCGATAGATGAAGCCCTTCTTGCCGTCGGCCTGAGCCTGCTGGCAGATCTTCAGCACATCTTCCAGGCTGGCGATGGTGTCGGCAGTGTAGCCGGCAGCCTCCACGTTGGCCTTGTTGAACATCAGGACCGTCACGTTGCCGTAGTAGGGAGCCAGATACACATCGTCGCCCACATAGCAGATGGAGGTGGTGGCGGGGATGATGTCGTCGTCCAGCTCATAGCCCAGCTCGCTGAGGTTGGCCAGCACGCCGTTTTCGGTGTACTCAGCCATCCAGGAGCCGTCCACCATGCAGAGGTCATAGGTGCCCTTTTCGTTGATGGCGTCCAGCGCGATGCCGGAGTACAGGTCAGACTCAGAGAGCTCCTGGACCTCGCAGGTAACATTGTGCTCTGCCTCGAAGGCGGGGAGGCACTCCTTGATCACGTCGGCATAGGTACCGGCCCGCAGGATCAGCGTCAGCTTGGTGGGTTCGCCGGAAGCCTCGCCGCCCTCAGCGGGAGTCTCCTCCTTCTTTTCGCCGCAGGCTGCCAGAGACATGGTCATCGCCAGAGCCAGGATCAGTGCGAACAGCTTTTTCATTTCTTTTCCTCCTAATCTCAGTAATGGCTTTTGCGCGCTTTGGTGTCGTTCTATTTTGTTACTCCTTGACAGCACCGCTTGACAAACCGGAGATCAAGTAGTTCTGTGCAAAGATCACAAACAAGGTGATGGGGATCACGGAGATCACACCGCCGGCGGCCACCAGGCCGAAGTTGGTGAGGTTGTCCTCCGTGTTCAGAAGGGCCAGTGCCAAAGGCACCGTATAGTTGGAGGGGCTGCGGGTGAAGATGACCGTGTAGGTGTATTCGTTCCAGGCGTACATGAACGAGAGCATGGCTACCGCGGCGATGCCGGGTGCCACCAGGGGCAGCACGATCTTGCGGAACAGCTGCCACTCCGTGGCGCCGTCCACCTTGGCGCTTTCCTCCACCTCTTCAGGCAGGTCCTGGAAAAAGCTGATGAGGAACCAGATGATCAGGGGCACGTTGATCAGCACGCAGGCCAGCATCACCGGGATCTTTGTATTCAGCACGCCAAGCTTGTTGAACATGATGTACAGGGGAATGGTGAATGCCACGGGAGGAAGCACACGCACCAGCAGCACCCAGTAGGTCAGCGGCTTTTTCAGCCCGAAGTGGAACCGCCGCCGGGCGATCACGTAGGCCGCGCAGATACCTACCAGCAAGGACACCACCAGCGATACGCCTGTGGTCTGCAGGCTGTTGATGATGGCCTGGCCGAATCCCTCTTTGGAAAAGAGCTGGGCAAAGTGCTCCATGGTAAATGTCTGCGGAATCAAGGAGATATGTCCCCGCATCTCATCGGTGGGGCGGATGGCCATGGCCAGCAGCCAGTAAATGGGGAACAGCGCCACCACCAGCATCACCGCACACAGCAGCCCTTTCCAAATCGTACTGGGCTTGATTTTCTTTTTCATAGGTGTGCCCTCCTTACATTCCGGAAAGTGTCAAAAAACGCCACTTGCCAGTATATCGGTCTTCTCCCGTGCAATCTATCAGAGTCATTTTAAATCTATGTAAAGGAAAATTTTACAATGTTAAGTCGTCCCCCGCACCTTCAGTTCCTCCGGGACCACGGTCAGCGGCGGACACTCCTCTCCGCTCAAAAGGCTCCGCAGCCGCTCCACGCAAAGCTCGCCCATGCGGCGGCAGTTGATGTGCACGGAGGTCAGCTCCGGCTCCAGCATGGGACAGATGGTGGAATCGTCAAATCCAACCACGGCCACATCCTCCGGCACCCGCAGCCCCAGACGGCGGGCCGCCTTCATCACGCCGGCGGCGATGACGTCGTTGGCTCCCAGCACTGCTGTGGGCCGGTCCTTCTGGGCCAGCAGCTCCATGGAGGCCTGGGCAGCGCTCTCCACATCGGCCTCGCACATTTTCACATGCTGGGCCTCCACCTGGATGCCGTGCAGCCGCATGACTTCCAGGAAAGCGCTGTACCGCTCCGCCACGATATACGGGGAAAAGCGGCCGGCCACCATGGCGATCCGCCGGTGCCCCCGGCCGATCAGGTGCTCCAGGGCCAGCTGCACGCCGCCGAACTCATCGGACACCACGCAGGGAAGATCCAGACCCGGGATACGGTTGTTCACCAGCACCACGGCGATGTTCTGGCTTTGAAACTCCGTGACCATGTCCGCCTTGGCATCGCCCGCCAGGATCACGCCCTCGATCTGCTTGCTCTGGGCGGTGCTGGGGGCCATATCCCAGTCCGCAGCCGTGGAAATGACCAGCTGATAATCGGACTTATTGGTCTCCCGCATGCTGCCCTCGCAGATGCCGGCGTAAAACTCATCCAAAATGGTGGCCCGCTTCTTGCAGATGAGAAAGGCGATCTTGTCCGTACGCTGGCGGGCCATGGCCCGGGCAATGGCATTGGGATAATAATGCAGGACCTCTGCCGCCTCAAACACCTTCCTGCGGGTGGACTCCCGCACCAGCTCCGGGTTGGAAAAGGCCCGGGAGATGGTGGCGGTGGATACGCCCGAAAGGCGGGAAACATCATAAATCGTAGGGTTCAAACGATGCCCTCCCTCCATGGTGTAAGCGGTTTCATTATCCAGAAACGATTCAAGCGCCGCAGTTACCCGCAACGCTTTGTCACTTTGAACTTACCATTGTTTAGGAGAGAAATCAAGGCATATTCGTAAAATTGTACAACGCAAATAAATTGAGGAAATATTTTTTGTCTAAAACAACCGCAAATGTAAGCGATTACAAAAAGAAACCACTCTTCCCATCCTGTCTCCTGCGTTGACAAACCGGCCCGACTCCCCTATACTGGTGCAAAAATCCCATGGGGAGGGACCGGTTTGAAGCGAAAAAAGCGTCTTTGGCAATGTGTTGTGGATTTTTTGGGGGACTCCTCCCCGTTTATGACTCTGGTGGGCAAGGTCACGCTGGTGATCGTCGTCCAGATCTGCTGGTTTCTGAGCTCTTTGCCGGTGGTCACTGCCGGCGCGGCCACAGCGGCAGCCTATGCCGTCTTTCATGAGCGCAGGGAGCTCTCGTATCTCACCGCCGTGCCGTTCTTTTTCCGCCGCATGAGAGCGCTGTGGAAAAAAGCAGCCTTGCTGTGGCTGCCGTTTTTGCTGCTGGGCCTGTTTTTCACCATGGACTTGTGGCTGCTGCTGAGGCGGCAGCTCTTCAACAACGTGCTGCTCCTCACGCCGCTGCTGATCGCGGCGTCCCTCTGGGGGATCACCCTGCTGTGGCTCTTCCCCCTCCTCTCCCGTCGGAGCGGGCAGGCCCCCGGAACGCTGCTTCGCTCCGCGTTTTTGCTGGGGCTGGGAGAGCTGTGGCGTTCTTTTGCGGCCATCTTGCTGTTCCTGGTCCCCGTGGTGCTGCTTCTGTTCTTCCCGCAGATTTTCTGGAGCCTCTCCCCCGTGTGGATGCTGGCGGGCTTTTCCCTGCCGGCCTGGATCGCCTGGCGCCTCCTGGAGCCGGTGCTGGACCGCACAAAGCTGTGAAATCCATCAATAAAACCCCCGGCACGGCCAGCTGGCCGTGCCGGGGGTTTCCTTTGTTTTCAGAAGATCACTGCCCCACCATGATGTGCAGGATCTCCTCATCCGTGCGGCGCATACCCTCCCGGGCAAGACGTCCCACGTTGTCGATGGTGTTTTCCACACCCTTTTTGATGATGCCCTCGCCGTCCACAAACTGGTGGCTGCCGGTGGTATACATGTAGTAGCCCATGAGGCCCGCATCCACGGCGGCAGCGATCTTGGCCGCGCAGGAGGGCTTGGCACCGTCGCAGATCATGCCGGAGCAGATGGCCAGCGCATTGGCGATGGTGTGGGCCACCACCTCGTAGCGGCCGCCCTTGAGGTAGGCGATGCCGGCGGCGGCGCCGCAGCCGGCGCTGACCGCACCGCAGAACGCGCTCAGACGGCCGATGCCGGTCTTCTGATGGATGGTCACCAGATCGGACACCACCAGCGCCCGGATCATGGCCTCCTCATCCACGCCCATATCCCGGGCATATTCGATCACAGGCAGGGAGGCGGTCATGCCCTGGTTGCCGCTGCCGGAAACGATGACCACCGGCAGCTCACAGCCGCTCATGCGGGCGTCGGAGCCGGCGGCAGCCGCCGCCTTGGCCCGGATGGACACGCTGTCACCATAAACGGCGCGGATGGTCTTGCCCACCTCGGCGCCCCAGCCGCCCTTGAGACCCTCGGCGGAAATGGCGCTGTTGTAGGCGACCTGGCGGCGGATGACCTCCGCCACGTCGGCGATCTCCACGCAGTCGGCAAAGCGGATGATCTCTTCCACGCTGAGGACGGAGCGGTCCGTCTGCTTCTTTTCCTCCCCGGAAGCCGCCTCCGCCTGGAATACCACCTGTCCGTCCCGTGTGACGCAGGTGATGTTGGTGTGATAATCCACGATCTCACAGCTGGCGCTGTGGCCGCCGCCCTCTACGGTCACCCGGATGTAGAACACCCGGTCGCCCAGAGCGGGCACCACCGCGATCTCCGTGGTGCGCAGGAACTCCGCCATAGCGGCGATCTCCTGCTCCGTCACCTGGGAGAGCACCTCCAGCATCAGATCCGCCTTTCCGGCCACCACACCGGCAGCCGTGGCCGCCTCGATGCCCTTGAGTCCGCCGGTATTAGGCACAGTCACGGCCTTGACGTTTTTGATGATGTTGCCGCTGACCTCCACCCGGCAGGCCACAGGCAGCTCACCCAGCGTCTGGCGGGCCTTGGCCGCCGCCAGAGCGATGGCGATGGGCTCCGTGCATCCCATGGCGGGGATCAGCTCTTCTTTCAGGATCTCCACATAGCTTGCATAGTGTTCGGTTCTCTCCATGCTTCTTATCTCCCTTTTCCGGCAAATTTCGCCAAATCTCTCAACTTTTTTATTATAACGTTCCAATCTCTGGAAAACAACCCGTTTCTTTACCCCAGGGCCACATCCAGCAGCATCATCACAAGGAAGCCCGTCATGACGCTGACCGTGCCCGCATGGGAATGTTCCCCCAGCTGGGCCTCAGGGATCAGCTCCTCCACCACCACGTAGATCATGGCACCGGCGGCAAAGGACAGCACCCAGGGCATGACACCGGTGATGCTGCCGGCAGCCAGCACCGTCAATAACCCGAAGATGGGCTCCACCACACCGGAGGCCGCGCCGCACAAAAACGCCTTTCTCCGGGAGACGCCCTGGGATCGCATGGGCAGCGACACAGCCGCGCCCTCCGGGAAGTTCTGGAGTCCCATACCGATGGCCAGCGCCGCCGCGCCTGCCAGCGCGCCCGGTGAGGGATCCAGGGCCGCCACGGAAAAGCTCAGGCCCACCGCCATTCCCTCCGGGATGTTGTGCAGCGTCACCGCCAGCACGATCATGGTGGTGCGCTTCCAGTTGGCGTGCAGGCCCTCCGGCTCCCGGCTGCCCGGATGCAGATGGGGCAGCAGCGAATCCAGCAGCATCAAAAAGACGCCGCCCATCACAAAACCGCCGCCTGCCGGCAAGAGCGCGCTGGCCCCCTGGGCCTGGGCCATCTCCATGGCAGGGATCAGCAGCGACCATACGGACGCGGCGATCATCACGCCGGCAGCGAAGCCCAAAAATACTTTCTGCACCGCGGGAGACAGATCCTTCTTAAAGAAAAATACCATGCCTGCTCCCAGCACGGTGGCAAGACAGGTGGCGCCGGTGCCCATTGCAGCATAAAACAGTTCTTTTTGCAGCATATGCTCCTCCTTTTCTGGCCACATCATACCTGACAGCCCCCGGGCCTGTCAATTGCAAGCCGTTGTTTTTGCCACTGACTTTTTCCAAACTCCATGCTAATATAAATTCACTACAAAGGAACAGGAGGCGGCTTTATGGATCTGAGCGAGATCATGCGCCAGCAGACGTTTGCAGTGGTGGGCGACACCCTCAACAGCGAAAAATACGCGGCGAAAATCAAGGAGGGACTGCTGTCCCAGGGCTACACGGTATACGCCGTAGGCAAGGAGCTGCCCTCCCTCAACGACATTCCCGGAGACATCGACATCATCGACCTGTGCATCCGACCGGACCGGGGCCTGGCACTGCTGCAGGAAAACCGCAAGCCCTTCCGGTGCATCGTGCTCCAGCCGGGTGCAGACAGCCCGGAGCTGATCCGCTGGCTGGAGGAACAGCACCTGCCCTACATCCACGGCTGCCTGCTGGTGGGCATGCGGCTCTATCCCCGCACCACACAGACTTCCGACAATTCCTGAAAAGTAAAAAAGGCGCCCGTCCAGACTGGACGGGCGCCTTTTTATGCCGTTTTTAGAAATCCGCGTTGCCCACCGTGCGGGGGTGCAGCTCCGCCCGGACACGCAGCGCGTGTCCGGGGACCCGATTTCATCAGCTTGGGCGGAATGAATCCGCCCTGCGCCAAGGTTTTGGCTCTGCCAAAACGCTTGGACGGCCACAAGCCGCCCCATCAAAAGATGGGGCCCCCGACGTGGAGCTGCCCGGAAAGGCAGCATGTCGGAGGCCTCCGTATTCTTTTTAGATTAGAAATCCGCGTTGCCCACCGTGCGGGGATGCAGCTCCACGTCGCGGATGTTGGAGATGCCGGTGAGGTACATGACCATGCGCTCGAAGCCCAGGCCGTAGCCGGCGTGGCGGCAGGAGCCGTAGCGGCGCAGATCGCAGTACCACCAGTAGTCCTTGGGGTCCATGCCCAGCTCGTTGATGCGGCCCTCCAGCAG
>URKI01000046.1 GCA_900548505.1 uncultured Oscillibacter sp. | reverse complement strand
GAGATAGGCTCCGGTCTCGTGGGCTCGGAGATGTGTATAAGAGACAGGGATACAGCGGCGGAAAGTTGACCATCACCCCCGGATATAGCATTCAGCCCGAAAAGGCACACCAGATACATCGGCAGCACGTAGCCCCCGATCAGTGGGCGGTAGCGCGGTCCCTTGCCTTCTGAATCCGCGCTGCGCGTCCCCGCATCACAGATCACATAGGCCATGGCCACGCTGAGAATCGCCGCAAAAAAGGCACGGAGCACATCTTCTTTGCTGAACTCTATCATAGGCGATCCTCCTCCAGCAGCGCCCGCAGCTCTTTCAGCTCTTCCCGGGTGAATCCCCCGTCGCACAATGCCGAGGCAAAGGCAGGCAGACTGCCGCCGCAGAGCTTATCCAAGAAGCGGCGGCTCTGGCTGGCAAGGTACGCCTGCCGGGTAATCAGGGGTGTATACCGGGCGCTGCGGTGGGTCTTGTCGATCTCCAGAAAGCCCTTTTCCGCAAGACGGCCCAGCACCGTCAAAAGCGTAGTGGGTGCCACGGGATGCGTGTCCTTCAGCCGCTCCTGAATGGCGCTGCGCTCTGCCGGTACCTCGCAGTCCCATACGGCCTGCATGACCTCCAGCTCCGCATCCGGAAGCCTGCGGATCTCCTGTGTCATCGTGTCGCCTCCTGTTCTACATTTGTAGTATCTGATTATATTCTATATTTGTAGAATAAGATTGTCAAGACCTTTCCTCCCCCGCAGGCAAAAAAAGCCCCCGCTTTTCAAAATTGAAAAGCGGGGGTCGTACAGGTCACTGCTCTGCGCCGGCAGCCAGCACATCCCGGACCATCTCCGGGTAGTTGCTGATGAGGATATCCACGCCCTTTTCGATCAGGTCGCGGGCGTCTTCCTCGGTGTTCACCGTGTAGGTGTTGATCTCCAGACCATACTGCTTTAGCTCCCGGACCACCTCGTGGGTCAGGTTGCGGAACAGCGGATGGTAGCAGGGCACGCCGTGGCTGTGGCAGTACTTGCCTGCATCGATGATCCACGTCTCGCTGAGGAAGCCGTACTTCAGGTGCGGCGCCAGCTTCTGCATCCGCAGGATGGTGAAGTGGTTGAAGCTGGAGATGATGACCTTGTCCTCCAGGTGGAACTCCCGGATCATATCCAGTACCTTTTCCTCGATGCCCAGATACTCGAAGATACCGGTCTTCATCTCGATGTTGGTGGTGATAGGCAAATCCCGGACGAACTCGCAGTACTCCCGGAACGTGGGGATGCGGTTCACGCCGTACTGTCCGGCATAGATGTAGGACGCATCCAGCTGCCGCAGCTCGTCCAGGGTCATCTCCTTGACACGGCCCTTGCCGTTGGTGGTGCGGTCCACCAGCTCGTCGTGGATGATGACGGGCACGCCGTCCTTCGTCAGCTGCACGTCCAGCTCAATGCCGTCCGCGCCGGCCTCCACCGCCTTGCGGAATGCCAGCATGGTGTTTTCGGGGTACTTGCCGCTGTAGCCGCGGTGCGCAAAATTCTTCGTCATTTCGACTCTTCCTCCAAACTCAGTTGGTGCCGCACAGTGCCTTGGCTACATGGTGGCATGCCACGAAATGGTTGGGACGCACTTCCACCAGACCCGGATTGCCGTTTTTGCAGTCCTCTGCGCACTCGTCGCAGCGCTTGCCGAACCGGCACTCATCGGGCAGGTTCACCGGGGAGGTGATCTCGCCCCGGATCAGGGTGCGCTTGGGCCGCTCCTTGCCCACCACCGGGATGGGGATGGCGGAGAGCAGCGCCTTGGTATAGGGATGCAGCGGGTTGGCGAACAGCTCGTCAGAAGGAGCTTTCTCCACCATCTGACCCAGATACATAACGGCGATGTCGTCGGAGAAATACTTCACCACGGACAGATCGTGGGTGATGAAGATGAAGGTCAGGCCCATGTCCCGCTGCAGTTCCCGCAGCAGGTTCAGGATCTGCGCCTGAATGGACACATCCAGTGCCGAGACCGGCTCGTCGCAGATGATGAGCTTGGGATTCACCGCCAGGGCCCGGGCTACGCCGATGCGCTGACGGCGGCCGCCGTCCAGCTCATGGGGATAGACGTTCATGTAGCGGCGTGCAAGACCCACCGTCTCCATCAGGTCCAGAGCGCGCTTTTCCACCTCGGCCTTGGACTTGAACATCTTGTGCTCGATCATGGGCTCACTGATGAGCTGGAGCACGCTCTGCCGGGGGTCCAGAGAGGAAAACGGGTCCTGGAAAATGATCTGCATCTCGGTGCGCAGCTTGCGCATCTTGGCAGGAGAGTAACCGGTGATATCCTCGCCGTCAAAAATGATGCGGCCGCTGGTGGGCTGGATGAGCTTGAGGATGGTACGGCCGGTGGTGGACTTTCCGCAGCCGGATTCGCCCACGATGCCCAGCGTCTTGCCCCGCTCGATCTTGAAACTCACGCCGTCCACCGCGTGGAGCTGGCCGGATGGCGTATTAAAATATTTGGTCAGGTTCTGTACTTCAAGCAGCGTATCCGCCATGGCTCACTTCACCCCTTTCAGTTTGAAATCCGGATGGTCATAGGCGCTGCACGCCACATAGTGGCTGCCGCCCAGATGACGCAGCTGAGGCTGGCACTTGGTGCACGCCTCCGTGGCATAGGCACAGCGGGGCGCGAAAGCGCAGCCTTCCGGCAGGTTGGTGGGATCGGGCATCATGCCGGGGATGGGCACCAGGTCCTCTCCCCGCTCCTTCAGGTTGGGCAGGGAGTTGAACAGGCCCTCGGTATAGGGGTGGCTGATGTGGTTGAACACCTCATCCGCCGTTCCGATCTCCACGATGCGGCCCGCGTACATAACGGCCACATCGTCGCACACCTCGGCCACCACGCCCAGGTCATGGGTGATGAGCAGCATGGACATGTCGCGGTCCCGGATCAATCCCTTCATCAGCTCCAGCACCTGGGCCTGGATGGTCACATCCAGGGCGGTGGTGGGCTCATCGGCGATGAGGAGCTTGGGGTTGCAGGCCAGGGCGATGGCGATGACCACGCGCTGGCGCATGCCGCCGGAGAACTGATGGGGGTAGTCATAGGCGCGGCTTTCCGCGATGCCCACCAGGCGGAGCATCTCCTTGGCCCGCTCCATGGCCTCCGCCTTGGAGACCTTTTCATGGAGCTCGATGGACTCGGCGATCTGCTCGCCCACGGTCAGAACCGGGTTCAGTGCGGTCATGGGGTCCTGGAAGATCATGGCCACATCGTTGCCGCGCACGGCTTCCAGCTCTGCGGTGGTCAAATCGAAAATGCTGGCGCCGTCCAGCGTGATGCTGCCGTTTTTGATCTTTCCAGGCGGGTTGGGCACCAGGTTCAGGATAGACAGCGCAGTGGTCGTCTTGCCCGCGCCGGTCTCACCCACCAGGCCCAGCGTCTTTTTCTTGCCGATGTTGAACGTCAGTCCGTTCACGGCGCAGACGCAGCCGTCTTCGGTTTCAAAATGGACCACAAGGTCCTTGATTTCCAGTATGTTCTCAGCCATGGTTCCCACCTCTTATTTCTTCATCTTCGGATCGAGAGCGTCGCGCAGTCCGTCGCCCAGCAGGTTCAGAGCCAGAACCGTGGCCATGATGGCGAGGCCGGGAATGACGCAGATGTAAGAGGCGTCACGGATATGCTGGCGGCCCTCGGAGAGCATGGCGCCCCACTCCGGTGCCGGGGAGGGCACGCCGATACCCAGGAAGGAAAGAGAGGACGCGGCGATGATCGTGGTGCCGATCAGCAGCGTGACCTGGACGATGATGGGAGAGAGGCAGTTGGGGATGATGTGCTTGAGAATGATCTTCCAGGTGGGCAGGCCCATGGCATAGGCCGACTCGATATACTCCTGGTCCCGGATGGTCATGACGGCCGCCCGGGCGATACGACAGAACGATGTTGCGCAGGTAAAGCTCAGAGCGATCAGCAGATTGACGGTGCTGGTGCCAAGCAAAGACACGACCACCACTGCGATCATGATGTTGGGGATGGAGTAGAACACGTCCACGCAGCGCATGATGATCTGATCCACCAGTCCGCCGTAGAAGCCGGCGATGGCGCCCAGCGTCACACCCACCAGCAAGCCGATGGTCACAGAGCCCACGCCGATGACCAAGGAGTAACGAGCACCGTACAGGACACGGGCAAACATGCTGCGTCCCAGGGAGTCCGTACCGAAGATATGCTCCAGGGAGGGCGGCTGCAGCGCCTGGTCCATGTTGATCTGGACGATGTCCGTATCGTAATCATAGATAAAGCCGGACGCGATGGCCACGACCACCAGCAGGATCAGGAAGGACATGCCGATGACGGCACCCTTGTTTTTCAGCAGCCGGCGCCAGGTCTCCTGTGCCAGCGTGCGGCTTTTGATCGTCTCTGCAGATTTCGTTTTTGCCATTGTCCTCACCCCTTCCGAACATACTGCGCCTTGATACGGGGATCAAAGAACGCATAGATCAAATCGATAAACACGTTGACGATACACACCAGGATACAGCACATGATGATGGAGCCCGTGACCATGGGCGTATCGCGCTTGGAGATGGAGTCCACGATCAGCCGTCCCACGCCGGGCCAGGAGAACACGGTCTCCGCCAGCACGGAACCGGTCAGCGCGTTGGAAAACTGCATGCCGATGGCCGTGATGATGGGAATGAGCGCGTTTTTCAGGCCATGGTGGAAGATGACCTTCTTCTCAGGCACACCTTTGGCCCGGGCCGTGGTCATATAATCCTGCCGGATCACATCCAGCATGGCCGACCGGGTGGTGCGGGTGATGAGCGCCGCGAAGCCCAGGCCGACCGTGACGGCAGGCAAGACCAGTGATATCAGTCCATTCCTGCCTCCGGATGGGAATATTCCAAGTTTGAGCGAGAAAATAATGATCAGCATCAAGCCTAGCCAGAAGTTCGGCATGGACACGCCGAACAGGGCAAAGATCATACCGCCTGTATCCTTCCAGGTATTTTGGTGGATGGCGGTGTAAATACCCAGGGGCAGCGCCACCAGGGTCGCAATCAGGACGGAAGAGCACGCCAGCTGGATCGTGGCCGGCAGGCGCTCCATAAAGGTCTTGAACACGTCCTTCTTTGTCACATAGGAAGTGCCCAGATCACCGTGCAGCATACCGCCCATGTATTTCAGATAGCGGACCAGCAGCGGGTCGTTCAAGCCCAGTTCCTCCCGGATCTCTTCAAGCTGCTCCTCCGTTGCGTTTTCCGGCGCCAGGGATCGCGCCACATCGCCGCCGGTCATGTTCATGGCGACAAAAATAATGAAAGAAGTCGCCAGAATCGCCGGGATCATCAGGATGAGCCGTTTAATTATGTATCGTATCATATGCTACACTCCAATACCGTTTCTCTTTCGGAGTCGATCTCCGCAGGCGCGGCGGCGCTGTACGGTACCGCTTCGCCCCCACAAACACATCTTTTTATGGGAGCCGCCCGCGCCGGACGCGGGCGGTCTGCCATTTCATACATACAATCAATCGTGGTGAGAGCGGGCCGGAAAGGCCCGCTCTCCGTTTCCATGCCGATTACTGAGCGATATAGGCGTGGCTCCAGTCGTGGTTGCCGCCGGGGAACAGCAGCGTGCCGGTCAGGTTCTTGTTATAGGCGATGACCAGATCCGCAATGTACAGGGGCACCTGGGGGCAAGCCTCGACCAGGTATTCCTGCAGCTCCACGCTGGCCGCCTCACGGGCTTCCTGATCCCGCTCGGTCTTGACGATGTCGATCAGCTCGTCCGCGTGAGGATCGGAGTAGTGGTGATAGTTGGAGCCGGAGCCGGTGTAGTACAGGTCACGATACACGAAGTCCACCTTGGAGTCCTCGTTCCAGCGCCACAGGAACAGCTCCTGCTCGCCGTTGGCGCACATGGTCTTCAGAGTGGCGTCCTCCACGGTCTGGATCTCGACCTCAATGCCGATCTCCTTAAGGTTGGCCTGGATGACCTGGGCGATGTTGGTGTAAGGTGCAGAGTTTGCGATCAGCAGCGTGGTGGAGATGCCGCCGTTGGGATAGCCGGCCTCGGCCATCAGGCTCTTGGCGCGCTCCACATCGTAGTCGAAGCCTTCCATGTCATCATAGAAGCTCCACAGGCCACGGTTGAGGATGGTGGTCTGCGGGGTGCCCTTGCCGTACACAGCAGCCTGCAGCACGGCGTCGCGGTCGATGGCGCAGGCCACAGCCTGACGCAGGGTCTGGTTGTCCCAGGGAGCCTTCTCCACGTTGAAGGCGAAGTAGAACAGACGGGAGCCGGTCTTCTGCTCCACGGTGATGTTCTCGTCCTCTTCCAGATACTGCAGCTCGTTGATGGGAGGATCGATGCACACGTCGATCTCGCCGTTCTGCAGGGCGATCACGCGGGAAGAAGCCTCCAGGTAGGGACGGAACTCGATGATCTCGGCGGTACCGGGATCCTCACCCCAGTAGTCGTCCACCTTGACCACGCGGCAGTACTCGCCCTCGACCCACTCGTCGAACTTGTAGCGGCCGGAGCCGATGTACCAGGGGTTCTCCATGCCGGACTCATAGGCGGCCTTGGACTGGATGGAGATGGGCACAGAGGCGATGGAGGGCAGGATCTCGTTGTCATAGCTCTCCAGCTCCAGGACCACGGTGTAATCGTCCACGACCTCGGTGGACACAACGCCGTTGAGGACGCTGGACACATAGGAGTCCTTGGCCATGTCGTAGGTGAACTTCACGTCCTCAGCGGTGAGGGGCGTGCCGTCGGAGAAGTGTGCGTTCTTCACCAGGTTGAACTGCAGGTGATTGTCATCAATGTACTCCCAGCTCTCTGCCAGGCAGGGAACGCAGGTGCCTTCGTTGGTGAAGCGCACCAGAGTCTCATGGGTCAGCTTCAGGATGATGTTGTTGGCAGCATCCTGCTGCTCCTGAAGGTTCAGGTTGTTGATATCGGCGGCGGTACCGATGATCAGGTCTTTTTTGTAGCCGGTGCCGTCAGAGCTGCTCTCTTCGGGCTTGCTGCCGCAGCCGGACAGCGCCGTGATGAGCATGGCGGTGCTCATAAGTAACGCAAATAACCTCTTCATCTCTTCTCAAAACTCCTTTTTGATGATTTGCGGCCTCCGCCGCTATGGGGCGCCGTGGGATGTTATTAACTCGGTGTTCTTCCCTTTCCGCCGCTCCCCGGGTGGAGAGCACAGGGCACACCGATTTAATACGCTCTTGCCTGTCAGGTCTTTTTGCGGCTGTTTCCGTATTTCCTCAGAACAAAAAAGTCAAAGCAACCAAGCCGCTTTTACAACGGCTCTCGTTACTTTGACTCAAAATCTCTAAGCACCATATCAAATTTTTCCTACATGCCTGCGGCGCAGACATGTAAAAAATGGGGCCTGTTTCAACTCTGCTGACTTTTCCGCAGAAAGCGCCCCGCCATCGTGAGTCAGATACAGCCGAAGCAGGAAAGCGCCTTTTATTCAATGCGGCGAAATACTGCAATCAACCGCGCAAATCGACTCTACAAGTTAGTTTGGATTATAACATGTCACATCTTTCCTGACAAGTGCTTTTTCACCAGGTGTGGATAAATTGAACAAATAGCACAGAGCGTCCAAATCTCATTTGGATATTTTAACCACGCGCCCCCATTGGCGTGTCATCTTGCTTTTCCGGAAGCGAGTGTGTTATAATACGCGCCGAATCAACGCAGGGCCCATGCATTCCCTCTTTTCGCCTTTTTCAGTGCGAAAGAGCCGCACGGTCTCGCCGCGGTCAAAAAAGGGAATTCATTTGATCAGGAGGGAATTGATTGTGAATCCGATCCGCGCAAAAAAGAAGCCCCAATCGTTTTTTGAGCTCCTTCAGGACTCCCCTGTCATTGCAGCCGTCAAGAGTGAGGACGGTCTTGAAAAAGCGCTGACGTGTGAGTGCGCCGCCGTGTTTATCCTCAACAGCACCATTTTGAATGTCACCAATATGGTACAGCAGGTCAAGGCATCCGGCAAGCTGGCCTTTGTCCACGCCGACCTGGTGGACGGTCTTGCCGCCAGAGATATCGCAGCGGATTTTCTGACTCAGGCCACCCAGGCCGACGGGATCATCTCCACCCGCCCAAATCTGATCCGCCGCGCCAAGGAGCTGGACCTGATCACCATCCAGCGCTTTTTCCTGCTGGATTCCCTGGCGTTTGACAGCGTACTCCGGCAAAGCTCCAACGCGGACATCATTGATATTCTGCCCGGCACCATGCCCCGCGTCATTGAGCGGCTGACGAAGCTGGTGCATCAGCCCGTCATTGCCAGCGGACTTCTGGTGGACAAGCAGGACGTAATGGGCGCTCTGTCCGCCGGAGCCCTGGCCGTCTCCACCACCTGCGAGCCTCTCTGGTTCGCATAAATCCGGGGTCTGAAATTCGTGAACAATTTCACTTGCTTTTTTCTTCCAGCTATGATATATTCCCCGATAGAATCTATTGGAACAACTGCATACTGCTGAGAGTTTTGAGTCAAAGCAACACCGGGCCGCGCAAGCGGTCTTGGTTGCTTTGGCTTTTTTCTTTTTTCAGTTGTTATTTTTAACGTCCCGCCCTCCGGGGCCGGACGGGAAAGGAAGATTGTATGTTTGACATCACCATCATTGGTTGCGGTGTCATCGGCGCCTCCCTGGCCCACAAGCTCTCCCAATTCGATCTAAAGGTCCTGGTTCTGGAGCGGGAAAACGACGTGGCCATGGGCACCACCAAAGCCAACAGCGCCATCGTTCACGCAGGCTACGACCCAGAACCGGGAACCCTGATGGCCAGGCTCAACGTGGCAGGCTCCGCCCGCATGGAGGCGCTGTGCCGGGAGCTGGATGTGGAGTACCGGCGCACCGGCTCTATGGTCCTGGCTTTCAGTGAAGAAGAGCTGCCCCGGCTGCAAGCCCTCTATGAAAACGGTGTGAAAAACGGTGTGCCGGATCTTCGTATTCTCTCCGGCAGCGAGGCCCGGGAGCTAGAGCCCGCCCTGGCAGAAAACGTCTGCGGCGCCCTGTACGCTCCCTCTGCCGCCATCGTGGACCCCTGGGGTCTTTGCATCGCGGAGGCAGAGGTCGCCGTCCGCAACGGCGTGGAGCTCAAATGCTCCAGCGGCGTCACCGGCATTGAGGATCTGGGCGACCACTATCTGGTGCATACCGTCTCCGGCGACTACGAGACCCGTTACATCGCCAACTGCACCGGCACCCACGGCCATGAGATCAGCGCCATGGTGGGCAACGCCGAGTGGGAATCCCGTCCCTCCCGGGGCGAGTACTATCTGCTGGACAAGTCCAGCGGCAATCTGGTGCAGAGAGTCATCTTCCAGTGCCCCACCGCTGCCGGCAAGGGCGTGCTCGTTGCCCCCACGGTCCACGGCAACCTGATCGTGGGCCCCAATGCCGAGCCGGTTGCAGACGGCGATGACCGCGCCACCACCCAGACCGGACTGGACGAGGTGGCCGCCGCCAGCCGCAAGAGCGTTCCCTCCGTGGACCTGCGTCAGTCCATCCGCAATTTCTCCGGCGTCCGCGCCGTTACCTCCGAGGAGGACTTCATCATCCGTCCTGCTGCCTCCTCTCCCCGTCTTCTCCATATTGCCGGCATCAAGTCCCCCGGCCTCTCCGCCGCCCCCGCCATCGCCGATTATGCCGCGGAGCAGCTGGAAGCCATGGGCCTTGCGCTGCGTGAAAAGGCAGCCTGGGACGGACACCGGCAGCAGGTGCGCTTCCGCAAGCTGTCCCCGGAAGAAAAGGCGGCTATCGTCGCCAAGGACCCCCGGTACGGCCGGGTCATCTGCCGCTGCGAGACCATTACGGAAGGCGAGATTGTGGCTGCCATCCCCTCCCCCATTCCTCCCTGCTCCATCGACGGCATCAAGCGCCGGGCAGGTGCGGGTATGGGCCGGTGCCAGGGCGGCTTCTGCGGCCCCCGCGTGCTGGAGATCCTGGCCCGTGAGCTGGGGAAAGACCCCATGTCCATCCCTCAGGACGGCAGCGGCACCCAGCTTTTACTGAGTAAGACCAAGGGAGGCGACCATCATGAAGTATGATCTCGTTGTCATCGGCGGAGGTCCCGCCGGACTTGCCGCCGCCAACGCCGCCTGGGAGGACGGCTGCCGCTCCATCTGCATCGTGGAGCGGGACCGGGAACTGGGCGGCATTTTGAACCAGTGCATCCACAACGGCTTCGGTCTGCACTATTTTAAAGAGGAGCTCACCGGTCCGGAATATGCCGGCCGATTCATTGAAAAGCTCTCCGCCACCGGCGTGGACGTGCGTCTGGACGCCATGGTGCTGGACGTGACGCCGGAAAAGCAAGTGCATATCGTCTCCTCCGCCGCAGGTTATGAAGTGCTGGAGGCCAAGGCCGTCATCCTTGCCATGGGTTGCCGGGAGCGCACCCGCGGCGCCATCGCCATCCCCGGCACCCGTCCCGCCGGTGTGTTCACCGCCGGCACCGCCCAGAGATATCTGAATATCGAGGGCTACATGGTAGGCAAGCGGGTGGTCATCCTGGGCTCCGGCGACATCGGCCTCATCATGGCCCGCCGCATGACGCTGGAAGGCGCCAAGGTCCTGGCCTGCGTGGAGGTCATGCCCTACTCCGGCGGCCTGACCCGGAACATCGTCCAGTGTCTGCACGACTTTGACATCCCCCTCTACCTCTCCCACACCATCACCGACATCCAGGGCAAGGACCGGGTGGAGCGTGTCATCGTCTCCGAAGTTGGCCCCGACCGCCGTCCCATTCCCGGCACGGAAATGGTTTTTGACTGCGACACCGTGCTTCTCTCCGTGGGTCTGATCCCGGAAAACGAGCTCTCCCGTTCTGCCGGCGTACAGATGGACCCCCGCACCAACGGCCCTGTGGTCTATGAGAACATGGAGACCTCCATTCCCGGCGTGTTCGCCTGCGGAAACGTGCTCCATGTGCATGACCTGGTGGACTTCGTCACGGCGGAGTCTGCCAGAGCAGGCAAGGCTGCCGCCGCCCTGTGCGCAGGCCGCACCGCCCCCACCGAGCACGTGCTGGAGGTGAAAAACGGCAATCTGGTGGGATATACCGTCCCCCAGCACATCCACATGGACGCGGACTTTGCGGCGGTGGACGTGTTCTTCCGGGTGCGCGCCATCTGCGGCGAGAGCCGGATCACTGTCCGGGACGAAAACGGCACCCAGATCGCCACTTTCCGCCGCGAGCGTCTGGCCCCCGGTGAAATGGAGAACATCAAGCTGCCCAAAAAGCTCCTGGACGCCGCCTGCGGCGCCATCACCGTGTCCATTGAGGAGGAAGCGAAATGACAAACATCATCTGCATCACCTGCCCCAAGGGCTGCCATCTCAGTGTGGACGAAACTAACGGCTACGCCGTTACCGGCAACAGCTGCCCCCGCGGCGTGGAATACGGGAAAAACGAGCTGCTGCACCCTGTGCGGACCGTGACCTCCACCGTCCGTGTGGCCGGCGCCGCCATTCCCCGCCTCCCCGTAAAAACCGACCGTCCCCTCCCCAAGGAGAAGATGTTCGAATGCATGGCTCTTCTGGACACCATCACAGCCCAGGCCCCGGTCCATGTGGGCGACGTCCTGGCCTCTCACATCCTGGGGACTGACGTGAACATCGTAGCCACCAAATCTCTTTGAAAGATGGTCCCCCATTAGAACAAAAAGCGATGCTTGCCAAAAGGCAAGCATCGCTTTTTATCTGTTGGAAGTACCAAGGAGTTTGGCCGCAGGCGTTCAGCCGTTCTCCGCTGCCCGATGCTTCATTTCCAGCTCCCGGCTCAGGCGGCGCAGAGTAACGATCGCCGCAATTGCCAGAATGATCTCTGCCGTGGGCTGGGCGTAGGCAAGGCCGTAAAGCGGCCACAGTGCGTTCCAGAGGAACAGCGCCGGGATCTCCAGCACGATCTTGCGCAGGATGGCAAAGCTCAGCGCCCGCTTTCCCATGCCGCACGCCTGGAACACGCCTACCGCCAAAAAGTCCGTGCAGAGAAACGGCATGGCAAGGCAAAGGCCTCTCAAAAAGCGGCAGCCATAGGACACAATGGACTGGTTGTCCATGAACAGCGCCACCAGCCACCCGGCGCTGAAAAAATACCCAACGGACACCACCGCCATAAACGCGATGGAGATCTTCATGCAGAACCACAGGACTTCCTTAAATCTGCGGATGTTGCCGCTGCCGAAGTTATAGCTCAGAAGCGGCATGATCCCCTGGCTCAGGCCCAGCGCCACATACATAGGGACCATATTGATCTTCTGGGCGATGCCCATGGCTGCCACCGCATCGGAGCCGAAGCCGGCGGTGAAATTGTTGAGCACCATCATGCCGGTGACGTTCAGAAGGTTCTGAATGGCCGCGGGGATGCCCACGCCGCAGACACCGTACACGATGCTCTTTTCCATGCAGAGGGCTTTGGGAGACAGGGCGATGTAGGTGCGCTTTCGCCGCACGAACATCAGTACAAAAAAGTAGATGCAGGCCACGCAGTTGGACAAAAACGTGGCAAGGCCCGCGCCTGCCGCTCCCATACCCAGTCCCCACGGCATAATGAAGATGGGGTCCAGCACGATATTCAGCAGGCATCCGCTCATGGTGCCCACGCTGGCGTGGAGGGCACAGCCCTCCGCCCGCACCAGATACGCCATGACTACATTCAAAATCGCCGGTACTGCGCCGCAGATGACCGTCCACCCCAAATAGGCACTGGTGGCCGCCATGGTCTCCACGTCCGCGCCCAGCAGGTTCAGCAGAGGCTGACGCAGCATCGCAAAGCCGATGGAAAACAAAATCCCGCTCAGCAGCGCGCAGTAAAACCCAAAGGCAGAACTGCGGCGCACCGTGTCATACTCCCGACGGCCCAAGGCCCGGCTCATCATGCTGGAGCTGCCCACTCCGAAGAGGTTATTCACCGCATTGAATGCCAGCAGCACCGGGGCCGCCAGCGTCACTGCGGCATTCTCAATGGGATCATTCAGCATCCCGACAAAGTACGTGTCCGCCAGATTGTAGATGACCATCACCAGGCAGCTGAGGATGGTGGGGATGGCCAGCGTAAATACCGCCTTGGGGACGGCCTCTTGCTCAAAAAGTCGTAGTTTCTTTTGCTCAACCATGCGTTTCTATTCTCCGAAAGGGCTCTGTTTTTTCCGTCAGGCTTCCTTTTTGACGATTCCCGTGCCGGCGGCGTTGATGCCCACATGGCAGGCAATGCTGCAGGGCAGCTGCACATAGGAGACCGGGATCTCAGGAAACTCCGCCTGCACCAGCTGCCGCCACCGCTCTGCCTGTTCTCCGCTTTCAAACGTTCCCGCGGTCTCCACCCGCAGCTGAGAATCGGGCACATCCCCAAAGCGGGTCAGCCGGTCCTGCCGGACGGCCTCGATCATCTTTGCCTCTGCCTGCTTCATGCCCCGCGCCTTGGTATACACATCCAGCTTGTCTCCCTGGATGGTCAGCACGGGCTTGAGATTCAGCACCGTGGCAAAGGTTGCCGCAGCCGGCGTGATCCGCCCGCCCTTTTTCAGATATTCCATGGAATCCACAGTGATATAAATGCTGGCGTCATAGGCCCGCTGCTCTAGGTATTCCCGGATCTCCCGGGCGCACAGGCCCTGCTGCGCCAGCTTCAGGGCGCTATGGACGGACGTCTCCTGGGTGACCGAGATCCGGTGATTATCCGCTACCTGGACCTTTCCCTCATACTCCTGTGAAAACCGGACGGCATTATCACAGGAGTTGCTCAATCCGCTGGACATGGGGATATAGACGATCTCGTCATAGCCGTCCTGCAAAATACCGTCCCAAAACTCCAGAATCTGCCCCGGAGAGGGCTGGGAGGATGAAATGGAGTGATGCTGGTGCATCGCCTCGTACAGCTGTGCACTGGTGATGTCCACGCCCTCCAGGTACATCTCATCTTCTATGATCACGGGCATGGGCAAAAGATAGACGCCCAGCTCCCGTGCCTTTTCCTGCGTCATGCCGCTGTTTGTATCGGTTGCGATCGCCACTTTCATCATCTGATAGCTGCCTTTCCCTTTGGACTCGGCCTGTCTCCCGCGGTGCCGGGCGCAGCACAATATGCTCCGCACCAAAGCAGCACCCTCCATTGACAATGCCGGAAATCATGATAAAATACGAGACAAGTGTATCATATTGTCCCAATTGCATCAATTCCCGCCGCTGAGACAATTTCCGCGCTTATGTCTCATATTTCAAGGAGGCACCCCCATGGACAAGCGAAAGGCCGCAAATCTCCGCGTGAAAAGGAATATCACCCATACGCTTTTTTCCCTGATGCAGAAAAAAAGTCTTTCCGAGATCACCATTACGGAGCTTGTGGAGGGCGCAGGCGTGGCACGTGCCTCCTTTTACCGAAATTACTGCTCCAAGGAAGACGTGCTGGTCACGCTGATCCGGGATGTTCTGGATGATTTCCGCAGCAAGATCCCTCCGGGGCAGGAGAGCTTTTATACCTATGAAAACGTCCTTTTGAGCTTCCGCTATTTTCACACCTACCGGGACTATATTCTGGACCTGTACCGCTCCGGCTTTGCATCGGTTTTTCTGGAAGAGCTGAACCGCTTCCATGAGAGCGTTGAGGGAAGCATGCCCTCTTCCTCCATCGAAAAGTATCAGCTCTATATGTACATCGGTGCCCTGTTCAATACCACGCTGGAGTGGCTGCTGGAGCGCGATACCGCCACCCCCGAGGAAATGGCCCAGTTCTTTTTCCCCTCCATGGCCGGCATGCTGCGCTCCCGTCAAAAAAGTCCCGAACAGATTTAGGCACACCTTGCCCCTGCACCGCCCGCAAAATACTGCCCCGTGCGCCCCGACGGACATCCATTCCGTTCGGAGTGCACGGGGCTTTTTATTCAGCACAGGGGCAGCAACAGCTGTTCCCAAAGCGCCTGCTCCTTTCCCTCCCACAGGCGGACGGACCAGGCATAGTCCCCCTCCTGCCACAGCGCCAGAACATACCGGCTATCCTCGCCTTTGAGCGTGACGGAAGTCCCATTGATCTCCAGGACCAGTTCCTCTGAATACTGCGTATAGTCGCCGGAGGGATCGTCTACCCCCACCGCTTTCCGAAGCACCGCAGTCTCCGTCTCTCCGCAGTATCGGATCTCCGCCATTTCCCTGCCGAACGCCGTATAGACGGTATCCGTCACCGGGAAGGGCAGCTCCGTCAGCTCTTCCACCGCAAAGCCAACCGCATCCTCCAGCTCTGCCAGGGAGGATACCTCCGTAAACCGCGGAACCGTCTCCACCTGGCCCGGCCGCTGAGTCTGCTGCATCTCAAGGTACTGGGGCAGCACTGCCGCACCCACCAGCAAAAGGGCCGCACAGGCCGCTGCCGCCCCATACCGCCGGAGGTTCGAAGTTCGCGCAGTACTCCCGGCGTGACCGAGGTCTGCGGATTCCACCCCGGCCAGGACCCGCTGCCGCATCTGCTCCGTGACAATCACGTGTTCCATGATCTCGTCATACGCGCTCCTCAAAGTCATACGCCTCCTTTAAAACCTCCCTGAGCTTTCCCCGTCCCCGCATCAGGCGGGAGCGGACCGTCGCCTCTTTCTGCCCCAGAATCTGTGCGATCTCTCCGGTGGAAAAGCCCTCGTAATAAAACAGGTGGATCACTTCCCGGTCCCGGACCGGAAGGCCTTTGACCGCCTCCCACACAAAAGACAGATCCTCCCTCTCCTCGGCAGCCAGGGCCGCATCCAGCTCGTCCGCCCGCCGCAGCCGGTTATAGGCGATCCGGTTCTTGCTGAGATTCCCCGCCACCCGCAAAAGCCAGGCCTTTTCGTGGCGCTCATTTTCCAGCCGGGGCGCGGTTCTCAAAAACTGGATCAGGCTCTCCTGCAGGATCTCCTCCGCGTCGGCCATGTTGTGAAGATAGGAATAGGCCAGCCGCAGCACACTGTTCCCATATTGCTCCAGAAGGCGCTCTGCCTGGGCATTGATTTTCTCCCGTTCAGCAGCGGACAGCCGGACTTCCTCCGTCGGCTCTGACCGGGCAAACACACCCGCCCACCAGACTATGACCGCAGCAAGGAACTGCCGCCCATAAGATGCGATCCCGGGAAACACACCGCCTGCTTGTTCCATGGCTCCTTCACCTTCTTTTCCGCAGAATATGGGGCTGCACAGCGCCCAACGCATTTACCGAATGGCTTCCGCCAGAGTGGCCATGTCCGCAAACTCCATGCCCGGCACCGCGCTCACGGCATAAGTATAGCCGCCCCGGGTCCAGACCGCAACTGCTGCCTGATTTTCCGTTCCCTTGATGGTGACCGGGCAGCCGTCCACAGTGACGGTCTCCTGATGCTCGTAGACCGTATAGTCGCCGCTGATATCCTCACTGCCGGCGCCCTTCCGAACCGTCAGCTCATGGCCCTGTCCCTGGTATGCCACTTCGATCAAAGCAGAGTCTACCGCCCGGATCGTGGTCTCCTTTGCCCAGCTTGGGATCTGTGCAGGCAGTTCCAGTGTGAAGCCCGCAATCTGCTCAGCCTCTTCCAGAGTGGCGCAGCTGACAAAGGGATTGGCCAGTTCCGTATCGCCGCTTCGGATCACGATGGTGTTATCCTCCAATGCCACAGCCCCCTCCCGGTTGCCCAGCAGCGCATTGAAAAGCCCCAGCGGCACATAGGTCACGCCGTCCACCACATACGGCGCCGTGCCCAGGGAGAACGGCGCGCTCATTCCGACCAGATTTTCCTTGCTGGTGGTGATCACATATTGATCGACGCCAATGGTGACTCTGGTGTGGATCGTACCGTTGTCTACCAGGACGCCGCCGTTATCCCAGGTTACAGTGAATCCCAGAGGCTCCGCTACCGCCCGCAGCGGGACCATCACGCAGGCAAGGGCATCCACGCTTTCACCATTGACCTCAATGGGATAGCGGTGGGTCCCATCGGCTTCCGGCTTTTCCGCGATGAGAAGCTGCAACGATTCCTTCCCCGAAACCGTTTCCCGCAAATCTCCGGCAAAGGCCGGAACAGACATTGCGCTCAGCATAGCGGCAGACAGCAATACCAGCATCCATTTGGATCTCATTTGTGATTCCTTCTTTCCTCAGATTTCAAAATCTACGGGGATCCATCGCCCCGCGGCACTCTTTATACAGCCGGTGGGTATCCATTGTTGCATTTTTACGATCATTTTTTTGATCTCACCAATCAGACCATCCAATCGGGCAATTGTACTCAAACTCATGCGGGATATTTAGATACATTGCTACTTGAAACCGCAGAATGTTAATAGTACAATAAATACACCGTTAATCCTGTCTCTTATACACATCTGACGCTGCCGACGACTAGT
>URKI01000045.1 GCA_900548505.1 uncultured Oscillibacter sp. | reverse complement strand
GAGATAGGCTCCGGTCTCGTGGGCTCGGAGATGTGTATAAGAGACAGGCCCCAGACCGCAGGTCAGCGTTCTGGTCCGGTCCGGGTCCATGGCAAGGTCCTTGCCGTTAAGATCCAGAAAGTCCAGCCGCTGCAGCTGCTGCAGCGGCAGCTGCGGCACGTAGCCGCCGGGGCGATAGGGGTGGCCGCAGCCCACCAGCACCGGGTACTGGTCAAAAAGATCCATCAAGGATGCAAAGGGCAGGAACTGTCCCTTTTCCCTGTGGGGCTCCAGGCGGCGGTTCAGTTCCAGGATGGCCTCCAGCGGGCCGATGGAGAGGATATGTCCGCCCTCGGCCACGTCGGTCTCCATGCCCGGAAAGATCCGCAGGCCGTTGGGCAGCTCCAGCGTGTCTCCCAGGCGGCGGCTCACGGAGGCAAGATGGCCGTAGAGCTGGTCAAAGTGCAGGGTGTTGAAATGCTCGGTCAGGCACAGGGCGTCCAGTCCGGCCCGGCGTGCCTCACCGAAGAGCCAGTCCGTATAGACGGCGGAAAAGGGGAGCTTTTTTGCCAGCTTCCCGTGGGTGTGAAAATCGAGACGCAAGTGAGGACCTTCTTTCAAAGCAGGGTGGAGCAAAGGGCGGACAAGGCTGCCCACAAAACGGACAGCGACAAAAACAGCAGGTCGTTATAGGTCACCTTCAGGGAGGCAAGACGGAGCTTTTTCACAGCCTTGCTGGAGGCGGCGCAGCGGTAACCCCGCAGCTCCAGGGCCTCCACAGTGGTGCGGGAGCGCTTGGCGGTATTGAGCATCAGCGGATAAAAGGACTCCATGATGATCTTCACCTGATAGATGAGATAGCGCACCTTGCCGGAGAAGGTATCGTGGCAGGGGGGATTGCCCCGCAGACGGTAGGAAAGGAGCACGTTTTGGAATTCCTCCATGAGCATGGGCAGCATCCGGTAGGCGTAGGAGATGGAAAAGCTGAGCCGCTCCGGGCAGCCGTACCACATGAGGCCGTTTGAAAGCCGGTCCGGGTCCAGCCCGGAAAAAACGGTGATGGAGGCCAGGGACACGGTGGCCACCTTCAGTGTCAGCACCAGCAGGGGCACGATGGCCGCGGCGCTGCCGCCGAAGAGGAGCGTCACCACGAACAGATACCCCGTCTGGGAGAATACGCCCAGGGCAAAGAGAAAGAGCACCAGCCCCGCCACCCGGGCCAGCAGGGTGGTCACCATGACCAGCAGGAAGCAGCCCAGCAGGAAGGGAAGGTCGCTGACGAACCAGGGCACCACGCCGAAAAACAGGTACCACCCGATCAGAACGCGGGGGTCCAGGGCGGCGATCACCGTGTCGTCATTGCCGTATGCGTTTTTGAGCACCTGGCTGCGGAGAAAATCCATGGAGAATTTGTCCAGGATGTTTTCTGAGAGCCGGTTCATCATGCGTTCCATGGAGATGCCTCCTCAAAGCAGTCGGTAAATTCGTCAATGGTGTAGCAAAGGGCGTTTTCATCCAGCGTGCGGGCCATGGTGAAGATCTCCGGCGGGCGGATGCCCACCAGGTCCGTAAGATCCCGGCGGGAGAAGATCTCGTCCCGGGTGCCGTCGGCCACCACGCGGCCGCCGCACAGCACGATGATCCGCTCCGCCCACTGGCACACCAGCTGCATGTCGTGGGTGGCGATGACGGCGGTGAGGATGATGTCCTTCATGTCCTCCAGCACCCCCAGGATCTCCCGGCGGGTGGCGATGTCCAGGTTGGCGGTGGGCTCATCCAGCAGCAGAATGCCCGGCTCCAGGGCCACGCCGATGGCCAGGCTGGCCCGGCGCATCTGTCCGCCGGAGAGAAGGCGGCCGTCCCGGTCCTGAAGCTCTTTGAGCCGGAACCGCTCCAGCAGGGCGTCGGTGCGCGCCTGCCAGTCGGCAACGCCCCGCACCTGCATGGCATAGGCAATGTCGGCGCGGATGGAATCCTTGATGAACATCTGCTCGGGATTCTGGTACACCAGGGAGATCTGGCGGGACAGGTCCTCCGCCTTCTTTTCCCCGATGGGCGCACCCAGAAGGGACACCGTGCCGCTCTGGGGACGCAGCAGGCCCACCATCGTTTTCATGAGCGTGGACTTGCCCGCGCCGTTGGAGCCGATGAGTGCCACCTTTTCTCCCTCCCGGATCTCCAGATCCAGTCCGTCAAACACCACCCGGGGCTCGCCCTTTACCGAGCGGTAGGAAAGGGAGACATCTTGAAAGGAGACGGCGGGGGCCTCCGTCGGTCTGGGGTCGGCAGCGGCAGGGGCGGGGCGATAGACAAGGCGGGAAAAAGTCTTGGTGCCCTGGGCCACCGTGGTGGGCAGGGGGGCGCTGTACGGCAGGCGGCCGGCCCGGCGCAGCCGGTAGGCGGCCTGCGTCACCTGGGGCGGGAAGATGTTGCACGCTTCCAGCTCCTCCACTTTCTGCAGGGCCTGCTCCGTAGGCAGCAGCCACTGGACCTGGCCGTCCTTCATCAGCAGGACATGCTTGCAGTAGTCGGCGATGTATTCGGTGTGGTGCTCGATGACGATGATGGTCTTTCCGTATACTTCGTTGAGCCGGCGCAGTACTTCGTAGATCCGGTCGGCGTGCATGGGATCCAGCTGGGCGATGGGCTCGTCCAGAATGAGCACGTCGGGGCTCAGAGCCAGCGCACCGGCCAGAGCCAGCAGGTGGGTCTGGCCGCCGGAGAGCTGCCAAATGTACTCCGACTCCCGGTCCTCCAGGCCGCACTGGCGCAGCGCCTGACGGCCCCGGTCCAGATAGTCGGAAAAGCCGTAGTTCAAGCAGGCGTAGGACACGTCATCCAGTACGGTGGGACGGACGATCTGGTTTTCAAAATCCTGATAGACATAGCCCACCTTCTGCGCCAGAGTGCCCACGTCACTTTGCAGGGTGTCCAGACCGTCCACCTGCACCTGGCCCCGGAAGTCCCCGGTGATGAAGTGGGGGATCAGTCCGTTGATGGCCTTGCAAAGGGTAGACTTCCCGCAGCCGTTGTTTCCAACGACTGCCAGGAAGTCTCCTTGCTCGATGTGAAGTGAGATGCTGCGCAGGGTGGGCTGAGCGGCCCCGGGATAGGTATAGGTGAGGCCGTTGATCTCAACCGCGTTCATATCAGCAGGCCACGTTCCTTTCCGCGTTTTTCTTCATGACCAGCACCACGACCACGGCCAGCGCGGCGGCGGCAGCCATACCCACGGCCATGGCGGTGCCGCTCTCGGCCCACTGGGCTTCCCAGTCGATGAGGGACATGCCGGCGGTGGCGGCCAGCTCTGCCACCACGGCGCACACAAAGCCGATGGCGCATACGCCGATGGCCTTGGGGCTCAGTCCGGCCACATCGCTGCCGGCGGTGCGGGGCGCCATGCCCAGCAGCGGCTCGATCTTGCCGTACAGGCGGGGCACCAGATACAGCGTGGGCAGCAGGCAGAACAGGATGCCGGAGAAGAGCAGGTCGTTGCAGAAAGCGAAGCCCTCGGTGGCAAAGACGCTCTCGGGCAGGCCCTCCACGGCCTCAAAGTCCTCCACGGCGAACTGGACCTTGGCGATATCCACGATGGTGCCCATGAGCAGCTGAGCGGCGGTGCCAGTGATGGCGGCCACGCCTACCATCCGGCGGTTTTTGGGGTCCTTCACCATCCGGCCGGCGATGTACACGCCGATGGTGACGGTCAGGAACTTCTCCAGCTCGCCCAGGCCGCCGAACTGACCCAGCATGATCTCGCTGAATACCAGCTCGCCGGTGGCGGCGCCCAGAGCGGCAGACAGGGGGTCAAAGAGCATGGCCAGGGTCAGGGGAATGAACAGGAAATACTCCACGGACAGCTCCACCAGACCGATCTGGAACTTGGGGATCAGCTCGGTAAACAGGGTGGCCAGTCCGTATAAAGACATGGTCAGCACAAAGACCATCAGCTTTTGAGACTGCGTGGCAGCATTTTTTTGCACGGTGTTCATATGAAAATTCCTCCCATTTTGTGATGCGCCTTTCTCGCATGGTCACAGTGTAGCAGGCAGGGTGTAAAAATGTCGTACACAGGCTGGTAAAATGTAAATAAATTTTCATGTGAGCCTGTAAAGCCGTCGGATTTTCCGGGAACATCCTCTTTGCCGTGCCGCTGATCCGGGCAGCAGCGGGCGCGGGATGGATGATTTTTTGAGAAATACGTTGCAATTTCAGGTGGTTTCGCATAAAATTGGACGGGCGTACCGTGAAGAAACACAAAAGAGGGAGAATCACCAATGACCGATGAGCTCAAGCGGGTGTGCCGCGCCTTTCGAATCGAAGGCGAGTGGGCATCCTATGAGGAGATCAGTGTGGGCAACATCAACCACACCTATAAAGTAAATTTTATCCGTCCGGACGGACAGCCGAAAAGCTACATCGTCCAGCGGGTCAATACCTATGTCTATAAAAACCCCATCGAGGTGATGGAGAACATCGACCGGGTGACCGAGCATATCCGGGCCAAGAAGCCAGGCCAGACGGCGCTGCATTTCCACCACACCATTGACCGCAAGACCTATTACGTGGATACGGACGGCTTCTGGCGGCTGTTCAACTACATCCCGTCGGATTCCTGCGTGGAGATGGACCTGGACGCCATCCACAACGCCGGCGAGGCATTCGGCGAGTTCCAGATGCAGCTGAGCGACTTTGATCCGGCCCAGCTGTATGAGACCATCGTGAACTTCCACAACACCCCCTGGCGGTATGAAAAGCTGGAGCGGGATGTGAAGGAGGATCTGCTGGGACGGGTCGCCGAGGTGGGGGAGGAGCTGGAATACCTCCGCTCCATCCGGGACAAGGCCTGTGTGCTGACGAATCTGTACCGGCAGGGCAAGCTCCCCCTGCGGGTGACTCACAACGACACCAAGATCAACAACGTCCTGTTTGACCAGGAGACCCGGCGGGCGCTGGTGGTCATCGATCTGGACACGGTCATGCCCGGCGTGGTGGGCCACGACTTCGGCGACGCCATCCGCTTTGCCGCCAACGTGGTGGAGGAGGACTGCCCTCAGCCGGAGAAGGCAGGAGTGGACCTGGAGGTGTTCCGGGCCTTTGCCGACGGCTTTTTGAAAAATACCGCCTCGGCCCTGACCCAGACAGAGATCGACACCCTGGCCCAGAGCTGCCTGGCGCTGACGGCGGAGCTGTCCGTGCGGTTTTTGGATGACTACATCCAGGGCGACCCCTATTTCAAGATCAATTACCCGGCACACAATCTGGTCCGCTCCCGCTGCCAGATGGCGCTGGCCAAGGACATGGAGCGGAAGATGGACGCCATGGACGCCATCGTCCGTGAATGCGCGGCTAAATATCGCTGAGGGAAAGAACCGGCCCCCGCACCGTTCATCCGAACGGTGCGGGGGCCGTCTGCGTGTTCCGGGCCGGGAAAATCAGCGCCTGGCGGGGATTGACTATTGACGATGGTGCGCGGTTAAAATACAATGCAGAAAACGACCGTTTGCCGCAGGCAGGAAAGGAGCCGCTATGTGCACTGCATTGAGCTATCGTACCCGTGACCACTACTTCGGCAGGAATCTGGATCTGGATACCTCCTATGGGGAGAAGGTCTGCATCATGCCCCGGAACTTCCCGTTCCCCCTGCGGACCCGGGAAGCCCTGGAGACTCACTACGCCATGATCGGCATGGCTACGGTGGCGGAGGGACTGCCGCTTTTCTATGAGGCTGCCAACGAATGCGGCCTGGGGATGGCGGGTCTGAATTTTCCGGGCAACGCCTGGTACGGCCCGGAGCGGCCCGGCGCCGACAACATTGCCCCCTACGAGCTGATTCCCTGGATTTTGGGACAGTGCAGCAGTGTAAAGGAGGCCCGGCCCCTGCTGGAGCGGCTGTGCATCATCGACCGTCCCTTCAGCCCCTCGCTGCCCCTGGCCAGCCTCCACTGGATGCTGTCCGACGCGGAGGAGTCCATCGTTCTGGAGGCTACGAAGGCCGGGCTGCAGGTGTATGAGAATCCGGTAGGGGTGCTCACCAACAACCCGCCCTTTGACTACCAGATGTTCCACCTGAACAATTACCGGCATCTCAACGCGCAGACCGGCGACAACCGCTTTTCTTCCGCGCTGGATCTGCAGGTCTACTGCCAGGGCCTTGGCGCCGTGGGCCTGCCGGGGGATGTATCCTCCATGTCCCGCTTTGTGCGGGCGGCGTTCATCAGCCAGAACTCCGTCTGCGCCGACGACGAGGACGCCAGCGTCAGCCAGTTTTTCCACCTGCTGCGGTCTGTGGAAATGGTGCGGGGCGCCTGCCGGACCGAGAGCGGCCAGTGTGACATCACGGTATACACCTGCTGCATCAATGCCACCCAGGGCCGCTATTACTACACCACCTACGATACGCCCCGCATCAGCTGCGTGGACCTGCGCAAAGAGTCTTTGGACGGGCGGGAGCTGCGGACCTTTGAGCTGACCCGGGGACCCCAGATCCTGCATCAGAACTGACGGCGCGGGCAGAGCGCTTTCGGAGGGAAGAAGCGTTTCACCATGCCGCAAAAAGCGCCTGCCAGGTGAAACTTTTGCGCGGACCTATCCGTCCAAAAGGACAATAACGCAAGGAGGTGCGCTATGAAAAAAGTTCATCGTGTTTTGTCGGGCGCTGCGGCAGTTTTGATGCTGGGCGGAGCGGTGCAGGCGCTGGAGCCTGCCCTGGACCCGCTGCCGGACCTAAGCGCCTATCCCACCCAGCTGCTGGTGGATGGGCAGGCGGTAGAGCAGGGGGCCATGCCCCGGTACTTCGGCAACACGGCCCTGCTGCCCCTGCGCAGCATTTTGGAGCAGGCCGGCTATACCGTGGCGTGGGACGCCCAGGCGGAGGGAGCGGCCTTTTCCAGAGGAGCGTCCGGCGAGTATCTGCTGGACATCGATACCGGGGTGCTGACGCTGGATGGCTCGACGGTGTGGACGGACCCCAACGCGGTGGTGCTCAGTGGGACCACCTATGTATCGGCAGAGCTGATGGACTATGTGGACGGCGTCAGTGCCTCCTGGGACGGGGCCACCAACACGGCGGTGGTCACCACCGACGCGCCCCGGGACAATGTCTACTGCTACGACCTGGGCGAGGGGACGCTCACCCAGGGAACGCGGGAGATCCCCTATCAGATGCAGGGCGTGATCGGCGTGCCGGAGGGGGAAAACTGCCCGGTGGTCATCTTCCTGCACGGGTCCCATCCTGTCCGCTCGGCGGCGGAGAACCGCTATGATCTGGGCTTTTCCTACCTGGTGGACCAGCTGGCGGACGCGGGGTATCTTGCCATCTCCATGAACGTGGCCATCAACTACTCCTTTGAAAACGGAGAGCCCATGGGCTGCGAGCGCACCGTGCAGGTGGTGGAGCAGCAAAGCGCCCTTTTGAAGCGGGCCATTGCGGGAGAGTCCGGCATCTTCCCCTGCGACCTGAAGAACAAGGGCGACCTGGACCATGTGATCCTGGTGGGACACTCCCGGGCGGGATATGATGTATTCGAGGTGGCGGCCCGGACGGAGCTGCTGGACGTGCAGGGTATCGTGTCGGCGGCACCGTCGCTGGTGAGCCCCCTCTCCTCCGAGCCGGTGGACGTGCCTGTGGGGATCATCATTCCCCAGTACGACGGGGACGTGACCAGTCTGGACGGCGGCACGCTCTTTGACCAGCTGGAAAGCATGGACGGACGCACCAGCGGCACGGATCTTATTTATCTGGAAAACGGCAACCACGGCGGATTCAGCACGGCGCTGGTGCGGCCCGATCCCTTTGCGGACCGGGAGACGCTGCCGCTGGTGATGGAGCCGGAGAAACAGCAGACGTTTTTCAGCGCCTACGTGCAGGACTTTATCCAGTCCGTCCTGAAAACGGGAAAGACGCCGCTGGAATCCCTGGATGTGATGCCGGGGCAGTATGATGGATATCCCGTCATGGCCCGGGTGGACGCCGGCGGGCAGGTGCTGTATCAGGCGGGACCGGACTCTGCGAAGAGTCTGACCACCGACGGCGTCACGGCGGAGGCGGTCAATGCCTGCAGCACCCTGGACCACACGGCGGGCTCGTTCCGCATCCCCGGCAGCTTCCTGCACTATGACCTGACCCGCCTTGGCTGGGACAGCGCTGATGCCTCCGTCACCATCCCCGTGACGGCGGATTTGGAGCAGGCGGCGTATCTGCAGCTGGATCTGGCCCAGGACAGCGGCGATGCGCGCAACCGCCGGCAGGACCAGAGCCTGACGGTGACGCTGCGTGACGCGGCGGGGAAAGAGGCCAGCGTGGAGGTAAGGGCCGGGGAGAGCGCACTCACCTGGCAGGAGGGAACCGTGGAGTCCATCCCGGTGTCCGGCCGGGAGGACCTGCTGCAGTACAGCACGTTTACGCCGCTGGGTACGCTGCGGCTGGACATGGCGGCCTTTTCCGGCGTGGACCTGGGGGAGATCACCCAGGTGAAGCTGACCTTCGATCAGCCCTCCGGCAGCATCATGCTCCGGGAGATCCAGTCCGTGAACTGAGATTCGAAAAGACCATAAAAAAGGAAGCTGGCCTTGGCCAGCTTCCTTTTTTTCATTCAGGGCTCCGTTCCCGGCGCCACGGTCACGGCGCCGCCACCTGCGGGCTTCATCTGCACCGTGTCCGAGGGGAAGAGGGAGTCCACCAGCAGCTCTCCGCCGGCGCTGCTCATCCAGAGGGCGCCGTCTCCCAGGAACGTGCCGTCATACCGATAGGACAGCGGCTGGGTCAGGAGAGACTCCAGGGTTTTGATAAAGTCTTCGGGGAGGATCTCGTCGTAGTGGGCCAGGAAATCCTCCGCACTTTCCAGGGTGGTTTCCGTGCCGTTTACCACCAGGGTGCGGGGATAGCGAATCATGGAGGCCACCACTTCCCGGTCGTCTGCCTGGGCCAAAGTGACGAAGTTTTCCGCAAAGGCCTGGGCCTCCTCCTCACGGATGCCGTTCACCTGGTACATGGCGTCGGCGCCGGAGGAGTCGTTGTCATTGCCCTCGTAGTAGGCAAGATACCGGTCCTCCCGGGAGGCGAACACGGAGGCCATGGTGATCTCCCCGTCATACACCCGGGCCCACACGGCGCCGTCGCCCCAGCCGATGGCCGGGCCCTCCTGGGTGAACGCCGATGCGTCCATGCCGGCGATGGCGTCCAGGAAGTCCTGGGTGAAGATCTCGTCATAGTGGGGCAGAAACTCCTCCGCGGAGCTCACATAGGTCACGTCCGCTCCCGGCAGCTGGAGCTGCTTGGGATAGCGGAACAGGTTGGCCACGGCTTCCTTGTCGCCGTCCGCCGCGGCTTGCTGGAACGTCTGGAAAAATGCCGTGGCGTCCTCCGTGGTGACGCCCAGCGCCTGATAAAGGGCGTCGCCGCTGTGATCTTCCTGTGCGGGCTGCTCCTCCTGGGGCGGGTCAGTGACCTCCACCGGCTGGGCAAAGGTGCCGCATGCCACGGTGCCGAAGAGCAGTACCAGCAGCGCCAGCGTCAGACCGCCGGCTTTTTTGTAATGCAGAATGTTCATGACTCTGTATTTGATTCCCCTTTCACCAAATGCAACGGTGGGCAAAGAGCGCACGCTTCGTCCGGCGGAGAGGGTCAGCAGGGACATGGAGTATTCCTTGCGGATGCCGCTGCCCATCCGGCGCAGAACGGCCTCGTCGCAGGCGCGCTCCATATCCTCCGAGAGAAGATGGTACGCAAGCCACACCAGCGGGTTGAACCAGTGGAGCAGGGTGATGGCAAAGGCCGCGGGCTTGATGAGATAGTCCCGGCGGCGCAGGTGGATGCGCTCGTGGAGCAGGATGTACTCCCGCTCCTCCTCGCGGAGAAAGGACGGCAGATAGATCTTGGGATGCAGGTATCCCATCACCAGAGGGACCTCCACCCGGTCGGTCTCGTAGACGCCGGGTGCGATCTGCCGGGCGCCTTGCAGATGCCGGGCGAAGGCGGCCAGCTTCCAGATGTTGATCAGCAGCAGCCCTGCTGCCACCGCCGCCCATACGGCGCAGGCCAGGGGCAGGAGGTCTGCCGGCGCGTGTGCGGGCCTTTCGGCGGCCGGCGTACCTGTGGTGCCCGCGGGCTTTTCGGCGGCCGGAGCGCCTGCCTCGATGTGATTGCCCGGCGCGTCCGTGGCATGAGGTGTCTCCGCGATGACTGCCGGGGCCTCCGCGTGATAGGGGATCTCCACCCGGAAAGGAAGCAGCAGCCCGGTAAACACCAAAATCCACAGAAGATACAAAGCCGAGCCCGGGATCCTGCGCAAGAGCGCGCGCAGTACCCACAAAAAGAGAATGATGCCGCTCAGGCGGAGGCTTTGCTCCGCCACCATCAAACATAGCTCTGTCATGGCTCCTCCTCAAACTGCTCGATCATCTCCCGTAGCTGGCGGACTTCCTCGGCATTGAGTTTTCTCTTGCGGGTAAAGGCCGCCAGGAAGCTGGGCAGGGACCCGCCGAAGCTGCCGTCGATGAACCGGCAGCCCTGCAGGGACTGGTACTCCTCCCGGGAGATCAGGGCCGCTACCTGTCCGCTTTCGTTGCGGAGGACCCCCTTGCCCTCCAGCCGCTTTAAGATGGTATAGGTGGTGGACTTTTTCCAGCCCAGCTGCCGGGCGCACAGGGCCACCAGCTCGCCGGAGGGCATGGGGCCCTGCTGCCATATAAGCTCCGCCACGGACGCCTCTGCTTCTGTCAAATGCTGTTCCATATGGGTTCCTCCGTCCGGATCGTTGTTGCACAGCTGTGGGTCTACATCTTGTAGACTAATTGTAGTCTACAAGATGTAGACCTATTTGTCAACAGGGGGAACGAAGTTTTTTCCAGGGGGGAGCCGATGCCCCGCGGGCAGAAAAAAGCCCGGTGCCCTGCCAGACGGCAAAGCACCGGGAATGTATGCGGGGAAAAGGGTCGGCCTGCAGGGCATCTTAGAGGAGCATGCCTGCAAAGGCCTGCCCGGCCAGGATCATGCCAAGGCCGGTAATGGCGGCGGCTGCCTTGCCGGCGGGGCCGCTGGTAAGCCGCTGGGCCACCGAGTCAAAGAGCCACTTGGCCGCGGCGTAGATCACGCCGCCCAGAAGGGCCGTCAGCCAGATGCTGTCCAGAGCAACCAGTCCCGCGGCCAGGGGCAGCAGGGCAAAGACGGCGGCGGCCAGCAGCGCCGCGCATACAAGGCAGGGCGCATGGTCGGGCCGGGCCAGATAATGCTCCAGCACCAGCGCAATGACGCAGAGGGCCAGCAGGTTCGGGATGTTCAAAACGGGCAGCACGGCCGCCGGGGCAAAGACCCGGCACAGAACTGCCGCCAGCATGGCGGCGGCCGTCACCGCTGCCAGCAGGATATTTCCAAGATATGCGTTCTTTCTCATGGCTCAACCTCCCCAGGTGGTGGCGCTGGAGGATGTATCCGCGCCGGTCACAAAGCCCACGGCGGCATTGACGCCCCGGGTAATGGCCTTGGAGGTCACCGTGGCGCCGGTGATGGCATCCACATTGCCGCCCACCTCCGCGGTGCCGTCGGTGCCCAGGAACTGGATCAGGAAGTCGGCGTCCGTCAGCGCCCGGGCGCCCAGGCCCCAGGTCTCCTCCATCTGCCGGACGGTAAGCCCGGTGACGGTGCCGTCGTTGTCCACGCCCACCAGGAGCACAACCTCACCGGCGTAGCCGTCGGTGCAGGTCTCCACCACGTAGCCCGTCTCACCCTTGTAGACGGCCCGGATGGCCTCGTCCGTGCCGTCATAGGGCTCGGAGGAAAACGTCTTGCTCTCCGGCAGCACAAAGGCGATGGCGGCATCCAGCTCCGCCTGGGCGTTCTTCGCGGCAAGACCCGCAGTGCCCATGCGGACACCCAGCACGATCAGAGCTGCCGCAGCCACGGAGAGTACGGCTGTGAAAAGGTCCTTCTGCTTCATACCGCATCTCCTTTCTTGGTGCCGAACACCCGGGGGGCCGTGTAGCGGTCCATGGCCCAGGAGGCGGCGTTCATGATGAGGATGGCGTAGGTCACGCCCTCCGGGAACAATCCAAAGTAGCGGAACAGCACGGTCAGTGCGCCGCAGCCCACGCCGTAGAGGACCTGGCCCAGGGGCGTGACGGGGGAGGTGGCGTAGTCGGTGGCCATGAAGATGGCGCCCAGCAGCACGCCGCCGCCCAGCAGGTTGTAGAGCATCCACATCACGGGATCGCCGGTTTTGGAAAACACCAGCGTCAGCACGGCCACCGTCACAAGATAGGCGGCGGGGATGCGGGGGGAGATGACCCGGCGGACCAGCAGGTACGCGCCGCCCAGCAGCAGCGCCAGAGAGGAGACTTCTCCGATGCAGCCGGGGATGTTGCCGATGAACATGTCCCACAGGCTCTCCTGGGGCAGGGCGGGCATGACCATGTGGTGCAGCGGCGTGGCGGCGGTGACCGCGTCCATGCCGTTCACCAGGCCGCTCACAGAGGAAAAGCGCACCATGGAGGCGGGGAACAGCAGCACCAGCAGGGCACGGGCTCCCAGCGCGGGGTTGAACACGTTCTGTCCAAGGCCGCCGCAAAGGGCCTTTACCGCCACGATGGCCACCACGGCGCCCAGCGCCGCCATCCAGTAGGGGACGGTGGCGGGCAGGGTCATGGCCAGCAGCACGCCGGTCACCAGGGCAGAGCCGTCCATGGCCCGCCCGTCGTGGAAGATCACCCGGTTGGAAAACCACTCGGCGGCCAGAGCGGCTGCCACAGTGGAAAGCGTCACCAGCAGCGCCCGCACGCCGAAGTGCACGATGCCGAAAATCAGAGCGGGCAGAGCGGCCAGCACCACATCCCGCATGATGCGGCGGGTGGAGTCATTGCCCTTGATATGGGGAGAAGAGCTGACAGTCAGATTCATGTGGCCTGGGCCTCCTTTACGGTGGATTTTCCCTGCCGGATCACTTCCACCAGGGGGAGCTTGCCGGGGCAGGTATAGGCGCAGCAGCCGCACTCGACGCAGTCCAGCACGTGGAGACGGCTGAGATTGGCGGCGTCGCCGCGGTAGCGGTAGAGATACAGAGGCTGGAGGTGCATGGGGCACACCTGCATGCACCGGCCGCAGCGGATGCACAGGGGGTTCTCCTTTTCCTGGTTCTGCCGCTGGGAAAGGCAGAGCACTGCGCTGGTGCCCTTGATGGTGATGGTGGAGAGATCCCGCTGGGCGATGCCCATCATGGGGCCGCCGCTGACTACCTTCCAGGTGTTGTCCGTCAGGCCCCCGGCATAGGCGATCAGCTCCTCGTAGGAGGTGCCGATGGGGCAGAGCACATTGCGGGGCGTCCGCACGCCCTCACCGGTGACGGTGACGATACGGTCCGTGACGCTCTGGCCCAGGACCACCGCCTTGTACACGGCGGCTACGGTGGCGGCGTTGAACACGGCGCAGTGGGCGGCGGCGGGCAGCTTGCCGGAGGGCACCTCCCGGCCGGTGACGGCCTGGATCAGCTGCTTTTCCGCGCCCTGGGGATACCGGGTGGGCAGCACCATCAGCTCGATGCCGCTCTCTGCGGTCAAGACCTCTTTGAGCCGGGCGATGGCCGCGGGCTTGTTGTCCTCAATGGCCAGGACGATCCGCTGGGGGTCCAGCACCTTGGCGATGATCCGGAGGCCTGCCGCCACCTGCTCGGGGCTTGTGCGCAGCAGAATGTCGTCGGCGGTGATGTAGGGCTCGCACTCGCAGGCGTTGGCGATGAGGGTGTCGATCTTTCCAAGGCTGGTCAGGGCCTTCATGTTGGAGGGGAAGGCCGCGCCGCCGTGTCCCACCACGCCGGACTCCCGGATGATGGCCAGGATGGTGTCGATCTCCAGGGAGGCATAGTCGGGATGGGGGGGCTGGGTGCAGTCGGGGGTATCCAGACCGTCGTTTTCAATGACCACCGACAAGATGTCCCTGCCGGAGGGATGGCGCCGGGGCTCGATGGCGGTCACGGTGCCAGAGACGGAGGCGTGGACGGGGACACACAGTCCCTGGCCGTCGCCGATCTTCTGGCCTTTTTTCACGGTGTCGCCCACCTGCACCAGGGGCGTGCAGGCAACACCGATGTGCTGCAGCATGGGAACGGCCACCGTCTTGGGCACGAAGGCCGTGTCCAGCTGGGCCTCGGAAGAGAGCTCTTTTTGATAGGGCGGATGGATCCCACCGAAGAATGGGCGTTTCATAGCTTCACCTCTTGTCAGTCGTTACGTGCGGATCAGTGCTTCAAAGCCGGGGCTGTAGAGCCGGGTGCCGTCGGCAAGCAGCCACATGGCCTCGGCGCCGGTCTGCTCCAGGAGGGCTTGTCCCGCTTCCTGGGGAAGAATGAACAGAGCGGTGGAAAGGCAGTCTGCAAGACCGGAGTCCGGACAGACCACGCTCACGGCCCGCCACCGCTCAGCGGGATACAGCGTCTCCGGGTCGATGATGTGGTGATAGGGCTTCCCGTCCACCACGTAATAGCGCTGGTAATCGCCGCTGGTGACCACGGAGCCGGTCTCCAGATTCAGCGTGTGGAGATAGTCGTCGGCATTGCCGTCGGGGGACTGGAGCCCCACCACCCAAGGGCTTCCCGTGGGCTTTGGGCCGGTGGCGCGGACATTTCCGCCCACGCTCACCAGAAGTCCCTCCGGGGCGTTTTGGCATACCTGCTCCACGGACCAGCCCTTTGCGACCGCGCCCACGTCCAGCCGCAAAAGCGGGTCGGAGAGAAAGACGGTGGAGGCGGCCTCGTCGATGACGATGCTGTCCATGGCGCTGTGGGCGGCTGCCTGAGTCAGGGCGTCCGGGTCCGGCAGAGCGGCTGCGGCGGGAAAGGAGATGCCGTGGGTCCGGGCGTCGTGCCACAGCTTCAGCACGCTGCCCATAGCAACATTCACGGTGCCGCCGGAGAGTGTATAGTACTCCTGGCAGTCCTGGAGCAGGCGGATGATCCGCCCGTCCACTTCCACCGGGGCGATGCCCGCCTGGTCATTGACGGTTTTCAGGTTGCTCACGCCGGGATAGTCGTTGTAGATATCAAAGAGCTGGTGATATTCCAGCAGCTCGTCGTGGAGTTCCTGGGCCTGGGCCTGGAAGGCCTCCTCCGACTCGGCGTAGCCCAGGATGGTGGTGACGGTGTCAAACAGCGTCAGGAAGGTGGCCTGATACTGCTTGGGAGCGGCCTGCTCCGCCGGAGCGGCGGCGCAGCCGGTCAGCACCAGCAGTGAAAGGGCCAGTGCGGCGATCCGTAAGCGCATGGGCTTATCGGGCGGCCTTGGCGATCAGCTCCTGGAAGCCGCCGATGGCGATGGTGACGGAGGAGGCAAGATCCGCGTCGGTGGGCTGGGTGCGCTCGCCCACGGCGATGCCGCTCACTTCCTCGGCGGTCTTGCCGGTGACGTAGGCGGCAAAGGAGGCGGCCTGCTCGTTCCACTCGGCGATGGCGCCCCCGTAGGCCTTCATGCCGTAGTTCTCGCCCAGCTGGTTCTTGGTCTGCACGGGGGCGGTGAGGTCGCTGGTGACGACGCCGGCGGCGTCGAATTTCACAGCGGGCTGTACGCCGTCCAGCAGGCAGCTGGTGATGGTGTCGCCGTCAAAGGTGGTCACGGCCACGTTCACGTCAAACTGGGCAAGGCCCTCTTCTTCCGCGCTGGCGTTCTTGCTGCTGCCCAAAGAGGCGGTGGTGGTCAGGGAAAGACGGTCACCCGCCTGCGCGCCCAGGTGCTGGGCACTTTCCACAGCGGCTTCGATGGCGGCCACGTAACCGCCCAGATAAATGGTGGCCACAGAGGCAAGGTCGGCGTCGGCGGCATGGCCGGTCTCGTCCACGGCGCCGTTTTTCAGCTGATCCACGGTCTTGCCCACGGCATACTGGGCCAGGGCGGCGGCCTGCTCGTTCCACTCGTAGGCGGCACCGCCATAGGCCTTCATGCCGTAGTTCTCGCCCAGCTCGTTCTTGGTCTGGATGGGGGCGGTGAGGTCGGTGGTGATGGCGCCGGCGGCGTCAAAGTTCACCGTGGCCTGCACGCCGTCGATGACGCAGGAGTCGATAACGCCCGCGTCGTCCACGGTGACGGCGGCCAGCGTCACGTCAAAGCTGGCGGAGCCGGGCTCTTCTGCGCCCGCACCGGCGCTGCCGTCCAGACTGGTGAGGACCGCAAGACCCGTCTTGACGCTGCCCTCCGCGGCGGGAGCTGCGGGCGTCCCGGTTTCCTGGGCGCCCTCCTGGGGCGGGCAGACATGGACCTGGGTGCCGGAGCAGCCTGCCAGCAGTCCGGCAGCCAGGGCGATGCTCAAAATCCCTGCAAAAAATCGTTTCATAGAAGCCTCCTGTATGTTGTGGTTTCTCGTTTCACCTTGGTTTGACATGAATTTATCAAGCCAAACTTAATGGCACATAGATAGAACCTAAATAAATATTCAGAAAACAAAAAAATATGCCCTTTCGGGCATATTTTTGTAAACTCTGTCATGGCTGGGATAGGGGGATCGTCACCGAGAACGTGGCGCCGACGCCCAGGCGGTTTTCCACATCGATATCGCCGTGGTGGTCCTCCACCATCTGGGCCACGATGGCAAGGCCCAGGCCGGTGCCGTACCCCTCCGATTTGGTGGTGAAGAAGGGCTCGAAAATGTGAGGGATCACCTCCGGCCGGATGCCGGGGCCGGTGTCGCTGACCCGGAAGAGGACATTTTCCCCGTCGGAGCTTGTGGAGAGCGTCAGCGTGCCGCCCTTCTCTTTCATGGCGTCAAAGGCGTTGAGGACCAGGTTGAGAAGGATCTGGGAGAGCTGGAGCTCGTTTCCGTCCATGCGGATCCCGACGCAGGCAAGCTCCAGCCGGACCTCCACCTCCTCCGGCTTGGCGGGCCTTGCCACGCTCATGACCTTTCTGACCAGCTCGTCCGGGTCCAGCGGACGGAACACGCTTTCCGAGTGCTTGCGGGAAAGGTCGGAAAGACGCTGCACCAACGTCTTGGCTTTGACGGAGGTGTTGTAAATCTCCAGAATGTCGTCATAGAGGGCGCTGTCGCTCTCCGGGAGCTTTTCCAGGGCCATGAGGCTGTAACCCATGATGGGGGAAAGGAGATTGTTGAATTCGTGGGAGATACTGGAGGTCAGCGTGCCGATCATCTCCAGACGCTGGTGGTGGGCCAGCTGGGCGGTCTTGCGGTTGAGGGCCTCCACGGCGTCGGCCTTTGCCTGCACCGCTGCCAGCTCCTGCCGGTAGCGGCGGCTTTTGCCGCCGGTGCGGATCAGCAGGATCACCAGCAGCACCAACCCCGCCGCCATGAGTCCGGCGGAGCAGGCCAGTCGGGCGGCCATGGAGCGCATGGGGGACCAGAAGGCGTCGTAATCCGCTGCCACGCCCACGGCGAAAAATCCGTTGGTGCCCGCCTGGGAGGGGGTGACGGCCAGGCGCACGGCGGACTCGCCGGCAGCGCCGGAAGACGGGGAGACAAAGGAGGCGCCGTCTTTCCCCGTGCTCTGGCAGCGCAGCAGCGCCGCCCCCGCGTCGGAGGCCGGCGTGTCGGAGAGCAGGGCGGCGGTCACTTCCCCGTCCTGAGCGCGGAGGAGCGTGGTGCCGCGGGCGTCCATCAGCAGGACCTGCTCCCGGTAATTCCCCGTTCCGGCGGGCAGGGCTTCGGTGATCTCACGGTAAAAGGCGGAAACGTCCAGCGCCAGTCCGTCATACCGGCCGGGGGAGCGCTCCTGCAGCAGGGCAAGGTACGTCCCGCCCGCCCCATCCAGGCAGATCAGCGCCTCCGTGGGGGCCTCCGGCGTGACCTGGGGGGCAAAATGAAGTTCGGTCAGGGTCTGTCTCTTATACACATCTCCGAGCCCACGAGA
>URKI01000044.1 GCA_900548505.1 uncultured Oscillibacter sp. | reverse complement strand
CCTCTCCTGGTATGTATTGAGCGGGGTCATCATGAGCCCGGCACCGCAGCGCCGGAGAGGTCTGTTCTTTATATTCCGTTATACGGAATCAAATTCCTGAAAAAACAGACAAACATTGCTCATGAATTATCAATCTTACTATACTCTATAAATCTCCGGGTGTCAAAGACTTTTGCGGGGTTTTTGTCAAAAAATTGACGAAAAATTCGAAGCGGGACCGGGAGACAGTCAGAGAGGACGCGAAAACCGCGTCCTCCCTGCGATTCATTATAGATAGGTGCGTTCCACCCGGGGGCGGATGTTACAGGTGACGGCGCTGGGGCCGATGCCGATGGGCTGGTAGAGCCACTGGCAGGGCACGGTGTCCTCTCCCCTGCCGCCCAGCAAAATGACCGCGTCCCCCGCCTGCACGTCGGGGAAGTCGGTGATGTCCGCCATGAACATGTCCATGCACACCCGGCCCAGCACCGGGCACACGTGGCCCCGGATCTTCACCTTTCCCAGGTTGGACAGCTGGCGGAAGTAGCCGTCGGCGTCTCCGGCGGTGACCACTGCCAGACGGGTGGGCCGCTGGGTGACGGCGGTGCGGTCGTAGCTGACGGGCACGCCCGCCGGCAGCTGCCGCACGATGGCCACCCGGGCTTTCCAGGTCAGCGCCGGACGAAATGGCAGCGGGCGGGTCATGGCAGTCTGAGGCAAAAGTCCGTAGAGCACTGTGCCCACCCGGCAAAGGTCCATGGCGTATTCCGGGCAGTTGACGGTGGCGGGCGAGTTTGCACAGTGGCGCAGTCCCGGGTCCACGCCCAGGCGACTGAGCTGGGCGCACACGGCGGAAAATTTCTCGAACTGGGCCCGGGTGTAGGCCCTGGCGTCCTCGGTCTGGGCATAGGCGCTGGAAAAATGGGTGAAGATGCCGGTCACCTCCAGCTCCGGGCGGCCGTAGTCTGCCGCCAGGGCACGGGCGGCTTCGGCAGCATCCTGGGCGGCGTAGCCGATGCGGCCCATACCAGTGTCCACTGCCGCGTGGGCCATGACCCGTACCCCCTGCTGTCTGGCTTCTTCAGCAAGACGGCAGGTGTACTCCGGGGATAGAAGGGCCTGGGTCAGATGGTGCTCCGCCAGCACGGCGGCCTGATGGGGCGGCGTGTAGCCCAGGATCAAAATGGGCAGCGCGATGCCGGCACGGCGCAGGTCCAGCGCCTCCTGCAGACAGGCCACGCCCAGCCAGCTGCCGGGGATGCCGGCAAAGAGAGAGGCGACCTCCGGGGCGCCGTGGCCGTAGCCGTCGGCCTTGACGATGCCCATGAGATGGCAGCTGTCGGGGATACAGCCTTGCAGGATGCGGAGATTTTCCCGAAGGGCGGAGCGGTCGATCTCCGTCCAGCAGCGGTCCTTGAACGACATGGTTCCTCCTTTCCAAATCCGCACGGGCGGATCAAGCGAAAGGGGCGCGGCGCCGGGCCGCGCCCCCTGGAGATGGGCTGAGAGGGATTACTGGACCGTATAGACCCAGGTCTTTTTCATGGTCTCCTCGGTGATCTCCTGGCCGATGCCGGGCAGCTCCGGCACCACCAGATCGCCGTGGTCGTCAGGCAGGTAGTCGTACACGCAGGTGCGGCGCAGACCCTCCTTGATGCCGTAGGAGTGCTGCTCGTGGATGAGGAAGTTGGGGATGACGGTCTCCACATGCAGCGCCGCCGCCTGGGAGATGGGGCCGCCGCACACATGCACCTGCACCTTCACATCGTAGGCGTCGGCCATGTCGCAGATCTTCTTGGTCTCGGAGATGCCGCCGCACAGGCACACGTCCGGCTGGATGACGCTCAAAGAGCGGTTTTCAAAGAAGGGACGGTATCCAAGGCGGGTGTAGATCCGCTCGCCGGAGGCCACGGGGATGTTGATCTTGTCCCGGATCTCCCGCATGGACACGGCGTTGAGGGGATGTACCGGCTCTTCATAGTACATGATGTTCAGATCGTCGATGTAGTTGGCCAGCTGGATGGCGGTGGAGGTGTCGGTGAAGGCGTGGAGCTCGATGATGATGTCCAGGCTGTCGCTCAGGTCCCGGATGGCCTTCAGGCGGGCACGCACCAGTTCCAGCACGTGCTTGGGCATCTGGCCCCGCAGGCGCCAGTCCGCGTCCTGCCGGGTGCGCTGCCAGTTGCCGTTGGCGGCCACGCCTACCGGGTCCACCTTCACGGCGGTGTAGCCCTGGGCCATGGCCTTTTTGGCGGCCTCGGCGTACTGCTCGGGTGTCACCATGTTCCGGTCCTCCAGGTCCCAGTCGAACTGGATCTGGCTGGCGTAGGCCCGCAGCTTGTGGTTGGTCTTGCCGCCCAGCAGCTGGTAGACGGGGGCCTTATAATACTTGCCCTTGATGTCCCACAGGGCGATGTCGATGGCGCTCATGCCCGCGTTGATGACGGTGCCGCCGCCCATGCCCCAGAAGGTGGTGCGGAACAGCTTTTCCCGGATGGCTTCGCTGTTGAGGGGGTCCATGCCGATGATGAGCTGACCGAAGTCCTTGACGATCCACACGCCCGCGTTGTGGGCATTGCCATAGGCCAGGCCTACCTCGCCGAAGCCGCTGATGCCCTCGTCTGTGTTGATGCGGATGCAAACGGGGGCGCAGTCCTCATAGTTGAGGCACTTGGCAAAGTCGAATACGTCGATGCTGGTGATTTTCATGGTAGTGCTCCTTTCTGCGTCTTTTTGGTGAGGGCGGCAGACCATCCTGCAGGGCTGCCGTCGAACATCCATTGAAATTTTCATAAAAATCGGATATCATATGTCCTAAGTAAAAAGACGGTATCCGGGATGATCTTTATATCCATCATACCCGCTTGGACCATCAGGCGGTACTTATGAAAAACCTATCACGTGCCATAGGTAATAAAAATATCTCCAATTTACCCGGCTGATTTTGTGCAAATAGATGGCAAAGGAGGCGCCGCAGATGACGCTGCAGCAAATACGTTATATTTTGGAGATCTCCCGGTGCGGCAGCATCAGCAAGGCGGCCCAGCAGCTGCTGCTGACGCAGCCCTATCTGAGCAGCATCCTCAAGGATCTGGAAAACGAGCTGGGCATTGTGATCTTCCGCCGGGACCGGCGGGGCGTCACGCTGACGGAGGAGGGCAGGGAATTCCTCTATTACGCCCGCCCCATGCTGGAGCAGGAGCAGCGTATCGAGGCCCTTTATTCCAAACGCACGGCCAAGCCGCCGCTGCACGTGTCCATCTCCACCCAGCGATACCCCTTTGTGATCCAGGCGTTCATGCGGTTTTTCCAGAAGTGGGACCCGGAGCGCTACGAGATCTGCCTGCGGGAGTGCGGCATGTACCATGTTATCAACCACGTCTACGAAAAAAAGAGCGACCTGGGCATCATCTTCCTCTCCGGCTCCACGGAGTCCTTCATCCGCAAGTACCTGGATATCCGGGATATCCAGTTCAACGAGATCGTGTCCATCGCCCCCTGTGTGTTTTTCCATAAGGATCACCCTATGGCCCGCCACGCGGAGGTGGACATGGAGGAGATGGCCCGCTACCCCTACGCCTCTTTTGAGTCTGATGCTGCTGCCTCCCTGGATTTTTCCGAGGAGGCGCTGCTGGCTAACTTCGGCCAGATCCAGCGGCATTTTTCCGTGGCCGACCGGGGCACCATGATCAATATCCTCACCCACACGGATGCCTTTTCCATCGGCAGCGGCATCCTGCCGCCGGGCTTTGCGGGTCCCGAGCTGGTGAGCCGTCCCATCCGCGGCCAGGGAAAGGACATCCGCCTGGGCTGGATCCAGGCCAAGGGCGCGCCCCTTTCCGCTGTGAGCACCGCCTTTGTGGACGAACTGAAAAAGACCCTCAACCAGGGATGACCACTCCCCACGGATCGTGGATGACCGCCACGATCCGTGGGGTTCCTACTATATTCGGCGTGCGGAGAACCGTCGAAACACAAGATGTTGATAACTTCGTGGAAACTGTGGAGAACTGTGGAAGGACCGGCGCGGAAAGAGAAGGCTGCACGCAATCGATTTCCCTACGGGCGGCCGCAGGCTTGTCAGCGTGTAGCGCCCTCCTGATCGGGCGCAGACCGCTCCACTGGCATTTGCAGGAAATTACAAAAAACAGCACAAAAAATATTGCAAAAAGCTGAAAAAATAAAGCATATTGACAGGGGGTGGAGAACGTGATATGGTAAATATACCAAGGGGGCATCGGACGGTTCCCTATTTTTTGTAGAAAATTTTGAGAACGTTCTCATTTACCACACAAGGAGCGGTTATGGCTGCCACGATCATCGACGTCGCAAAGAAATGCGGATATTCCAAAGCAACGGTCTCCCGGGCGTTTGCCTCGCCGGAAACGGTCAGCGAGCGGGCCAAAAAGCGGATCTACGCCGCGGCCAGCGAGCTGAACTACACCCCCAACCCCATTGCCCGGGCCATGGCGCGGCAAAAGACGGACAATATCTCCTTTGTGGTCCATGAGGACCAGTACCCCGCCATCCTGAACCCCTTCTATTCTCTGGTGCTGGAGGCGATCATGCAGGAGGCCATGAAGCGGGACTACAGCCTGTTCGTCACCTCCAACGATCAGATGCGGCTGCCCAGCGGAGACGCGTATATCAAAAAGCACATGGACGGCGTCATCATTGCCGGTCAGACGGATGAAGACTATGTTGCCAGCTTCCTCAGCCAGAACATCCCCGTGGTGGTGCTGAACAATCTCATCGAAATGGAAGGCCTGCCCTGCATCACGGTGGACAATTACCACGGCGCCAAAGAGGCTGCCTCCTATCTCATTGAGAAAGGACATCGCCGGATCGGCCTGCTGGCAGGCCGGTTTTCTCCCCGGATCTATGCAGAGCGCTACCAGGGCTACGTGGACGCGCTGACGGAGGCCGGCATTGCGCTGGACACCGGCATCGTGTGGGACCTGGACGCAAATGAAAAGCAGGCGGAGGCCCGCACCAACGAGCTTCTGCACATGGACAACCGCCCCACGGCCCTGCTTTGCACCAACGATACCATTGCGGTGGGCGCGGTGAAAGCGGTTCTGCGCGCCGGGCTGCGGGTGCCGGAGGACCTGGCCATCATCGGCTTTGACGACAGCATTGTCAGCCGGGTCATCGAGCCGGAGCTGACTACCGTCCGCATCGATTCCTACCGGCTTGGCGAGCTGGCTGCCCAGCTTTTGTTCCAGCTCATTGACGGCGAGACGCTCCGCCAGGACCGCATCACCATTTCCACGGAGCTGATCGTCCGCGGCACCACATGATGCCCCTTGCAAAAATATGGCGCGGATGCCATCAAAAGAGGTGACGGAATGAAGATCACATTTATCAATGTGGGATACGGTGACGCGATCCTGCTGGAAACAGACAGCGGCTACCGGGCGCTTCTGGACGGCGGCGGGAACCTGCCTCAGGAGTTCCAGGGAGATCCGTACCGTATCCGCTGTGCAGACTATCTGAAGCACCGGCAGATCCAACGGGTAGACGCTGTTTTTGTTTCCCACATTCACGAAGATCACGTCTGCGGCCTGGCCGCGGTGCTGGAGGATGTGGAGGCGGGAGAGATTTTCGTGCCCTACCCCACGGAGCCGTTCCTGCAGGGACGCAGGCTGGAGGCCGCGTCGGATGCGCCCAGAAGCGTGCTCCTCTATACGGCGGCGCTGAACGATTACCGGGACATCCTCAAAACCGCGGTGCAGCGCGGCACCCCCATCCGCACACTTCAGGCCGGGGACCGGCTGGAGCTGACAGAGGACTTGCAGGTGAACGTGCTGGCGCCAAAGCCCCAGGCGATCCGGGATTACATGGCACTGGTGGCCCAGGCCTATGGGCAGACGGACTCTCAGACGGTGACACAGCTTCTGACCCAGCTGGATGCCACCTCCAACCATACCAGCTTCCTGCTTCGATTTGACATCGGCCCCACGGCGTTTTTGACAGCGGCGGACAACTGCCCCAGAGGCTGGGATGAGGTCGATTTTTCTTTGCTTGAAAATGTAACCGTTCTCAAACTGCCGCATCACGGACAAATCGACAGTATTTCGGAACAATATATGAAAGACATGCCACTGCGCTATGTGATCACCACCGCGTCGTCGGACCGGCGGTACCACAGCGCCAATCCGGAGGTCTACCAGCGGCTCCTGGCCATGCGGCCAACCGGCGCGCCGCCCCGGTTCCTGTTTACGGATGAGCGGTCCTATCCCCCCTATTTCCACCAGCCTGAAGGATTTCAGGCAACCACCCTTGTGATCGATTCCGGTGAGATCCGGCCGGAGTTTATCAAATTAGATACGGAGAAATTAAAGGAGGAAATCAGATGAAAAGCAAGAAACTCTTATCCCTGCTTCTTGCTCTGGCCATGGTCATGAGCATCACCGCCTGCGGCAGCAAGGCTGAGACTCCCGCCAAGAGCGATGACTCCGGAAACACCGACGTCTCCACCGAAGAACTCAACTGGCCCGAAAAGGAGATCCTGCTGATCCAGCCCTGGAGCCTGGGCGGCGGTCCCGACGTGATCACCCGTCAGATCGCATCCTACAGCGACAAGATCCTGGGCGTGCCCATGATCGTGGAAAACCACACCGGCGGCTCCGGCACCATCGGCATGAACGACTTCCTGGAAGCCGAGGACGACGGCTATACACTGTTTTGCTGCAACGGTCCCCTGTTCTCCCTGACGCCCAGCTTCATCAGCGTGGACTACACCGTTGATGACATCAGCCCCATCTGCGGCATCCGCATCACGGAGTTCGTGGTCCTCAGCAACGCCTCCAGCGGCATCACGGACATCCAGAGCCTGAAGGATTACGCCGCTGCCGGCCATACCATCAAGTACGCCACCACCGGCGGCCCCGGCAACGACAGCTACACCATGATTTCCGCCCTGTTCGCCATGCTGGACATCCCCTGCGAGGCGGTGCCCTATGACGGCGGCCAGGAGGCCATCAACGCGCTGGTGGGCGGCCATGTGGACGTGGCCATCGGCTCTCCCCCGACCTATCGCGACTATGTGATCAACGGCCAGCTCAACTGCCTGGGAACCTTCATTCCCGAGGGCCTGGACGTGGAAGGCATCGGCCATATCCCCTCCTTCAAGGAGCAGGGCATCGATGTGGAGTTCACGGGCATGGACTATCTGGCTGTCCGCTCTACAGTGGACCCCCGCATCCAGGAGAAGCTGCGTGACTTCGTGCTGCAGGTCTACGCCGATCCCGAGTTCCAGCAGTTCATGGCCGACATGGGCATGGCTGCCTGGGAGGCAGACGCCACGGAGATCCTGGGTATGATCGACTCTCAGACGGAGGCAATGGCGAAGTACATCCCCCTGGTTCAGTAATGGACTGCGGCGCCCCAAGTCGGCGGGCCTGGGGCGCCCACTTTAAAACCGAGGTGAACCGATATGAAACTCAAATATAACCACGAGATCATTTCCGGAATCTTTTTTGCCATTGTCAGCTCGTTCCTGTGGCTCTCCATCCCCTCACAGGTCAAGACCATGGAAAAAACAGCCGTGAACGCCCAGACCCTGCCCCGCATTGCCATCGGCGGCATGTTCATTTTCGCCGTCTGCCTTTTTCTGGAAGGCGTTTTCATGAAAGAGAAAAAAGAACTGACCATCACCAAAGCATCGTTTCACTCCGCCGCATTCAAAAAGGAAATGCGCTCTGTCCTCTACTGCCTCTTCCTGGTTATCTACTGCTTCCTTGTGGAGCCACTTGGTTTTGTAATTTCCACCGTGATCCTGGTCGTGGCGATCATGGTGTACTACGGTGCCAGAAAATGGTACTATTACGCAATCCCCCTGGCGATGGTGGGCATTGTATACTATGTGTTCCGAGTCGTGCTGCACGTCTCTCTGCCTTGACGGGAAAGGAGGATCATGATGGAACAAGTTTTAGGCGGTCTTCAGATCCTGTTGACCTGGCAGAACTTCCTGGTCATCCCCGTGGGCCTCATCATCGGTATCGTGGTGGGCGCCATTCCGGGACTGACCTCTGACCTTGGCATTATTCTCTGCATCCCGCTGACCTATGGAATGGACCCCACCATGGCGATTTTGATGCTGCTGGCCATTTACTGCGGCGGCACCTACGGCGGCTCCATTACCGCCATCCTCATCAACACCCCGGGCACTTCCGCCAACGCGGCGACGCTCTTTGACGGCTATCCCATGACCATGAAGGGACAGGCGTTCAAGGCGCTGCAGATGGCGCTGTACGCCTCCACCATCGGCGGCCTCATCAGCGCGTTTTCCCTGCTGTTCCTGGCGCCGCTGATCGCCAAGATCACGCTGCTGTTCGGGCCTGCGGAGTACTTTGCCCTGGCGGTGTTCGGTCTTTCCGTCATTGCGGGCGTCTCCAACGACAGCATCTTCAAGGGCCTCATCGCCGCGTGCCTGGGCCTGTTCATGACCACCATCGGCGTGGACGCCATTTCCGGCACGGCCCGGTTCCTCTTCGGTCAGAAGAAGCTGATGGCAGGAATCGACCTCATCATCGCCCTGATCGGCATGTTCGCCATTTCCGAGGTGCTCACCAAGTCCAAATATGACCCCAAGACAGATCATAAGATCTATGACGCAAAATCCCTCACCAAGGACAAGATCACGAAAGAGGAGTACCGCCGCTGCCGCAAGCCCATTGGCATCGGCTCCCTCATCGGCGTGATCATCGGCGCAACGCCCGGCACCGGCGGCGGTCTGGCCGCGTTCATCGCCTATAACCAGGTCAAGCAGGCCTCCAAGCATCCGGAGACCTTCGGCAAGGGCGAGATCGAGGGCGTGGCGGTTTCCGAGTCTGCCAACAACGGCGCCTGCGGCGCCACCATGATCCCCATGCTGACGCTGGGCGTGCCCGGTGACGGCGCCACCGCCATTTTGATGGGCGCGTTCATGCTCCACGGTATGGTGCCCGGCCCCTCTCTGTTTGCCGAGCAGGGCGATATCCTGTATGCCATCATGCTGGGCCTCATTGTGGTGAATGTTTTCATGTACATCGTGGGCAACGGCCTGACCCGGTTCTATGCCCATATCACCCGCATCCCCTATGAGATCCTGGCGCCCATCGTGCTGACGTTCTGCATCGCCGGCTCCTACTCCACCAACAACCGCATTTATGATATCTACATTATCCTGATTTTCGGTATTGTCTCCTATTTCCTGCGGCGCATGGGCTTCCAGCTGGTGCCCATCCTGCTGGGCATCGTGCTGGGACCTCTGGCGGAGAAAAACTTCCGGCGCGCCATCGTCATCTCCGAGGGCAGTCTGGATATCTTCTTTACCCGCCCCATCAGCTGCGCGTTCATTGTGATCGCCATTGCTTCGGTGGTGATCTTCGGCGTGCGCAACTACCGGGATAAGAAGCAGAAGAAGCAGGCGACGGAGGCATCTGTCCAGGCCAAGTGAGAAGTCAAGGGGACACCCTTGCGGCTGCCTCTGAAAATTCCGGCCCCCAGAAAAAAGCGGATACAAAGCTGAGAAAAAGATCGGGCTTTCATCAGAAAGCCCGATCTTTTTTCGGGAAATATAAAAAAGAAGACCGCTGATTTCTTGCGAAATCAGCGGTTTTATGGTTGCGGAGACAGGACTCGAACCTGCGACCTCCGGGTTATGAGCCCGACGAGCTACCAACTGCTCTACTCCGCGATATTGAACCAAAATGGTGCCGGTGACCGGACTCGAACCGGTACAGCATCACTGCCGGGAGATTTTAAGTCTCCTGTGTCTACCATTCCACCACACCGGCAGCTTTTCGGCAATGAATAGAATACCATACCTAACCCGATTCTGTCAAGGCTTTGTGGAAAAAATCTTTTCGCCCTTTTTCGGCATCCTCCGACAAGGGCGGGTAAAAAAGAGCCGCTCAGCGCACATCGCCGGGCGGCCCAAGCGGGTGGGATATTGGAAAGCTTCCGTGATTATGATACACCCGGCGGCCCGGCATTGTAAATAGGAGCTTTTGACGAAGGGAGTCTTGTTTTGGCGAAAGACGCCAATTGAACATTTTGTAAATCTCCCGCAATCCTCTTCCCAAAGACAAATGTGTGTGCTATACTATACGAAAGAGAGGGAAGCCTCTCTTCCACACGAAAGGAGCGATCTCGATGAAGTACACTTACGCCTGCAAGAAAGTCTCCCTGAACAATTCCATCAAGGAGTATGCCGAAAAGAAGATCTCCAAGCTGGAGCGCTATTTCCGGGAGAACGACACCACGGCTTTTGTGACCTTTTCTGTAGAGAAGGATCACCTGTGCACAGTGGAGATCACCATCCGGGACGGCGGAACGCTGCTGCGAGCCCAGACCCAGGCGCCGGATGGAGATATGCGCGGCGCCATTGACGCTGCGGTGGGCTATATCGAGCGCCAGATCCTGAAGAACAAGACCCGCCTTGCCAAGCGGCTGCGCTCCGAGGGCTTCCCCCCTGCCGCGCCTGCCGATGACTTTGAGGTGGCCGAGGAGAAGGAGTTCAACATCGTCCGCACCAAGCGCTTTGCCGTCAAGCCCATGAGCGCCGAGGAGGCCATTTTGCAGATGAATCTGCTGGACCACAGCTTCTTCGTTTTCCGCAGCAGCGAGGACGACAGCCTGTGCATCGTCTATCAGCGCAAAAACGGCGGCTATGGCCTCATCGTCACGGACGAGGAGGAGTAAATCTGCATCCGGGAGGGCGGCATCAGCCGCCCTCTTTTTGTCTGCGCTTGCGCGCCGGCGGGGAAACTGATATACTGAACTAACAGATGCTGTAAAAAGCGGAAAGGATCAACGAAGAAAGAATATCACAATGAAAATGATTTTTTTGGTAGACGGAGACAACAACATCGGCACGGGCCTCAAGGGCATCGACATGCTCTCCAAGGAGGACGCCGTGCTGGTATTTTATCAAAAGAGCGGCCTGGCCCTCAGCAAGATCCAGAAGCTGTGCGCCGGGACCGAGGCGGACGTGCAGTATATCGAGAGCGTCCGGGGCGGCAAGAACTCCATCGACTTCCAGATCATCACGGAGCTGGGCGTGCTGGTGGGCAAGCAGGAGGCGGACTACGCCTACGTCATCAGCCAGGACAAGGGCTACGCCGCGTCCATCGATGCCCTGCGGGCCCGGTACGCGGACGCGTTCCAGGAGGTGGCGCTGCGGCCGTCCATCGAGTCGTGCCTGCACCTGGCGTTCATGCGCCGGGCCGCCACGGCGGCAGAGCTAAAGGAGGGCATGGTACGGGAGTACGGCCAGGCCCAGGGCCAGGCGCTGTTTGACCATCTGCAGGCCCTGTTCTGCCCCCCTGCCCTGCCGGAAAAGGCGGCGGAGAAGCCTGCAAGATCGTCCCGCTCCCGCCGGGGCGGCCGCCGCAAGCGGAGCGGAGAAAAGGCCCCGGAGCCCCAGGGCGAATAAACGAAAAAAGCCGCCGTGCCTTCTGGCACGGCGGCTTTTTTATGCGGCGGCGGTGCGGCGGGTCAGCAGCAATCCGCTGGTGATGGCGGTGAGGGGCGCCACCGTCACCAGGCCGAAGGAGCCCACCACCGTGTGGACGATCTCCGCGGCTACATACTTGTAGTTGAGGATGAACTCCACTGGCGTGCCCTGGGCCATGAACACCATCAAAAGGGCGATGTAGCTGCCGGAGTAGGCCAGCAGCAGCGTGGTGGTGGTGGAGCCGCAGGCGGCCCGGCCCACGGCGAAGCCCGAGGCGATGGCCTCCCGGGCGGAGATGTCCGGGCGCTTTTGCACCACCTCGTACACCGCCGAGCAGATGTCCACGGACAGGTCCATCACCGCGCCGGAGGAGCCCAGGAAGATGGAGGCCATGAAGATGCGGGTCAGGTCCAGGTTCTGATAGCCCGCGTAGAGAAGGCTCTCACTGGACTCCATCACCGCGCCGTGGATGCGGAACAGGTCCGTGAACACCACGCCCAGCACGGCGGTGACGCCGATGCCCAGAGCCGCGCCGGACACGGAGGCCAGGCACCGGCGGTCAAAGCCGTAGATGAGGCTGAGAATGAGGGCCGTCAGCACCAGCACCAGTCCAAGGCCCAGCCACACCGGGTTCCATCCACGCAGCAGGCAGGGCACCAGCACCTTCCACATCAGGAGGATGGTATCCACAAAGGAGAGGATGGCCCGCACGCCTGTGCTGCCGGCGAACAGCACCAGAAGCAGCAGGAAAAGCCCCGCCAGGATGGCCTCCTTGTCCAGCCGGTAGTGGTCGGTCATGGACACGGCGGTAATGCCCTCCGGGCCGTAGCTGACGGTGACAAAGGCGATGTCCCCGGGGGCGAAGAGCTTGTCCTGGGCCAGGGAGCCGCTCAGGCGGTTGACGGCCGTGGCGGTCTGGCCCTCGAAGTGGCCTCCCAGCAGCTTCACGGTGCAGCGCTGCTCGCCGGTGCGGACCAGGCCGGTGTCCACGATGCTGCTCTCATCGGTGTCCAGCACCTCCGCCCGCACCCGGTCGGCGTTCTGGTAGGTCAGGGCTCCCTCGTAGCCCGTGGGCAAAATCAGCAGCACCACCAGCAGAAGAAGTGCCACGGCCACGGGGGCGTTGGTGCGGCGGCTCATGCGGGAGAGAATGGAATTGGGCATAGTTGTCTCCTTCGTGAAAAACGGCGGTACAGGGAGCGGCTGCCCGCTCCCTGTACCCTGGATGAATGTATGCTGCAGGTCACTGCAGACCCAGCATGGTGGAAAGCTTGGTGAAGATCTGGGTGTTGTCGTAGTAGCCGCCGAAGGACTCAGCGCCCACGCCGTCGGCAAACACCGCAACGGGCAGACCCGTGTGGGAGTAGCTGGTGAAGTCGATGCCGGACTTGTTGTTGAGGATGTGGGTGACGGTCACGGAGAAGGGGTTGTAGGTGCCGTAAAGCACGTACTGCTCCTGGGTGTAGTTGTCGGAGTCGTAGTCGGTCATGGACAGGTCATAGGCGGCCTTGAGGCGCTGGATCTCATAGTTGGTGAGCACCAGGCGGTCATCGGCGCTGCCGGACATCTTCAGGCCGAAGAGCTTCTCCACATCCTTCATGGCCTCGGTGAAGGGGGTCTTGTTGGCCTTGTACTTGGCCACATACTCCTCGTCGAACTTGGCGTAGGAGATGGTCTGGCTGGTCAGGTTGGTCAGGTAGGTGTCGTAGTCGGTGCCGGCATAGCCGATGGTCAGGCCGCCGGTCTCGTGGTCGCCGGTCACCAGGATCAGCGTCTCCTGGGGATGCTCCTTGGCAAAGTCCACGGCCACCTGGACGGCGTCGGCCAGAGCCACGGTGTCGGCCACGGTGGAGCCGGCGTCGTTGGCGTGGCAGGCCCAGTCGATCTTGCCGCCCTCGCACATCATGAAGAAGCCCTTGCTGTTGTTGAGGACCTCGATGCCCTTTTCCACATAGTCCGCCAGGGCCCACTGGCCTACCTCGCGGTCCAGCTCATAGGCCATGGCGTCGGAGTCGGCCAGGTGCTCGTCCACCAGCAGGACCTTGTCGTCCGCGGCGGAGACCTTGGCGGCCTCAGACTGGGTGGTCACCACCTTGTAGCCGGCCTCCTTGGCCAGGTCATAGAGGTTCTCCTGGTCGCCGTTGGCGCCGGTGGGCTTGAGCAGGGCGCCGCCTGCGAAGTACTCAAAGCCGGAGTCCACCAGTTCCTGGCCGATCTCGTAGTAGTTGTTGCGGCTGGCCTGATGGGCGTAGAAAGCGGCGGGGGTGGCGTGGTTCAGGTTCACGGAGGAGATGACGCCGATCTCCCAGTCCTTCTGCTCGTGGAGCTTCTCGGCGATGGTCTCAAAGCTCTTGGTGCCCGTCTCGTCCACGTTGATCATACCGGAGTAGGTCTTGTGGCCGGTGGCGATGGAGGTGGCGGTGGAGGCGGAGTCGGGGGCGAAGCTGCAGGAGTCATAGGTGATGGCGGAGCCGGCCACGTCGAAGTTCATGAAGTTCAGGGTCTTGGGGCCGTTGAGCACCGCGCCCTTGCGGTCGGCCACGGCCACGCTGGGCTCAGCCTGGGTGTAGTCCGGGTCGGCCACGGCGCCCAGATAGTCGGCAGCGGCCTGGAACTGGGGATAGCTCATACCGTCGCCGATGAACAGGAAGACGTACTTGGGAGCCTTGGCCGCGCCGTAGACGGCGGTGTCCGTCATGGTGGCGGCGGTGGGCTGCGCCTGGACGGCGCTCTGGGCGCCCTGGGAGGAGCAGGCGGTCAGGCCCAGCACAGTGGCGGAGGCCAGCAGGCCCGCGAGGAAGCGTTTCATCATGATTTACCCTCTTTTCTCATTGATCCAAAAGATGTTGCACCCTTGTGCACAAGCAAAGTATAGCGGCCGGAGCGGAGGGAAGAAACCAAGGCTTGGAAAAGCTCTTGTAAAATATAGGAAAAGCCGGCGGCCTCAGACCGCCGGCTTTCTTATGTGTTTGGATGGATTCAGGCGTGGTCCACGGCGTACATGTGGGCCATCAGGTCCAGGATCTTGTTGGTGTAGCCCCATTCGTTGTCGTACCAGGCAATGAGCTTGACGAAGTCGTTATCCAGCATGATGCCGGCAGTCTCGTCGAAGATGCATGTCTCGGAAAAGCCCGTCAGGTCGGAGGAGACCACCTGGTCCCGGGTGCAGGTGATGATGCCCTTCATGGAGTTGCGGGCGGCATTCTCCATGGCCACGCACACGTCGTGGTAGGTGGCCGGATGGATGAGCCGGGCGGTCAGGTCCACCACGGACACGTCGTTGGTGGGCACCCGGAAGCTCATGCCCGTCATGCGGCCCTTCAGCTCCGGGATCACCTGGCCCACCGCCTTGGCTGCGCCGGTGGTGGAGGGGATGATATTGCCCAGCACGCTGCGGCCCGTGCGCCAGTCCCGGCCCGCCCGGGCGTCCACGGCCTTCTGCTTGGCAGTGGCCGCGTGGATGGTGGACATGAGGGCCTGGCGGATGCCGAAGGTGTCGTGGATGACCTTGGTCATGGGGGCCAGGCAGTTGGTGGTGCAGGAGGCGTTGGAGACCACGTCCATGTCCGGCGTGTAGGACTTGTGGTTCACGCCCATGACAAAGGTGGGCATCACATCGTCCTTGGAGGGAGCGGAGAGGATCACCTTCTTGGCCCCGCCTGCAAAGTGGGCGGCGGCTTTTTCCATGGTGGTGTAGGCGCCGGTGGACTCGATGATGTACTCCGCGCCGCAGTCGTCCCAGGGGATGCAGGCGGCGTCGCTCTCGCTGTATACCCGGATCTTCTTGCCGTTGATGATGAGGTGCCGGTCGTCCCGCTCCACCGTGCCTTGGAACGTGCGGAATACGGAGTCATACTTCACCTGATAGACCATGTAGTCCAGATCCGCATTGCGCAGGTTGATGCCGCAGGGCTGATAGCTGCTGCTGCCCCGCTCCACCATGATCCGCAGGGCCACCCGCCCGATGCGGCCGAAGCCGTTGATGCCCACTTTGATCGCCATGCCGTCTAGCCTCCTGTTAAGTTCTGTTTCCGCAAAAGCGGTGTTGCCTTATTGTATCACAGTTAGCTAAAATTTTCCTTGTTATTTACGTAAAAATTACGCTATAAATTACGCAAGAAAATCGGACAGGTTGTATAATGAGCGAGAATTGACGATCGGATGTGTTTTTCGACAAGATTCGACAAAATTCTTGTTTTTGCGGCAGCGGTTTGCTATGCTTGAGGTAATGCAGCCAGGGTTTTCCTGGGTTTGACGGGCCCGGCTGTGCAAATGCTACCATTCGGTGCCTGCGGCATCGGAAAGGAGACCCCATGGAGCCGGATTTTGAAGATCTTTCCCTGCTGTTTCCCAATCTGGCCGCCCAGCTGCGCAATACCCTCAGCACCATGCACCTGGCGGCATCCCAGCTGGCTCCGTCCCGGCAGCGGGAGCAGGACCCGGCGCTGGATGCCAAGGCCGCGCTGCTGGATCAGAGCTATTATCAGCTGCTGCGCCTGGCCAACAACCTCTCGGACGCGGCCCTGCTGCGCCAGCAGGGCACCCTCACCCTGAAGGACACGGATCTGGTGGAGCTGGTGGGCGAGGTCTGCCGCCGCGCAGAGCCGCTGGCCGCCGAGCTGGAGTTGACGCTGCGGTTCGTGTGCGGCATGGAGCGCCATGTGTGCGCTGCGGCTCCCCGGGAGCTGGAGCGTCTTTTATATCATCTATTGTCCAACGCCTTTAAATTCACCCCCGCCGGCGGCACCGTCACGGTGGAGCTGAAAACGGCAGGCAAACAGGTACTGCTGTCGGTGGAGGATACGGGCCGGGGCATCGAGCCGGACCGGCTGGAGACCCTCTTTGACCGCTGTCTCCACGAAAGCCTCATGGACCCCCGGCCCCACGGGCTGGGACTGGGGCTGGCGCTGTGCCGGGCCATCGCTCAGGGACACGGAGGCAGCATCATGGCCCAGTCCCACGAGGGGCGGGGCAGCCGCTTCACCGTCTCCCTGCCGGACCGGCGGGCGGAAAACGGCACGGTCAGCGATGTGCCGCTGGACTACAGCGGCGGCTTCAACCGGACGCTTTTGTATCTGGCGGACGCGCTGCCGTCCAGGGTATTTTTGGTACGCTATCAGGGATGACAGGCGGGGGAGCGATCCCCCGCTTTCCTTTTGCCCGAAAATCGGGTACAATAGGGACGAACATCACGAAGGAGGAACATCCATGTCACCAAAGAGAGTTTGCCTTGCCATGAGCGGCGGCGTGGACAGCGCGGCGGCGGCGCTGCTGCTGCGCCGGCAAGGGTATGAGGTCCACGGTGTGACGCTGCGGCTGCGCTCGGGAGATGACCGGAGCGGCCTGTGCGGCTCCGAGGACGATATCACGCTGGCTCAGAAGCTGGCGGCATCCATGGGCATCGAGCACACGGTGCTGGACCTTTGCCAGCTGTTCCGGGATACGGTCATGAAACATTTTACCGACGAGTATGTCCGGGGCCGGACGCCCAACCCCTGCGTGGACTGCAACCGGGAGATCAAGTTTGGCGCGCTGATGGACTGGGCCCTGGACCACGGCATGGATGCCATGGCTACCGGGCACTACGCACGGGTGGAGTACCACGGGGAAACGGGCCGGTGGCGGCTTCTGCGGGGACTGGACCGGCGCAAGGACCAGACCTATTTCCTCTTCCAGCTGACTCAATCCCAGCTTGCGCGGCTGCTGCTCCCGGTGGGCGGCTATGAAAAGAGCGACATCCGGGCCCTGGCGGCGGAGCATGGCCTGGAAAATGCCCAGAAGCCCGACAGTCAGGATATCTGCTTCGTGCCGGACGGGGACTACGCCACCTTTTTGGAGCGGCAGGGCGTGACGCTGCGGCCGGGGAACTTTGTGGATGAATCCGGCCGGGTGCTGGGGGCCCACCGTGGCCTGGAGCGGTATACCACCGGCCAGCGCAAGGGACTGGGCGTCAGCGCCGGGACACCGGTGTACGTGCTGCGCAAGGACCTGGAGAGCGGCGACGTGGTGCTGGGACCGGACAGCGCCCTCTATACCCGCACCCTCACAGCGGAGCGGATGAACTGGATCTCCATCCCGGAGCTGACGGAGCCCATGGCGGTCACCGCCAAGACCCGGTACAGCCAACGGGAGGCGGAGGCGGTGCTCTATCCCCTGCCCGGCGGCGCCGTGCGGGCGGAGTTCCGGGAGCCCCAGCGGGCCGTCACCGCCGGACAGGCGGCGGTCTTTTACGACGGCGAGGCCGTGGTGGGCGGCGGCATTATCTGCTGAAAACGCAAAACGGGCGCCGCAGATGCGGCGCCCGGGACTTTATCATCGCTCGCTGATGAGCCAGATATCCTGATAGATCAGATCGTCCACGTCATATCGTACTGCCTTCTCAACCATCGTTTTTTCCTCCTTCGCAATTGGTTCCCTGCCAGTATATGCGCCCGGGGGAGAGAAATTGCACGGAACCGTGCACGGTGGAGAAGAAAAATTCTGACGGCGGGAAAAAAGTCAAAAAAACAGGAGAGACGGAAGTCTCTCCTGTTTTTTTATCTGCGTCTGCGGCCGCCGCCCCGCTTGCCGTCGATGCTGCGGTTCAGGTCGGCCATCTTCCCCTCCGAGGAGGAGAGGAACTGCTTGAGCTTGTCCTCGAAGGACTGGTCCGCAGAGCTGTCTCTTATACACATCTCCGAGCCCACGAGACCGGAGCCTATCTCGT
>URKI01000043.1 GCA_900548505.1 uncultured Oscillibacter sp. | reverse complement strand
CGAGATAGGCTCCGGTCTCGTGGGCTCGGAGATGTGTATAAGAGACAGTGCCTGTACTATGCCGTGCTGCTGCCGACGCTGCCTCTGCTGCGGCGGCGCATCAGCGCCATGGCCTGCGCTATGCTGTGGCTGGTGCCGACCTATCTGTACGTCGCCTTTTACAGCTTCATGGAGCCCATCCGGCCCCGACTGGTGCTGCATGCTTCTGCGGGACTGCTACGGACGCTATTTCTTATATGGCTGACAGGCGCCATCGCGGTGCTGGGGTGGAAGATACTCTCCCACCTGGTGTTCCGCCGGAGGCTGCTGCGGAAGGCACAGGAGCCGGACGAGGCGCTCTTGGCCCAGTGGAGAGAGGAACTGGAGCGGGCCAATGTGAAAAAGCCCAAGTGGAAGCTGGTGGTCTCTCCCCAGGCCACTACGCCGCTTTCCATCGGCCTGTGGCCCCGTACCACCCGGGTGGTGCTGCCGGAGCGGACCTACTCCCGGGAGGAATTGGCGCTGATCTTCCGCCATGAAATCGTCCACCTGAGCCGCATGGACGCCTGGGGAAAGTTTTTCCTGGCGTTTTGCACGGCCATCTGCTGGTTCAACCCGCTGATGTGGGTGGCCATGCGGAAAAGCGCTGACGATCTGGAGCTCAGCTGCGACGAAGCATTGACGGTGGAACTGGACGAGGCAGAGCGGCGCCGGTATGCATCACTGCTGCTTGACACCGCCGGGGACGAGCGGGGCTTCACTACATGCCTGTCCGCCTCAGCCAAGGCCCTGCGCTACCGGCTCCAAGGCATCGTGCACCCCCTGCCCCGCACCTCCGGAGCGCTGACAGTGGGATTGGTGTTTTTCATCTTGTGCATGAACTGCGGCTTTGTCTCCCTGGCGGTGGACAGCGGCACCGTGGGCGATCAGATCTGGCCGGAGCCGGGGACTGCCTATCAGATCAAAGACGTGGAGCGGCGGATCAATGGCCGATGGGAGCCATACATCTGCCTGGACGAGACGGCGTTCCGGACGTACCTGGCGGCTCTGCCCACCTCCGATGTGATGGGGAAGTACAGCTACTCCGGGGACATCTGGGCGCTGCGGTTTGACCAGGAAGAGGGGGCGGTGCACTGGGTCCATCTGGCGGACAATCTGATGGAGACATGGCCCCGGGATGAACTGCATTTTGAATATGCGTATCTGCCCCAACGCATCGATTGGGATTACCTGGACACGCTGCTGATGCGACAGCCAGAGCTCACGGTGAGATGCATGGAGTCCGCCCCGGAGGGGGACCTGTTTTCGATGAGCTTTACCGCCGCGCTGACGGAGCTCATCGATCCCGCCCGGGAGACACCGTTGATACAGGAGGATGCCGATGAGGCGACCTTGGCAGGACTTTCCAATGGGCAGATCACCTGGATGGAGCTGGACTTTTTCTGGCCTCCGGCAGAGGACTTCACCGTGGAGGTGGTGCCTCTTTCCGAAGGGGAACCCTATACCCTGACCATGGCTGCGCAGGATACGGTGCTGCCGGTGACGATCCAGCAGGCCCGCTATATCGTCCGGGCAACGCTTGCAGGAGAGGATGGCACCCGCTATCAGGCGGAGTATCAGTTCATCCTGGAAAACGGAGCATAACAGAAAAAGCAAGGTGCCGCTGCCCGGCTGGGCGGCGGCACCTATTGTTTTTTATGAAAATTCCCGCTGGTGGGCCTGAAAGAACTCGTAGAATGTGCGGACATTGTCCACTTCCGTCCAGCGGCACCGGGAGACAGGCATACGGTCCAGATCGTAAATTTCCGCGTCCTTTAAAGAGAGCAGGAACGGGGAGTGGGTGGCGATGATCAGCTGGCAGCCGTAGAAGCGCACGGAGTCCTCCAAAAACTGCTTCAGTTCCAGCTGAAGCTGGGCGGAGAGGCTGTTTTCCGGCTCATCCAGCAGGTACAGCGCCTCCTGCCCGATCTCCCGGGTGAAGTACAAAAAGGCGCTTTCCCCGTTGGATTTTTCGGGGATATCGTTCATGACACGGCTGCGCACATACTGGGAGCCGCTCTTGCGCTGGGCGTCCACGGTGTCCCGCAGGGCGTCCAGATCCTCCAAAGAGCGGAAGCGCAGCCCGGCGTGGCGCTTTTCCGCGTACTCTGCCAGCAGCTCCCGCCGCCGGGTGTCAATGCCCTCGTTCATGCACCGCAGATCCAGCAGATAGTCGAACACATCGTCACTGGTGATGACCCTGCTCCGCTGCCGGACAGAGAACGTAAAGGAGGTGGTAGGCGCCGATGCGCACAAACGCAGGTAGTCATTGAAGAAAGCGCTGCGGTTATAGACGGCCTTGCGGGGCAGGGACAGCGACTCTCCGATCAGATTCAAAAGTGTGGTCTTGCCGCTGCCGTTTCCGCCGCACAAAATGGTAATGGGCGCGAAGGTCAGGGCGGGCATTTTCTTGGATGGAAAGAAGCCGAAAGGATAGCGGCTTCCATAGCAGGTCCGTTTGGACTCGGGCGCGTTGGCCAGAAAACTCCACTCTGCTGCCTCCACCGGCAGCTGAAATTGCCGCAGATAGAGCATCTGCACCCCTCCTCATTGAAAAAATGCCGTGAAATAAAATTCCTTTACAGTATAGCATATTCAGCATCAGACGCCAAGTAAGATTTTGAAATCTGCAGGAAGAGGACAAAGGTCTGCTATTGACAGACGAGTGTACTACAGCTATAATACAGTTAGAAAGTGTACTACGGAACTAATACGGTTGGAGGAGGTGATCACCGTGATCTCCTTTGCGGAGTTTGTGCCCCGGGAGGGGAGTCCCCTTTATTTGCAGCTGGTGCGCTACGTGCAGCGGGGAATTGCGGCAGGCACCATCCGTCCAGGAGATGAGCTGCCCTCCCGGCGGGCACTGGCGTCGCTGCTGGGAGTGAATCCCAATACCATTCAAAAGGCCTGTGCCCTGCTGGAAGAGGAGGGCATCATCGCCTCCCACACCGGCGCCAAAAGCGTGGTGACGGCGGACGAAGCGGTGCGTCACAGGCTGACAGAGGAACTGCTGGAGTATGACGCATCCACCCTGGTGCGGGGCCTCCGGCAAATGGGCATTACCCGCGCCCAGGCGATGGAGCTGGTGGAGCGGCTGTGGGATCAGGAGGAGCGCGTATGAGACGATATACTTCCATTTTGATGCTGGGTGCCCGGGGCGTAGTCGTGCCTTTGATTGCCGTTTTGCTTTTCATGAGCGCGGCAGAGGCGGGACTTGTATTCCGGGGGATTTCCGGCGGATGGAGCCCGGAGTGGTTCTGGTCGGAGAGCCATGTGGTATGGGCTTACCGGGCGGCCCTCGTATTGCTGGCGGCTGCATGCTGCATCCATGTGAGCGGCCTGGGCGGCAGCCGGGTCTACTATACCATGCACCGCCTGCGCCTCTCGGAGTGGACGGTGACGGTGCTGCTGGGCCTTTGCTATGCCGCGGCCTTTGTGGTGTTGTGGGCGGTTCAGGCGGGGATTCTGACTGCTGTGACGGCCTATAACACTGCCCGTGCCGGCGCCGTGCCCCAGGCGGTGTTCCTCATTTCCTGGGACGACGACTTTTTCCACGCCATGCTGCCCCTGGACCAGTGGACAGGATATGTGCGGCAGCTGCTGTTCGCGCTGGGCATGGGCATGAGCTGCGCGGTCTGGTCTTTCTGGCGGCGCCGCAACAGCTTCGGCTACGCCGCGCCGATTGCCGTGATTGCAGCGGCGATATTTGCAGGCTTTGGCTGCCGGAATTTCATGGTGGACATCTGTCTGGCAGTGGGGTCTTGCGTGCTGACGGGATGCTCCTTGTATTTTGTGAGCGTGGAGGTGAGCCAGTGTGAGAGAACGGGTTAAGGCGTGGGTCCCCTACGGCCTGGATGCGGACCCTGTCCTGCGCCGGATGGCGGCGGGACTTTTAGGCTGTATACTGATGAGCCTTCGCTGCCCGCTTGCCTGCATGGAAGCCTGGGACTGGCTCTACACGCTGGAGGGCGGCCGGAAGGTGCTGCGGCCGGGGTTTACCATGCCGCTTTTTCGTGAACTGATCTCCTGGAGCTTTCTGGGCTTTGGACTGTTTTTCGCCGCCATGGCGGTGCTGGCTGTCTACTATGTGCTCTATCACCGGCAGGGAGGCAGCCGGACGGATTACCTCATGCGGCGGCTGCCGGACCGGTGGGAATATCTGCGGCGATGCCTGGCGCTGCCGGCTCTGGGCTGCGCGGCGGCGCTGGTGCTGCTGGTTATTCTGTGGACGCTGTATTTTTGGATGTATCTTCACTTCACGCCGGCCGGGTGCCTCCCGCCGGAGCAGTGGACGGGATTTTGGAGGGCTGTGCCATGATGGAATGTCGCGATTTGAGCAAGTCTTACGGGTTCAATAAACAGGCGCTGGATGGCGTGTCGCTGACCTTCGGCCCGGGGGAGATCGTGGGATTGTTCGGCGAGAACGGCGCGGGCAAGACCACGCTTCTCAAGTGCCTGCTGGGCCTTTTGAACTACAAGGGAACTGTGACGCTGGACGGGGAGAAGATCACCACCCGGAATATCCATCGCTTGTCCTTTGCCACCTGCGAGCACTCATTTTTCCCGGGACTCACGGCGTCGGATCACCGACGGTTCTATGAGACCCACTTTCCCGCGTTCCGCACGGAGCGGTTCCGGGCCCTCATGGAATTCTTCGAGCTGCCCTCCGGGCGCTTCATTCAGAATTTCTCCACCGGCCAGAAAAACCAGTTTGAGGTGATCCTGGCTCTGAGCCAGGGGGCGGATTACATTTTGATGGATGAGCCCTTTGCCGGAAACGACATCTTCAACCGGGAAGACTTTTACAAGGTGCTGCTGGGTATCTTGGAACCCCACGAGACGGTGATCCTCTCCACCCATCTTCTGGAGGAAGTACAGAACTTCATCGGCCGGGCGGTGCTGATCCGCCGGGGCAAAATCGTGGGGGACACCTCCATGGACGCCCTGGAGGAGCAGGGAAAGGACCTGATGACCTATGTGAAGGAGACGTACCACTACCGGGCGGACCGGGTCAGCCAGGCGCTGGGCAGTCTGACCGGGGAAGAGTAAGAGAGGGGGGGTATGTATGCGCGTTCGGCTTGGCATTTTGCTGATACTGCTGGTGGCTGCCTGCGGCGGTCTTGCCTGGACTCATGCTTCAGTAAACGCACAAAAGGATCAGGTGGACGTCCAGGTGACCACCGTGGCCGGGGACGTCTCCGCCGTGGAGGGGACAGAAGTGACGCTGGATGCCTCCCTCTTTGGCCGGCTGTTCTGGTCCATCCGCTGCACGCCGGGAGCAGAGCCAATGGTGCAGTCAAAGTATACCCACTATTGGAATGAACAGCCCCAGCATTGGAGCTGGGACAGCAGCGGCCTGTATGTGAGCTTCTTCAACAGCAACTGGTACGACGGAGAAGCAGAAGACGACCGCTACACCCTGACCACACTGCTGCGGGCAGTGTCGGAGCGCTGTCCTGACGGAACGGATGAGTACACGGAAACGGTGCGCCTGCGGGACTATTATGAGTATTTTCCCTTGTTTGTGGGGAGCATCGATGTCCTGCGGAATGGCTCCAGATATGTGCTGGACGGGAACGAGAATCTGGAATTGATGGCCCAGGATGCGCTGCGGCAGGTATTCCGCATCCCGGTGCCGGAAGATCTGATGGTGGAAGTGCAGATGGGCAAGACTCTGGACGACCATGTGTTTTTCACAAATATAAGTGCAGACTTTGATTTGGATGCCGCCTCCGTGGTAACGGATCAGGGCATTTATTTCACGCTGGAATCCTCTGATCCTGCGGTGCCGCTGGACTTTTCTCAGAGTGCCGTGGAGCAGGGGCTTTACTTCCTGCCCATCCACCAGGAGCCCTACACAGGAAATGATTACGAGGGTGTGGATGGTCTGACGGTAGTCAGTATGGACGGTGCCCAGATCCGCACGGTGTGCCCGTCGCCGGGGATGGAGAGGTCCTGGCTGGGTACCAGCGAGGATGGGACGTGGGTCTACTACGCGGCACAGACAGGAGAGGAGACCACGCTGTGGGTGCTGGATGCCCAAAGTGGCGCGGTGGTCTCACAGACGGCGCTGCCCTTCGGCCCGGCGGATTTCCCGGATGGAGCATACCTGTCGGGGGCCTTCATAGATGAGGGACTGGTCATGCCGTATCGCTGGGACAACCGGTTTGTGCTGGTCACCGTGTCGGAAGCGGGAGAGGCTTCTGTAGCCTTATCCGGGGATTTGACGAAGGTATGGGAAGTGACCAATTTGGAAAATCCCAATCTGATCTATGACGGACGCCGCCTGGTGATAGCTGCTTTCCAAAGATATGATTACAGCTTCTGCATGGCGGCCTATACCAACGAGGAGCTTTCGTATTTGGGACGCTATGACGTGGGATTGGACCTGCTTTCCAGCGAAGTCAGCCGTCTGTGGCAGACAGAGGAAAAAGAGAATTCACTGCATATGCGGTTCCTGACATAAATGACCTGTACCCGGCTCATAAGAGCCGGGTACTGCTTTATAGGGAAGATCAGGCCGGATAAAACAGGAAAAAAACAGAAATCAGAGGGAACATTTTTACTGCTGCCTCCGTCTCAAAGACAAAACAGCCGCCTATAGCGGTGCGAAGGAGGACACAATATGAAAAAGAGACTGCTGGCCCTGCTGGCGGCACTGACCCTGGCCCTGGCGCTGACGGCCTGCGGCGGAGAGACGAATACCGAGGAGCCCAACGATCCGCCCCAGCAGGTGCAGGACGGGGAGACGGAGCAGACGCCGTCCGAGTCGGTAGAGGATGAGACCGACAGCCAGGAGGCGGATGGTCAGGAGACGGAGTCCGGTGACCAGGAAACGGAGTCCGGCATGCCGGAGACGCCTGTGGAGGAAGAGGAGGAGCAGCCCGCGGCTGAAACCGGTATGCAGCTGAGCCGTACGGACTTCACGCTCTCTTCCGCCGGCAGCAAATATCAGCTCAAGGCAACAGGTGCTCCGGACAAGTGCACATTCGTGAGTTCTAATCCGAAGGTGGCTACTGTGGCGGAGGACGGTACCGTCGTCGCCGTGGCGCCCGGTACGGCCACCATTACCGTGACCAGCGGCACCGAGAGCCGCACCTGCATCGTGCGCTGCAACTGGAAGACCCAGGAGAAGCCCGCGGAGAAGCCGGAGGAGAAACCCGAGGAAAAGCCTGCGGACGAGTCTGTGGACTTGAAGGCCTTCTATGATGCCACCATCGCGGCGCACACCTTCCAGACGCTGCAGGAGTTTACCGGCGACGTACTGGAGACTTACTACCCCGGCATGGGCGACATTGATACGAAGCAGTGCCTCGTCATGGGTACCATGATGAGCATGAACAACGGTGAGTTCTGCCTGGTGGAAGTGACCAACAGCGCAGATGTGGACACGGTCAAGGGCATCTTCCAGAGCCGCATCGACTACATGGTGGAAGGCGGCGCCTGGTACCCCGGTCCCACGGAGCTTTGGACCAACTCCAGCCGGGTGGTTTCCAACGGCAACTATGTGATGATGGTGGTCCATGAGGACTGCGACACCATCGTGGATGAATTCAACGCACTGTTCTGATGGGTGCAAAAAAGGGCAAAAACGGACGCAGCACCGTTTTTGCCCTTTTATTTTGAAAAGATACGATGCAAGCTGCATATTTCCTGGATTCATGGCTTGTCAAAAGGTAGACAATTTTGTAAAATAGCCTCCAGGAACTAGGACGGAGCGATGGATATGCAGGAATTTTCGCTGAGTGGCGGGATGGCCTCCCGTGAATTTTTGAATATGCTGGGGCAGAGCACCGGAGAGTGCTATTTCTTCGTGGACTGCCGGGAGCAAACGGTCCGCTTTTCGGAAAATGTTCTGGAGGCCCGGGAGCTTTTCTGCGTGGAGGATGCGGCGTGTACGTTGGACGACTGGCGCCGGAAGATGGACCCACGGGACCAGGAGCGTTTTTCAGAGCTCTTTGCCGCCCTGCTCTGCGGAGAGCGGGAGGCCTTTGAATTCAGCTATCGCTCCGGTGAGGCCGGGCGGCAGAACCGCTGGGTCCATGCCTGGGGGAAGTGCAGCCGCGACCAAGAGGGACGTCCTGATTTTATTTTGGGACGGCTGTCCTGTCTGGCCCGGGGCAGGGCGGAGCCGGCGCTGCCTGCGTTCCGCAGCCGGGATCTGAAAAAGGAGATTTCCCGCCTGCTCAAAGACGCGGTCCCGGGATATTTGCTTCTGGTGGGCGTGGACAATCTCAAGTCCATCAACCTGAGAAACGGACGGGACTTCGGCGATGCGCTGCTGAACACGGTGACCCGGGTCCTGCGGGAGGAAACGCCGGAGGGCACGCGGATCTTCCGCGTCAACGGCGACTGGTTTGCAGTGAATCTGCCCGGCGCGGATGAGCCGGCGGTGGAGGCGCTTTTTGCCAGGCTGCACAGCCGGTTGGAGGGACGCTGCACGCTTTCCGGGGGCAGCGTCTCCTATACGGATTATCACGTGCCGGATGTGGACACGCTGCTGCAGTATGCGGAGAGTTCCCTGGAATATTCGAAAGCCAACGGAAAAGACCGGCTGAGCTTTTTCTCCCCGGAGGACTATGAGCAAAAGCTCAAGGCCATGGAGCTGCGGGAGGACCTGCAAAGAAGCGTGGACAACGGCTTTTCCGGGTTTACGGTATGCTATCAGGTGCAGGTCCGTTCAGAGACCTATCACGTTTACGGCGCGGAGGCACTGCTGCGGTATACGGCGCCTCTGCGGGGAGAGATTCCGCCCACGGAATTCGTTCCAGTGCTGGAGCAGACCGGACTGGTCTATCCCGTGGGCCTTTGGGTCATGGAGCAGGCACTGGAGCAGTGCCGCCGCTGGCGCAGTGTGCTGCCGGAATTTCATATAGGCGTGAACATGTCGTACCGGCAGCTGCGGGATGCATCCATCGAGCAGGATGTGCTGGAGCTTCTGCGTCAGAGCGGACTGCCGGGCAGCGCGCTGACCATTGAGATCACGGAGAGTATGCAGCTTCTGGACTATCCCCACCTCAACCGGATCTTCCGAAGCTGGAAGGACCACGGCATCGAGATCTCCGTGGATGACTTCGGAACGGGATATTCCAGTCTGCACCGTCTGCAGGAGATGGAGATTGACGAGATCAAAATCGACCGGTGCTTTGTGAGCAGCATTGAAAAAAGCGCCTATAACTACCGCCTGCTGAGCAACATGATCGAGCTGGCGGACAGCTGCGGCATCCGGGTATGCTGCGAGGGTGCCGAGACCCAGACGGAGCTTCGGGTGCTGGAGGATCTCCATCCCTCGCTGCTGCAGGGCTTTTTGTTTTCCGGCCCGTGTACACCGGAGGAGTTTACAGCCCGCTTTGTCCGTGCGGGGGCGGTTTTTACCCCGCAGGAGCCTGTAAAGACGCAGGACGTGCTGCCGCACAGCGGCGCGCTTTTGCCGGGGGAAGAGGAGATCGCAAGGACCATTCTGGAGGCGGAAAACGATATTTTCTACCTCAGCGATATGGATAACTACGAGCTGTACTATCTCAATCCGGCCGGTCAGAAGCTCTTCGGCGTCCGGGATTACCGGGGCCGCAAATGCTATAAGGTGCTCCACGGCGCGGATGCGCCCTGCGATTTTTGCACCAATGCTTGTCTGCGGCAGGATTCGTTCCATATCTGGGAGAATCAGAATACATATTGCGGCCGGCGCTTTTTGCTCAAGGATAAGATGGTGCCCTACATGGGCAAGCAGGTGCGGCTGGAAGTGGCATTGGATATCACCAAGCAGGAGTATATCAGCCCTACAGCCAAAGAGCGCCTGGCGTTTGCGGACAAGATTGCCGGATACATGCATGCCCTTGCCCATCACGCCGACTACGGGGAGGCGGTACATCAGGCGCTTTCTTCCGTGGGTGAGTTTTACATGGCGGACCGGGCCTATCTGTTTGAGCCCAGCGGAAAGCGGGACGGCAGCTGGAACAACACGTTTGAGTGGTGCGCGCCCAATGTCCTGCCGCAGCAGGAGAGCTTGCAGGAAGTGTCGGCGGAAACGGTCCACCGGTGGATGGAGCAGTTTGAAAAGGACCAGTCCGTGATCGTCTACAACCTGGCACCCCTGCAGGAAAGCGCTCCTTTGGAGTGGGAGATCCTGCAGCGTCAAGAGATCCAGCGGCTCATTGCCGTGCCCATCCGGGACGGGGGAGAGACCATCGGTTTCATCGGCGTGGACAATCCGCGCTATTCCATCCGGGATGATACCCAGGTGCGTGTGCTGGCCAGCTTCCTCCTGGCGCGTATCCGGCAGGACCGCAATGAGCATCGCTATCAGGCGCTGCTGCGCTCTGCCAATCAGGACCTGCTCTGGTCCCTGGGCGTGGGCTTTTGGACCATGCAGATCTGGAAAGAGGAAAATCGCCGGCAGATGATTGCGGACGACTTCATGTGCAGGCAGCTGTGCATCAAAGACACGGCCAGCCTGGAGGCGTGCAGCGCATACCTGCTCAATGGAATCGTGGAAGAGGATCGCGGCAGAGTAGAGGCGGCGCTGCGGGAGATGGAGGAGACAGGAAAGACCATCCAGACGGAGTTTGCCTGGGTCCATCCGCAGCGGGGGAAGATCCGCCTGCGCTTTTCCGGGATGCTGCTGGAGCGCACAACGGCGTTCAGCACATTCAAGGGCTACTGCCGTATTCTGGAGCCGCTCAGTCCTGCAGAAAGCGAGAACAGGGCATCCGGTATTCAGGAAGCGTAAAAGGACGCGGCATATGCCGCGTCCTTTTCGGTTCTATTTGTGAAAATCTCAAACAACGGGAGATGCGCTGGCTCCGGCGCTCAGGAGGGCCTGTGCCCGGCTGCCCAGGTGCTGATTGATCCATCTTGCGATGAGGCCTACCAGCAAAGCGGAGATGAGCGTTCCCTCCCGGACGCCGGTCAGGGCGCCGTAGAGGAAGAAGCCCAAAGCGGCGGCAGAAAGGGCCATGGTCAGGTCCACGGCCACTTTGGTCTTGCCGAAATCCTTGTTCCAGGTGCTGGATATGGCCTTGATGGTGCATTCACCCGGCAGCATGACCACACTGGCGGCCATTTCCATAAAGACGCCGACCCCAAGAACCAGACATCCGGCCAGCAAGCAAATCAGCTTTACAGGGTAGGATTCCGGAGAGAGGAACCACAAAGAGCCCATGGAAAGATCGATAAACAGGGAAAATCCCAGAGAGACGGGCAGCTGAAGCCAGAACTGCCGGGGAAACCGCCGTCCCAGGATGACCAGCTGGATCACGATGAGCAGCAGGGAATAGAAAAGGGTGAACATTCCCAGAGAAAGAGGGAATCCTATGCTCAGTGTGTATGGAATGCTGGAAATGGGGGACGTGCCCAATTCGGCCTTGGTGATCAGGCTGATGCCAAGCGAGTTGACATACAGTCCTGCGATGAAAAATAAATACCTGCGGGTCAATTCCTGTTTGCTCACTGTAAAACCTCCGTGTCGATCATGCTTTCACAAACAGTGCGGAGGGATCGGATCAGTGCCTGACGCTGCGGTTCATCCAGCCCGGAGAGTACTTCCGCCTCCAGCCTGGAAAAAGTCTCCTGGACCTGCTGATGCTTGCGGCGGCCCAGCTCCGTCAGATACACATACTGCGTGCGGCGGTCGCCTTCCCGCATACCCCGCCGGATCAGCCCCTTTTCCTCCATCCGTGCCAGAAGGCCCGTCAGCGTGGCGGGGTCGATCTGACAGCCGGCGGCCACTGCCTTTTGTGCGCTTCCGTCGTGCAGGCCCAGGTAGTCCAGGACCTTGGGCTGGCCGGAGGTCAGCTCTGCCTGGCTCAGCTCCGCCATGACCCGGCGGTGAAACAGGCTGTGGGCGGCCATCAGAAGATAGTGAAAGCTCTGGTCCATAGTCGTCCTCCAACTATTTGTATACAAATTATTTGTATACAAATATAATAGAGGCTTGGGCGGGATCTGTCAAATAGAAAATCGGGAGTCGCAGGGGCTTTTTTGCAGATGGGAAGCGGGCAGGGAGGAAGTTCAGCAGCACCATAACAAAAATTTATAGATATATGAAGATAAATTATTTCAGTTTTTGCCGACTCTGGATTATAATGCCAGTGACTTGTTTGAGAAAAGAAAGGCGGAATCATGTTGGAATTTTTGAAAAAGCACGGGAAGGGGATCCTTCTTTGCCTTGCGATTGCCGTACCATCCTGGTTTTTGGGAAAGGCATTCCCTATTATCGGCGGGGCTGTGATCGCGATTTTGGCCGGTATGGTGGTCACGCTGCTGCTGCGGGATAAGTCCGGCATGGAGCCGGGAATCCGCTTCGTATCCAAGAAGGTCCTGCAGTGGGCGGTCATCCTGCTGGGCTTCGGCATGGACCTGAATGTGGTCGTGCAGACCGGCCGTCAGTCCCTGCCCATCATTGTGTGCACGATCTCTGTATCTTTGCTGGTGGCCTTTTTCCTGCACAGATGGATGCAGATCCCCGGCAAGGTAGCCACGCTGGTGGGCGTTGGTTCTTCCATCTGCGGCGGCTCTGCCATTGCCGCCACGGCGCCGGTCATTGATGCGGACGAGGAGGAAGTGGCCCAGGCCATTTCCGTGATCTTCTTTTTCAATGTGCTGGCGGCACTGCTGTTTCCGGCTTTGGGACAGGCCATCGGCTTTGACACCACCTCCGGCGAGGCGTTCGGCATCTTTGCCGGTACGGCGGTGAACGATACTTCCTCCGTTACCGCCACTGCCGCCACCTGGGACAGCATGTGGAACCTGGGCTCCGCCACGCTGGATAAGGCTGTGACGGTGAAGCTCACCCGGACGCTGGCCATCATCCCCATCACGCTGGTGCTGGCGTTCCTGCGTACCCGTCGGGAAAAGCAGGACGGCGGGAACCGGGTGGACTTCAAGAAGATATTCCCGTTCTTCATTCTGTTCTTCATTGCCGCGTCCATCGTGACTACGGTGGCGGTACACTTCGGCGTGTCCGCGTCGGTTTTTGACCCCATCAAAGAACTGAGCAAGTTCCTGATCGTCCTGGCCATGGCGGCCATCGGCCTGAATACCAATATCGTCAAGCTGGTGCGCAGCGGCGGTAAGCCCATTGCGCTGGGCGGCTGCTGCTGGGTCAGCATTACGGCAGTGAGCCTGCTGATGCAGCATCTGCTGGGACTGATGTGATCAAAAAAGAGGTACGGTGCTCAGCCGTGCCTCTTTTTTGCTGGCTGGGGGGAGAAATGTCGAAATTGTAATGATTCTGTTGTTGACCTGCAGAGGAAATGGGATATTATGGTACATATGGAATTCGGCCGCACTGCGGTGAAAGGAGGAGGCGTATGCGTTTATACAGCGGCGGCGGAAAGCGTCTGCCGGAAAAGCGCTCTGCGGCTCCCACCCGCAAAGGCGGCAAACGAGTGGCCCCCTCCCGGCACAAGACGGCCTTCCTGGCCCCTGTGGCGCTGCTGGCGGCCGGCGGCGTGACCTTGTCCGCCTGGCTGATGACAGAGGGGAAGCTCCCCGGCGGGCTTTGGCCGGAAGAAACGACGGACATGACGGAGATCACAGCACCGGAGGAGACGCCCTCCGAGCCGGAGGAAACTGTACCCGAGAGCACACTGACGAACGACCGCTTCGTTCTCAGCTTTGCGGGGGACTGCACCCTGGGCGCAGAACATACTGCCTGGAACAAAGCCGGCAACTTTCCGGATGTGGTAGGCAGCGACTATGCGTATCCCTTTTCCGGCGTGCAGGAGGTACTGGCGCAGGATGATTTCACGTTTGTCAACCTGGAGTGCGCCCTGACAGACTACAATGTCCCGGCTGAAAAGACCTACCGTTTCCGGGGGCTGCCGGAGTATGGAGCAATCCTGACCGAGGGCAGCGTGGAGGCGGTCACCCTGGCCAACAACCACAGCCAGGACTACGGTGCCGCCGGACTGAAGGAGACCCGTCAGGTTCTGGAGTCCTTGGGGATCTCTGCCGGCGGCGACGGAGAGACGTTCCTCTATACCACGGACCGAGGACTGCGGGTCGGCGTGTATACTGCCTACCATATCGGCAAGCAGGGCATCCGGCAGGCCATTTCCTCATTGCAGGAGCAGGGAGCCGAGGTGATCGTGGCGGCGTTCCATGCCGGTACCGAGGGGTCCTATCAGCCTACGGACTTCCAGCGTCAGATGTTCCGCTATGCGGCGGAGTGCGGCGCACACATCGTCTATAACAGCCATCCCCATGTGCTGCAGCCTATGGAGTACTGGGGCGAGAGCGTCATTTTCTATAGCCTGGGGAATTTCTGCTTCGGCGGCAACCGCAACCCTTCCGACAAGGATACGGCCATTTTGCAGGTGACCGTGGAGCGGCAGGAGGACGGCACGGTGACCTTGGAACAGGTGGATGCCCTGGCCTGCTCTGTCACCAGTACCAGCAGCCGCAACGACTATCGCCCCTGCCTTTATGAGCCGGGCAGCGCCGGAGCGGGACGGGTAGAGAAAAAGCTCAATGGCACCTATCGACCCAAAACGGTCGCACCGCCGGTGCAGGCGCAGGAAGAACCGTCGGTAAAGGCGGAAAGCCTGGCAGCCTCCATTTCATAAGAAAACGACACGGCCTGTGGCCGTGTCGTTTTTTGCATGAGTTTCGCTTATTGGGCGGTTGTCTTTTCCTGAGATTCCAGTATAATAGGAGAAGATTGTATTATATACAAATTTAAATGCAAATGATTGTTCCAAAATACAATGGAGGAAGCGGTATGTTGATAGCGAAGGAGACAGCGCTGTCGATCGTGCAGGAAATGAAGGCGGCAGCCGGGTGTGACATCAACCTGATGGACGACACGGGGTGCATCCTGGCCAGTACGGACCCGGCCCGTATGGGGCAGGTCCATGCGGGGGCCAAGGCGCTTTTGGAGCAGGGGCTGGACCGCCTGGTGGTCCACGAGGACGCGCCCCAGCAGGGAACCCGGCGGGGGATCAATCTGCCCATCCGCATGGACGGCAGAGCGGTGGGCGTCATCGGCATTACCGGTGCGCCGGAGCAGGTGGAAGCCCTGGGCGGCGTGATCCAGCACATGACGGAAATTTTACTGCGGGATGCGCGGCGTCAGGAGCAGGAGATGCTGCTGGAGGATGCCCGGCAGTGCTTTATCGAAAGCTGGCTTTTTTCCCAGGAGAGCGATCTGTCAGAGCTGGAGCTGCGGGGACAGCTGCTGGGCATCGACATTACCCGGCCGTGGACAGCGGCACTTTTGGAAGTACGAGGCCAGGGGGAGAGCGGTGCAGGCAGGGAGCTTTGCAACGCCAGAGCCTTGACGAAGATCCGTCCCATCCTCCGGCAGGAAGATGCGCTGTGCGCTGTGGTGAACCAGCGGATCTTGATGCTGTTTGAGAGCCGGGGCAGGCACGCCGCCTTGCTGCGAGTGGATCGGATCCGCAGTGAGATGGAATCCGCCTGCGCCGTCAGGGTCTGCGGAGGCGTCAGCGCAGGCGGGCGGCAGGGGCTGGAGGTGCGCCTTTGCTATCAGGAGGCGCGTACCGCGTGCCTTGCGGCCCGCTCCGGCGGCGGGATCCTCTTTTACGACCAGGCGTCGCTGGAGTTTTTGGCCCGAAGCATTCCGCCTGCCATCCGGCGGGATATTTATGAGCGGGTATTGGGTGCCTGTTCCGAACATGAGCGACGGGAGCTGCTGGAGACCATCCGCCTGTATTTTCAGTATGACGGTCAGACGGAGCGGATGGCTGCCGCGCTGTATCTCCATAAAAATACCGTACACTACCGTCTGCAGAAGCTCAAGGAAAAAACGGGGTACAGCATCCGGGTGCCCAGGGAGGGTGTCCTCCTGTGCCTTTGTGAGCTGTTTGCCCGGCAGGAGGAGCAATCATAAGGAGGAGCGACCATATGTCCATTCATGAAGATGCAAAGACCATTCTGGAAACGGCCCTGCGTGCCTGCAGACCGGATGAGGCAGTGCGCCGGGCGCTGGAGGGCCGGGAGTTTGCAGGCGGGCGCGTTTTTTTGGTGGCCGCCGGAAAGGCTGCCTGGCAGATGGCCCACTGCGCATCCCAGGTACTGGGGGAGCGGATTTCGGAAGGCGTGGTAGTGACCAAGTACGGCCATGACATGGGGGCCATTGCCCGCTGCCGGGTTTATGAGGGAGGCCACCCGGTCCCGGACGAAAATTCGTTCCGCGGGACGAAAGCCGCCATGGAACTGGTGGCAGACCTCTCCCGGGAGGACACCGTGGTGTTCCTGCTCTCCGGCGGAGGATCGGCGCTGTTTGAAAGTCCACTGATCCCGGGAGAAGAGCTGGCGGAGCTGACAGCGGCCATGCTGGCCAGCGGAGCGGATATCGTGGAGATGAATACGGTGCGCAAGCGGCTGTCTGCCGTTAAGGGCGGCCGCTTTGCCCAGCTGTGCGCGCCGGCACAGGTGTATGCGGTGGTTTTGTCGGACATTCTGGGCGACCCGCTGGATATGATCGCCTCGGGGCCCGCCTGCCCGGATTCTTCCACCTGCGCCGATGCCTTTGCCGTAGCGGAGAAGTACCATCTGCCCTTGTCTCCGCAGGCCCGGCAGCTGCTCGCAGAGGAGACGCCCAAGCAGCTGGACAACGTGGAAACGGTCATCACCGGCAGCGTCCGGGAGCTGTGCACGGCGGCGGCCGGTGCCTGCCGAGCGCTTGGGTATCGTCCTGTGCTGCTGACGGACCGGCTGTGCTGCGAGGCACGGGAGGCAGGCTCGTTCCTCTCCTCTATTGCCCGCACCCACGACGGCGATGAGGAGTCGCTGGCCTTTTTGGCAGGTGGGGAGACGGTGGTCCATCTGACGGGCTCCGGCCTGGGCGGACGGAATCAGGAGCTGGCTTTGGCTGCTGCGCCGGGGATCGACGGCATGGCAGACACGGTGATCTTCTCCGTGGGCTCTGATGGGACCGACGGTCCCACCGATGCCGCCGGCGGCATGGTGGACGGCCAGACCATGGCGCACCTGCGTGAGGCAGGGCTTTCCGTGCACCGGGTTCTGGCGGACAACGACGCCTACCATGCGCTGGACGCGGTGGGCGGGCTCATCCGCACCGGCCCGACCGGCACCAATGTGAACGACGTGGCGGTGGTGCTGCTGCGCCGGGAGCGGCGCTGAGGCCTCAGTCGCCAAAAGAACAAGTTTCGTGGCCGGGGTCTGGTATACTGCCCGTATCACTGAATGAAGCAGGATATGGGAGGAAACGCCATGAAGAAAATGCTGGCCCGGGTGCTGCTCCTCTTTGCGGCTGCGGCGGCAGGGAGCATCACCGGGGAGGTCCGGGCTTCTGCGCCGCAGGACGGGCTTTATTATCTGGAGGCCGAGGTGGTGGAGCAGCGGCCGGACTATGCGGTGTTCGCAACGGTGGACGGCGCCGAGCCCACGGAGTACAGCTATACCCGGGCGGGGATCTACCGGGATGATGTGCCGTATCTTCTGACGATGGACTCCATGGGAACGGAGGAACCCGGAGACGATGAGATCGTGGTGGTCTGGCAGTGTGCCGACGGGCGCTGAGGACGCCGGGAGGCGTATTGCGCTTTTCCTCCTCCCGGACTATAATGAAAAAAACTGCCCGGGCGTGCCCGGGAGAGGGAGGCGGCGTATGGAGATCACGTTGCGAAAAGGCGGCCTGGAGGCCCGGGCGGATCCCATGGGCGGCGAGCTGGTGTCGCTGTGGGACGGAGCGGACGAATATATCTGGAACGGGGACCCGGCCTATTGGTCTGGCCGGAATCCGGTACTCTTTCCCATTGTGGGTGCCCTGCGGGACGGGACGGTCCGGGTTGGAGAAAAAGTCTGCCATATGGCCCGTCATGGCTTTGCCCGGCGGAAGGAATTCTCCGTAGCTGCCCAAGGGGAGGATTTCGTGGAGTTTCGCCTTCGGGAGGACCCGGAGACCCTGGAACAATACCCGTTCCCGTTCGTACTTACCGTACGCCATACTCTGACGGAAGATGGCTTTGAAACGCGCTTTGGCGTAGAGAACCCGGGTGGGGAGGACATGCCGTTTTGCATCGGCGGACATACGGCGTTCCGCTGTCCCATCCGGCCCGGAGAATCGTTTGAGGATTACCGCCTGGTATTTGAAAAGCGGGAGGACGCGTGGGCACTGCTGCCGGGGGAGGGGGGCTGCCTTTCTTCTGAACGGCGGGAGTATTTTCTGCCGGACACGGACACCATCCCCTTGCGCCACCAGGTGTTTGACCGGGTGGACACTCTGATTTTCGAGGGACTGCGCTCCAGGACCGTGCGGCTGGTACATACGGATGGCCATGGGGTGGAAATGGACTTTGGCGCCTTTCCCATGGTGGCATTCTGGACCATGCCCGGTGCCAATGCGCCCTATATCTGCATCGAGCCCTGGCAGGGCTGCGGCGCTTTTGAGCAGGAGAGCGGGCAGTTTGCCCACAAGCGCCACTGCGTGACGCTGAAGAGCGGTGGGTGCTGGCAGGCGGCCTATCGGGTCCGTTTGCTGAGATAATAAAAAAACAAGGCCCGGCGGGTTAACCCGCCGGGCCTTGTTTTCAGA
>URKI01000042.1 GCA_900548505.1 uncultured Oscillibacter sp. | reverse complement strand
CGAGATAGGCTCCGGTCTCGTGGGCTCGGAGATGTGTATAAGAGACAGGCCGGAGAGACCCACCACCGCCGTCTTGGCGCTGGTGTGCTCCAGCCGCTTCTTGAGGCCCAGGGCGGCCACGTACAAAATCTCGTTGCACCGCTCCGCCCGGTCGGCCTTGTCCTCAGGGACGAAGGGGGTGGGGGAGATAGGCCGGGTCAGGTGGGTGTCGCCCAGGTCCAGGTCAAAGCCGATCCGCCACAGGCTCTCCTGCTCCTCCAGGGGCTGGAAGGTACCCAGCCGCTGCCGCTCGGCACACAGGCGGTCTACGTCGATCTCGCTGACGGTGAGCCCGGTGGCAAACCGCCGCTCGGCCAGCAGCGTGCCGTTTTCCGCAATGAGATTGTGGCCGGCGAACACCAGATCCGTGGTGGACTCGCCCTCGCCGGCGTTGGCGTACACGTAGCCGCACACCAGCCGGGCAGACTGGCCCGTCACCAGCGAGCGGCGGTAGTCGGCCTTGCCCACAGTCTCATTGGAGGCGGACAGGTTCAAAAGCACGGTTGCGCCCCGGCGGGCCAGGGAGATGGAGGGGGGCTCCGGCGCCCACAGATCCTCGCAGATCTCCACGCCGATCACCAGGTTGGGCATGCTGTCGCAGGCGAACAGCCCGTTGCTGTTCATGCACACCGCCTGTCCGCACAGCTGGAAGTCGTCATCTACGCCGTCCACGCCGCCGGAGGGGCTGAACCACCGCTGCTCGTAAAATTCCCCGTAATTGGGGACATACGTCTTGGGCACCAGGCCCAGGATCTCTCCTTTGTGTATTACCGCGGCGCAGTTATACAGTTTGTTATGCCACTGGTCCCGCACGGGCAGGCCGATGGCCGCCACCATGTCCAGGTTCCGTGTGGCCTCCAGGATGGTCTTGAGGCCCTCCTCGGCGCCCCGGAGCAGCGAATCCTGCAAGAAGAGATCGCCGCAGGTGTAGCCGGTGAGGCACAGCTCCGGGAACACGATCACCTTCACGCCCTGCTGGTCCGCCTGGCGCATGAGGGTGAAGATCTGCTCAGCGTTGTAGCGGCAGTCCGCCACGCGGATCTTGGGAGTGGCTGCTGCCACAGTGACAAATCCGTCTTTCATATGCAAAACCTCCTTCAAAAAGAGCGATCACCGTTTTTTGTTATTTTACACCGCCCCGCCGCCTTTTACAAGGCGCGGGGTTGATTCCGACGCCCGCTTCTGCTATGCTGGAGAAAAGAATCCCCCGCCCCATTCGCGGACGGATGTGTCCGGAGACGGCCTGTGCCGCCGCCGGTTTTTTCATTTTCTACAAGGAGGCGTTTTTATGTCCTTTTCCCTGCGTCCCTACACGGCGCCGGACTTTTCCGGCCTCACCGATGCGCCGGAGGCCGTGTTCCAGCCCGCACCGGCCGACGGCGTGGCCCCGGAGGGCTATCACGCCATGAGCATCTTCCCAGAGTACTTCCACATCGGCGATCAGTGGCACCTGGCCGAAGAGAGCCGCATGGACTGCGTGGCCGTGTGGGAGGAGGGCCGCATCGCCGTGCGGGAGTTCCGCCACCTGCGCCGGGGCGACCTGGTGGCCGTGGGCCGGACGGAGCACGGGGAGGAGGGCATCCTGGTACACCCGGACGGGTTCCACGAGCCCACCGCCATGCGGGAGTCCTTTGCCTTCCGCCAGGGCCGCTCCCGGGAGACGGCGTTTTCCCGGGACTACGACGAGCTTTACGAGCTTTTGCGCCATGAACGAGAGCACGGAAAGATCGTCTGGGTCATGGGCCCGGCCTTTGCCTTCGACCACGACGCCCGCACCGCCTTTTCCCGGCTGGTGGAGGGGGGCTATGTCCACGCGGTGCTGGCAGGCAACGCCCTGGCCACCCACGATCTGGAGGCGGCGTACCTGGGCACGGCCCTGGGCCAGGACATCTACACCCAGGAAAGCCGCCCCTTAGGCCATTATAACCACCTGGACACCATCAATGCCGTGCGGCGCTACGGCTCCATCCCCGCCTTTTTGAAAGGGGAGGGCATCCACGGGGGTATCCTGTGGGCCTGCGAGAAAATGGGCGTTCCCTACGTGCTGGCCGGCTCCATCCGGGACGACGGCCCGCTGCCCCCGGTGATCGGCAATGTGTACGACGCCCAGGACGCCATGCGCGACCAGGTGCGCTCCGCCACCACCGTCATCTGCATGGCCACCACCCTCCACACCATCGCCACCGGCAACATGACCCCCTCTTACCGGGTGCTGCCGGACGGCACCGTGCGGCAGGTGTACTTCTACTGCGTGGACATCTCCGAATTTACGGTCAACAAGCTCTCGGACCGGGGCAGCCTCTCCGCCCGGGGCATCGTCACCAACGCCCAGGACTTCATCGTCAACCTCAGCAAGGGCCTGGAGCTCATGTAAGACGCCGAAACGCACAAAAGGAGCCGCCATTGGCGGCTCCTTTTGCTGTGTGTGTGTTTTAGGAGGGAGAAAACGCATCGGGTTTGGGAGGACCCTTTGCTTGATTATTAAGATACCCTATAATTTTTACCGAATTATGTTCTTCTTATGAACAGTTTGTGAATGATTTGGCAAGAAATCGATTACTTTTTGGTTCTGTTCCAAAGCGCCGCTTTTTTCCACAATTTTTCAAAAAATGTGGAAAAGAACGGCGCTTTTTTGCGGTTTGGTATGCTTCATGCCCCGGCACGCTCTAAAATTTCCCCAAACCGGCGCTTCATGGTGGAATCTCCGGGCTCCACCAGGTAAAACCGGCCCATGTGCGTATGGAACAGCACCCTTTCGCCGCCCACCTCAAAATCATCGATCAAATACATAGGGGATTCCCAAGTGGTCATTTGACAGCCGGTCAGATCCTCGTATTTCCCCGTGAGGGCCAGTTCCGCCAAAAGCGCCAGCGTCTGCTGGTTTCGGAACATCAGCTGGGCCCCGTCCTCACTGAGCCCATCCTCCGCCTCCTGGCTGGCATCCGGCAGTGCCGCCAGGATCCGGGCGGTGAAGCAAAGCCGGGCGCCCAGCGATGTGAAGCTCCAGACAAACAACATGGCCACCGCTGCCGTGGCACAGACTGCCAGTGCTACATTCCGCTTCCTCTTTTTGCTCACAAGACCACCTCCCGTATGTTCTTACCAAAAACAACGGTTTTTCTACAGGATGGTTTCGTTTTTTGGAACGCTTATTTGTACTTTCGGCTCTCCATTACCGCCAGCTCGTCGCACCGGTTATTGTACTCATTTTCCGCGTGGCCCTTGACCCAGTGGTAATGGATGGTATGGATGTCCGCCAGAGCCAGTAGCTTTTCCCAGAGGTCCGGGTTCAGCGCGGGCTTTTTGTCGCTTTTCACCCAGCCCCGCTTCTGCCATCCCTTGGCCCAGCCCTTTTCCAGCGCGTCGATCACATATTTGGAGTCCGACCACAGCTCCACGATGCAGGGCTCTTTCAAAAGGGACAGGGCGGAGATGACGGCGGTGAGCTCCATGCGGTTGTTGGTGGTGTCCGGCGCACCGCCGGAAATCTCCTTTTGATGGGCGCCGTACATCAGTATGGCTCCCCAGCCGCCAGGGCCAGGATTCCCGGAGCAGGCGCCGTCGGTGTAAATGGTTACGGTTTTCATGTAAGTCCTCCCTCCGACGGCGCCTGCTGTCCATGGACGCCGGTCACCCAAAAAGGGGCGCGGCGGCCGGACATCAAGATTCCGGCGTACCGTGCCGCCGTCGGTATAGATGGTTACGGTTTTGATTTTTCCTTTTATACTTCTGCCGGGGACAAAATTCCCCGCAGAGTAAAGATAGGATACACTGGATCGCCCGAAAATACAACGCAAAAAGTGAGAGCGCGATCTTCCGCGCCCTCACTTTTTCATTCTCAGATTCTCTCGAGATACATCCCCAGCACCATGATGAGCAGCAGCCCCGCCAGGACGCTTTCCATGACAAGGACAGCTTTCTCCCGGGGCGTTTTGGGCCGTCTGGTGCGGCCGCGGCCCTTTTGGACCCTTTTCATCCGGTAATCGTTGAAGAGAAGCAGCAGTCCAAACGCTACCAGACCGAATACAAGAAGGGCTCCAGCCTGTTCAGCACCGGCAGAGGCCGGGCTCGGAAAAACACCGTACATCTTCTCGCTCCTTTCCGCACATGGACTGGGGAAGGGGGGTTATGCCTGGGGCTCGCTCTCCGCCACGGCGTCGGCGGTCTCCTCCTCGTGGTCCGTCAGGGCCATGGAGATCACCTGGTCGCCCTCTTCCTTGAAGCGCATGACGATGACGCCCTGGGTAGCACGGCCCGCCACACGGATGTTGTCCACGGCGGTGCGGATCAGGATGCCCGCCTGGGTGACCAGCAGCAGATCCTCGCTGCCGTCCACCACCTTGATGCCGACCACGCCGCCGGTCTTTTCCGTGACGGCATAGTTGCGGATACCCAGGCCGCCGCGGCCCGTGATGCGGTATTCCTCCACGGGAGTACGCTTGCCGTAGCCCTTTTCCGTGATGGCAAGCACGCACTTGCCCTCCTGGGCACGGGCGGCGCCCACCACGTAGTCGCCCTGGCGCAGGCGGATGCCCCGCACGCCCATGGCCTCCCGGCCCATGGGACGCACGTCGTTTTCATCGAAGCAGATGGCCTGGCCGTCGTGGGTGGCAATGAGGATGTTCCGAGTGCCGTCAGTCTCCCGAACGGAGATGAGCTGGTCGCCCTCGTCCAGGGTGATGGCCCGGATGCCGTTGTTGCGGAGGTTCCGCAGCGTGCCCACGGGCAGGCGCTTCACCGTGCCGTTGCGAGTGACCATCACCAGGAAGCGGCTGTCCTCATTTTCGATGTCCCGGGTGTGGATCATGGCCTGCACCCGCTCGCCCTGCTCCACCTGGAGGATGTTGACGATGTTGGTGCCCCGGGCGGTCTTGCCGGACTCGGGGATCTGATAGCCCTTCTTCCGGTAGACCTTGCCGGTATCCGTGAAGAAGAGGATATAGTCATGGGTGGAGGCGGTGAACACGTCGGTCACCACGTCCTCTTCCCGGGTGGTGATGCCCTTGCGGCCCTGGCCGCCCTTGCCCTGGGCGGCGTACTCGCTGACCGGGGTGCGCTTGATGTAGCCTGCCTGGGTGAGGGTAAAGACGCACTGCTCCTCCTCGATGAGATCCTCGATATCGATCTCGTCCTCCACGTCCTGGATCTCCGTCAGGCGGTCGTCGCCGAACTTGTCGGAAATCGCCTGCAGCTCTTCCTTGAGGATCTGGCGCACCAGGGCGTCGTCGGAGAGGATCTTCTGATACCAGGCGATCTTCTCCTCCAGCTCCCGATACTCCGCCTCCAGCTTCTCCCGGTCCAGACCCTGGAGGGCCTTGAGGCGCATATCCAGAATGGCCTGGGCCTGGACGTCGTCCAGACCGAAGCGGCTCATGAGGTTTTCCTTGGCGTTATCGTAGCTGGAGCGGATGATCTTGATGACCTCGTCGATGTTGTCCTGGGCCACCAGCAGACCTTCCAGCAGGTGGGCACGCTCCTGGGCCTTCTTCAGATCGTACCGGGTGCGCCGGACGATGATCTCTTCCTGGAAGGTGAGGTACTCGTCGATGATGTGGCGCAGGGAGAGGATCTTGGGCTGGGACTGGTTCTGCACCAGGGCCAGCATGTTGATGGCAAAGGAGGTCTGCAGCTGGGTCTGGGCAAACAGGCGGTTGAGCACCACCTGGGGATTGGCGTCCCGCTTGAGCTCGATGACGATGCGCATGCCGTTGCGGTCGGACTCGTCCCGGATGTCGGAAATGCCCTCCAGGCGCTTATCCTCCACCTGCTCGGCCATGTTCTTGATAAGCATGCGCTTGTTGACCTGATAGGGGATCTCCGTGATGATGATGCGGGTGCGGTCCTTGTTGAACTCCTCGAACTCGTGGCGGGCCCGGATGACGATGCGGCCCCGGCCGGTGGCGTAGGCGGCGCGGATGCCGCTGCGGCCCATGATGATGCCCTTCGTGGGGAAGTCCGGTCCCTTGATGTACTGCATCAGGTCAGAAAGCTGGGCCTCCGGGTTATCCAGCACGCAAATGCACGCGCCGATGACCTCCCTCAGGTTGTGAGGCGGGATGTTGGTGGCCATGCCCACGGCGATGCCGGAGGAGCCGTTCACCAGGAGGTTGGGGAACCGGGAGGGGAGGACACGGGGCTCCTTGCGGGTCTCGTCGAAGTTGGGGTCCCAGTCCACGGTGTCCTTTTCGATGTCCCGCAGCATCTCGTCGGACATGCGGGCAAGGCGTGCCTCCGTGTAACGGTAGGCAGCCGGGGGGTCGCCGTCCACGGAGCCGAAGTTGCCGTGTCCGTCGATGAGCATGTAGCGCATGGAGAAGTCCTGTGCAAGACGCACCAGGGCGTCATACACCGAGGCGTCGCCATGGGGATGATACCGGCCCAGCACGTCGCCCACGGCGGTGGCGCACTTGCGGAAGGCGTGGTCGTAGGTGAGGTTATCCTCGTACATGGCGTAGAGGATACGGCGGTGGACGGGCTTGAGGCCGTCCCGCACGTCGGGCAGAGCACGGCCCACGATGACGCTCATGGCGTACTCAATGTAGGATTTCTCCATTTCGGGGACCAGGGGAGATTCCACGATCTTTTGATTGGGATACCGGATCTCCTCGGGATCATATTGGGGTTTTTTAGACATGGTTCGGTATCCTTTCTCAGTAGTCCAGGTTTACAGCGTACTTGGCGTTGCGCTCGATGAACTCCTTGCGGGGCTCCACCTTCTCACCCATCAGGATGGTGAAGGTCTCGTCGGCAGCCACGGCGTCGTCCAGGGTGATGCGGCGCAATGTGCGCTTTTCCGGGTCCATGGTGGTCTCCCACAGCTCGTGGGGGTTCATCTCGCCCAGGCCTTTGAACCGGGAGATGTCGATCTTGGCGTTGGGGTTGTCGCCCCGCATCTCGGCGGCGATCTTCTCCCGCTCGGCGTCGTCGAAGGCCACGCGGGTGGTCTTGCCGCGGGTGAGCTTATAGAGGGGAGGCACGGCGGAGTAGACATAGCCGTGCTCGATGAGGGGCCGCATGAAGCGGAAGAAGAAGGTCAGAAGCAGGGTGCGGATGTGGCTGCCGTCCACATCGGCATCGGCCATGATGACCACCTTGTGATAGCGGAGCTTGTCAAGGTCGAACTCCTCGCCGATGCCGGCACCCAGGGCGGTGATGACCGGCTGGAGCTTGTCGTTGCCGTAGACCTTGTCGGCCCGGGCCTTTTCCACGTTGAGCATCTTGCCCCACAGGGGAAGGATAGCCTGGAAGCGGGAGTCCCGGCCCTGGGTGGCAGAGCCGCCTGCGGAGTCACCCTCGACGATGTAGAGCTCGGTGAGCTCGGGGTTATTTTCGTTGCAGTCCCGGAGCTTGTCGGGCATGGCGGCACCGCCCAGCGCCGTCTTTCTCCGGATGGATTCCCGGGCCCGCTTGGCGGCCTCCCGGGCACGGTTGGCGGTGAGGGCCTTGTCCAGGATCATACGGCCCACCTGGGGATTTTCCTCCAGGAAGATCTCCAGCTTGTCGGAGACGATGTTGTTCACCAGGGTGCGGATCTCGCTGTTGCCCAGCTTCGCCTTGGTCTGGCCCTCGAACTGGGCCTCGGTGAGCTTGACGGAGATGACGCAGGTGAGGCCCTCCCGGCAGTCCTCGCCGGAGACCTTCTCGTCGTCCTTGAGCATTTTGATCTTGCGGCCGTAGGCGTTCAAAACGCTGGTCAGCGCCCGCTTGAAGCCCTCTTCGTGCATGCCGCCCTCGGGGGTGTGGACGTTGTTGGCAAAGGAGAGGATGGTCTCGTTGTAGCCGTCGTTATACTGCAATGCCACTTCGGCCATGGAGTCCTCCTTGGCACCGGCCATGTAGATGACGTCCTTGTGCAAAGAGTCCTTGGACTTATTGAGCCAGGTGACAAACTCCCGGATGCCGCCCTCGTAGCACATGTTGTCCTCCTGCTCCTGGCCGGGACGCTTATCCACGGTGCGGATGCGAAGGCCCGCATTGAGGAACGCCTCCTCCCGCATACGGGTGTGGAGGGTGTCGTAATTATAGACGGTGTCCTCGAACATCTCGGGGTCGGGCTTGAAGGTGACGGTGGTACCCGTGTGGTCCGTGGTACCGATGATGGTCATCTCTTCCGTCACATGGCCCCGGGAGAACTTCATCTCGTGAATCTTGCCATCCCGGTGGACCTGAACGGTGAGCCACTCGGAAAGGGCGTTGACCACGCTGGCGCCCACGCCGTGGAGGCCGCCGGAGACTTTGTATCCGCCGCCGCCGAACTTGCCGCCGGCGTGGAGCACGGTGTACACCACCTCCAGCGCGGGCTTGCCGGTCTGGGCCTGGATGTCCACCGGGATGCCGCGGCCGTTGTCCACCACGGTGATGGTGTTGTCCGGGTTGATCTGCACCAGAATGTCCGTGCAGTAGCCGGCCAGAGCCTCGTCGATGGCGTTGTCCACGATCTCATAGACCAGATGGTGCAATCCCGAGGTAGAGGTGGAGCCGATGTACATACCGGGGCGCTTGCGCACGGCCTCCAGTCCCTCCAGCACCTGGATCTCCGAGGCGTCGTACTCGTGCTGGGTCTGGGATGTGGTCAGGATCTCATTTTCTTCCATAGAATAACTCCTTCCATAGCAGGGCAGAAAGAGCCGGGCCGGACACTTCCGGCCCGTTTCTCCCTGCCTTGCGCCATACTACAATATCATGAAATTTTATCGTCCGCGGATCTTGGTCCAGAGAAAGCGGACCGCCATGCCGATGCAGCAGCAAAGAAGCGCCGCCTCGCCGCACCAGCCGCAGACATAAAAGAAAATCATATCTTCCGAGGGATAAAGCTGTCCAATCAGTTCCGCAGCCGCCAGGATCATCAGGCACACTGCCGCAAAGACCCGCCGCAGCCAACCGCCCCGCCGGGAGAAAAGCCCCACGGCAAGGCCCGCCAACATACTGACGCTTACCATCACGTTCATGGGGAACGCCCAGGCGTAAAAGGTCCGGATCGACTCAAAAAAGTACAGGGTCAGAAACTGATTCATGGGCGGCCTCCTCTCAAAACTCCGGCTTTTTGCTCTCCGCGCGGTTTTTCAAGGTGACGGAATTCAGTTGACTCAGATACACGATCTGCCGGTGATAGGGGTGGTCGCACACCACGAAGGACTTGGGCAGCGCGCCGGACACGTCCAGCACCACGCCCTCTTGTTCCGCGGCGGCCAGATAGTCACGGGTACGCTTTTCATAGCTGCACTTATCCAGATCGAAGATGCCGATGATCCGTTTGTCCGGGATGATCTCGTTTTGTCCGATATGCAGATACATCTCTTACCTCCTGATCCACCGGTACAGCCGCCGCACCAGCAGACTCATGCCCCAGCCTGCCAGCAGGCACACGCCGTATCCGCCCCACAAAACCAGCAAAAACGGCAGCTCCAGGGGATAGACCCTGGCCAGCAGCATCAGGAAAAAGCCAAGGACGCCAAAGAGCACCGGCAGCCACAAAAGCCACCGCCGTTTCCGGCAAAACAGGCCCAACAGCAGCTCCGCGCCGAATGCCGCGCCCCAGAGGGCCAGCATGGCCGCCAGCACCATGGCCGCCGCGGCACCGAACACGGTCAGCACCGGCAGCGCCAAGAGAACATGGAACATGTCCGCGCCTCCTTTCCGGACGGGAACCCCCGTCGAAAAAGTTTACATAATCTATTTACTTCTTCCGTCCCGCCTTCTCACATCAGCGCGCCGGCGTGGACATGCAATACCTTGCCCCCCAGCAGTTCTGCCAGACGGTCAGTCACCGTTGCGGCAGACGATTCCCGGCCCTGTCCGGGCCGCCAATCGTGCCGCTGCCTCGAAAGCGGCTCGCTTCATCCGCCACCGGCGGCGCTTCGCCGCTTTCCTTCGCAGCAGGTGATGGGATTCAAAACGCGCTTGCGCGCAGCTCCCGTCGCTCTGCTCGGTCGCGTGTTCATCCCCTGCTCACACCAGCGCGCCGGCATGGACGTGCAATACCTTGCCGCCCAAGAGCTCCGCCAAACGGTCGTCCTCGCAGCAGGTGATGAACACCTGGCCGCCGGCGATGCGGTTGAGGACGAACTCCTGCCGTCTGGGGTCCAGCTCGGAGAGCACGTCGTCCAGCAGCAGCACAGGATATTCCCCGGCGACGCTGTGGTAGATCTCCCGCTCCGCCAGCTTCAAAGAGAGGGCCGCCGTGCGGGTCTGGCCCTGGGAGGCGTATTGCTTTGCCTCCCGGCCGTCGATGTTCACCAGGAGATCATCCTTGTGGGGGCCGGAGAGGCACAGCCGGACGGCCCGCTCTGCCTGGGCGTGGGCGTCCATATGGCTTTGCAGCTGACGGGCGATCTCCTCCACCGGTGCGCCGGGGTCGGTGACGGAGGAGACGGTGGCATAGCGCACCTCCAGCTCCTCCCGCCCGCCGGAGCAGGCCCGGTGCACCGCCGCCGCATGTTCCGCAAGCCGCAGGGTGAACTGGTGGCGGTAGTGGATGAGCACGGCGCCGAAGCGGACCAGCTGGGCGTTGAACTCCGGCAGCGCCGCTAAAAGATCCGGCCGCTCCTCCGCGTCCCGGAGGATGCGGGTCTTTTGCTCATAGGCCCGGCCGTAGGCGGCCAGGGCCGCGGCGTACCGGGGGCGAAGTTGACATAAAGCGGTGTCCAGGAACTTGCGCCGGGCGGCCGCCCCCTGGCGGATCAGGTACAGATCATCGGGGCAGAAGAACACGGTGTTATATACCTGGCTCAGCTCCGCGCCGGACTTGACGGGCACCTTGTTTACCGTCAGGCGCCGCCGCTTGCCCCGGTACAGCGCCGCTTCCATTTCAAACTCCCGCTCCCGGGCATGGACCCGTGCACAAAGCCGTGCACCCTGGGCGTCAAATCCGATCAGCTCCCGGTCGGACCGGGCCCGGGGAGATTTTCCACAGGAGAGGTAGACAATGGCCTCCAGCAGATTGGTCTTGCCCTGGGCGTTGTCCCCGAAGATCACGTTGCAGCGCTGGTCAAAGGGAACGTCCACGGCGGAATAGTTGCGAAATCCGGTCAAAGACAGGGATTCAATCCGCATACGCTACGGTATAGTGCTGATCCTGGAAGCACACGTCGTCGCCGGGACGGATCTTCTTGCCCCGCTGGGTGCAAACCTCGCCGCCCACGGTGACCTCGCCGGCCTGGATGCGCTCTTTGGCCTCGCCGCCGCTTTCCACAAGATTTGCAAATTTGAGAAGATCCTGGAGCTTGATAAACTCCGTATGAATGATGATGGTTTTCATAACGCTCCTCGCTTTTAGTCGGCACTCTTGAGCCGGACAGGCAGCACCATGTAGAGGAAATTCTCCTCGCCGTCCACCGGCACGATGATGGCGGGGGAGACGCCGGTGTTCAGCTCGATGCGCACGGTGTCCGCCGGGGCATAGCGCAGGGCCTCCATCAGATAGCGATTGTTGAAGCCGATCTCCAGGCCCGTGCCGTCGCCGCTGATGGGACACACGTCCTTGGCCTCGCCGTTGCCGGTTTTGGCGGACAAAAATACCTTATCCTGGTCAAAAATGCACCGAACGGGGCTTTTCAGCTTGTCGGAGATCACCACGCTCACGCGGTCGATGCTCTCGATGAGGCGCTTGGTGTCCGCCACCACGGCGATGGGGTTTTTCCGGGGAATGGCGTTTTTGTAGTCCAGGAACTCACCTTCCAGACGCCGGCAGATCAGCTCTGTGTCGCCCACTTCAAAGAGGATGTGCCGCTTGCCCAGGGTGACGCAGGCGGTGTCCTCCGTGTCGGCACAGATGCCCTTCACTTCGCTCAGCGCGCTGCCGGGAGCCACGAAAGAGAAGGCGCCGCCCTCAATTTTTTCCAGTTTTTCCCTGCGGATCGCCAGGCGGAAGCCGTCTACTGCCACCATGGTGAGTCCCTTTTCGCTGATCTCAAACAGCGCGCCGGTATGCACCGGGCGGCTTTCGTTGGTAGAAACAGCAAAGGCAGTCTCCTCGATCATCGCCCGCAGGGACTTTTGCTGGATGGTCACCGCGTACTCATCTTCCACAACGGGCAGCTCCGGGTAGTCTGCAGCACTCAGGCCCAGGATGTCGAAGTCCGCGTCTCCACAGTGGAGGTGGACAACCTGCTTACTATCGGCGGTGAATACCACCACATCGTCGGGCATCCGGCGGATGATGTCGCCAAAGAGCCGGGCGTTGAGCACGATCTCACCGGTTTCCACAACGTCTGCGGATAACTTGGTGCGGATGCCGGTCTGCATGTTGTAGCCGGAGATGGTCAGCTGGTGGTCGGCCCGCAGCAAAAGGCCTTCCAGGGCAGGGATGGAGCTCTTTTGCGCCACGGCCCGGCTGGTGACGGCAATGGCGCTTTGCAAAAGGGCTTTCTCACAGGAGAATTTCATGGTTGCACTTCCTTTCGAGTCGGAGGAGTTGGTCACCGGCTGTCTTTTAAAAAAGAAAAGATAAATTCTTTGTTAGAAAAAGCAGCCGTAGAAGGAAAATGTGTGGAAAAGTCGGTGAACCCTAAAAATTGCAAGGGATCGGAGATTCACAGGGGATGTTGAAAAATCCGGTCGATTTTCAACGGCCATTTTTCACCGCCGGTTTTCCACAGCAAAGTTTTTATTTTTCCACAGAACAAGTGGAGAAAAAACGCCTCATTTCCGGGCGTTGATGTTGGTCTTGATGGCCTTGACCGTCTCGGCGAAGGCGGCATCTTTTTTCATCTGTTTTTCCACCTGCTTGATGGAATAGAGGACGGTGGAGTGGTCCCGGTTATCAAACTGCTTGCCGATATCGTCCAGGGACAGATTGGTCATGGAGCGGATCAGGTACATGGCGATCTGACGGGCAGCCACCGCGTCCCGCACCCGCTGCTGGCCCCGGATGACGGACTCCTCCAGGTTGTAGTACTTGCTGATGTAGTCCAGAATGGCCTCGGGGGAGGGGATATACTCGTTGGACCGCTTGAGCATGTCCTGGATGGCACGGGTGACGGTCTCCTCGTCGGTGTCATTGCCCAAAAGATCCTTGAAGGCCATGATCTTGTTGATGGTGCCCTCAAGCTGCCGCACGTTGGCGGTGACGTTTTCCGCGATGTATACGGAGATCTTGTCGGGCAGGTCCAGTCCCAGCATGGCGGCCTTGGTTTTGACGATGGCAAGGCGGGTCTCAAAGTCCGGGGGCGCCACGTCCACCAAAAGGCCCCACTCGAACCGGGTGCGCAGCCGGTCCTCCAGCTGGGTCATCTCAGAGGGGGGACGGTCGCTTGTCAGTACGATCTGGCGGCCGGACTCATAGAGGTTGTTGAACGTATGGAAGAACTCCTCCTGGGTCTGCTTCTTGCCGGCGATGAACTGCACGTCGTCCACCAGCAGCAGATCCGCCTGGCGATACTTCTCCCGCATTTCGGCGGTCTTGTTGGGACCGGCCTGGATGGCGGCCACCAGTTCGTTGGTCAGGTCGTCGCCCTTGACGTAGGCGATCTTGGCGGAGCGGTCGTTGCGCTTGATGACATTGGCGATGGCGTAGATGAGATGGGTCTTGCCAAGGCCGGAGTCGCCGTAGATCAAAAGGGGGTTGTAGTTCTGGGCGGGATGCTCCGCCACCGCCACGGAGGCGGCGTAGGCCAGCTTGTTGGAGGGGCCCACCACGAACGTCTCAAAGGTGAACTCGTCGGAGGTGAAGCGGTCGCTCTGCTTTTTGGGCGCGGCGGCGCTGCGCTCATGGAACTCCTCGTCGTCCCAGATACGCACTTCGAACTCCACGGAGAAGATGTCCTTCAAGGCCGCTTTGATGCTTTTGAGGAACAGCGTCTCGATGTATCGTTTTTTAAAATCGTTGGTACAGTGCAGGATGAACGTGTTGCCCTGGATGTCCACAGCCTCCAGCTCGTCGAACCAGGTGTTGATGGTGGTTTCCGACAGCTCTCCTTTCAGCTGGGCAAGGACATTGTCCCACACGTCAGCGACGGAATTCAAAAACAAACACCTCTCTCTAGTTAAAAATGGACAAAACAAATCGAAGATATTATAGCAAAAAAACGAATGGCTGGCAATACTTATTCTAAATATAAAAGCGGAAACTCTAAAAAAATATCCCGGCGGGCCCGGACGCGCAAAACTACATATAGATTAAAACTTTGATGGCGGCACAACATTTTGAAACCGGCGCGCAAATCACAAAAAAGCACGGTTTTTTTCGGAGAAATGGAAGTTTTTATTGACAGAATGTGAAAATGTCTGTATACTATCGTGTGCGTCGCAGTGACGCGCGAAGAATGTTTACTGCGCCTGCCCGAAAGGGGAGGTGTCGAGTAAGTGCCGCCCGCAAGGACGGCCGGAATACTGACAGGAGGTGTCTCAACATGGCAACGAAACGTACCTATCAGCCCAAGAAGCTGCATCGCTCCAAGGTCCACGGCTTCCGCAAGAGAATGGCTACCGCCGACGGCCGCAAGGTCCTGGCCCGTCGCCGCGCCAAGGGCCGCGCCCGCCTGACCCACTGAGCGTAAGGACGCGCGCGGGAGACACTTGATAAAAGACGTCTTAGGGACGGCGGGAATTTCATGTGGATTCCTCCGTCCCTAGAAGAGTTTCCGGGCAGAAGGAACAGGGGAGAGCAATGAAGCGAGCGGTCACACTGAAGGAGAACCATCAGTTCCGCAATCTCTACCGGCGCGGCGCGTCGGCGGTGTGCGGCAGCATGGTGCTCTATTGCCGGAAAAACAAGCTGGGGCATAACCGCCTGGGCGTCACGGTCTCCGTGAAGCTGGGCCACGCGGTGGTGCGCAACCGCGCCCGCCGCCGGCTGCGGGAGGTTTACCGGCTCAACGGCGGCGCGTTGCGCCAGGGCTATGATTTTGTCCTGGTGGCGAGGAGCCGCGCAGTGAGTGCGCCCTGGAAGGACCTCAACGACTCCTTCCTGCGGCTTTGCCGCAAGCTGGACGTGCTGGAGGAACGGGCATGAAGCGTGTTCTGCTGGCCATGATCCGGTTTTACCGGCGTGAGATCTCTCCGCTGCGGCCGCCGTGCTGCAATTATATCCCCACCTGCTCCCAATACGCTCTGGAAGCCATCGAAAAATACGGCGCCCTCAAGGGCGGCTGGCTGTCTTTTCGCAGGATCCTGCGCTGCAACCCGTTTCACAAGGGCGGGTATGACCCGGTACCCTGAGCGCAGACTCAAAACCAAAGAAGGACGGAGGAAAAAATCCATATGGGATTTTTCGGTACCATCGGATACTTCATTTGTATCCCGTTCGCGGCGCTGCTGCGCCTGTTCTATAATCTGACAGGCTCTTACGGCTTCGCCATCATCCTCTTCACCCTGGCCATCAAGCTCATTTTGCTGCCCTTCCAGATGAAGTCCAAAAAGAGCATGGTGCGCATGAGCCGCATGAGCGGCAAGATGAAGGAGATCCAGAAAAAGTACGCCAACAACCAGGCGAAAATGAACGAGGAAATGCAGAAGTTCTACGCCGAAGAGGGCGTCAACCCCATGAGCGGCTGCTTGTGGAGCTTCCTGCCTCTGCCCATTTTGCTGGCTCTGTACTCCATCATCCGCCAGCCCATCACCCACTTCATGATGCTGGGTGAGGACGTGGTGCAGAAGCTGGTCACCGCGGCCACCGCCGCCGGCGTGGACATGTCCGCCATCGTGCAGATGAAGGACGGCGCCGCCGTGGTGGTAGACGGCGTGACCCAGCTCTCCCCCTACGGCCAGATCGGCCTTGCCAAGGTGGCCAGCTCCATGCCGGAGCTCACCAGCGGCATCGACGGCTGGATCAACATGAATTACAGCTTCCTGGGTCTGGATCTTTCTTCCACCCCCTGGGACACCGTGTCCACGTTCGCCATCAGCGGCGTGTTCATCGGTATGCTGCTCATCCCCCTGCTGGCCGGCGGCAGCCAGCTGCTGTTCTCTCACTTCACCATGAAGCAGCAGCCCGGCATGGACGGCCCCGGCGCCGGCAGCACCAAGACCATGATGTACATGATGCCGCTGATGAGCGTGTACTTCGCGTTCATCATGCCTGCCGCCCTGGGTGTGTACTGGATCGCCCAGAGCCTGATCTCCATGGTCCAGGAGCTCATCATGGGCAAGTTCTACAACAAGAAGCTGGAAGAAGAAGAGACCGCCCGGTATGAGGCCCGTCAGGCCGACCGGCAGCGCCGCATCGAGGAGGGCCGCCGCCAGCAGGAGAAGCTGCGCCAGGAGCCCGCCCCCAAGATGACGCTGAAGGAAAAGCAGCGGGCGGCCCAGGAGGCCAAGGCCACCAAGAAGAAGATCACCACCAGCGAGGCCGGACGGATCGGCGACCGCCCTTATGCCCGGGGCCGTTCCTACAAGGCTGATCGCTATGACAGTGAACAGTAAGGAGCCGTTATGAGAGAGTTTATCGAGGTAACGGGCAAGACGGAGGAGGAGGCCGTCGCCAAGGCTCTGGCCCAGCTGGGCCTGGACCGGGACGACGTGTCTGTGGAGATCCTGGAGCGGGCAAAGTCCGGCTTTTTGGGCCTTGGCAGCTGCCCGGCCAAGGTGCGGGTGAGCTACGGCGAGGAGACGGACGACGCGCCGGTTTCCCAGGAGGAGCCTCAGGCGCCCCAGACGGCAGCGCCCGCCCCCAAGCAGGAGAAAAAGCAGGAAAAGAGCGCCGAGCGCCGCCCGGAGAAGAAAAAGGAGCCCAAGCAGCCGGCCGTGAAGGAAACGCCGGCGCCCCAGGCCACCCAGGATCTGGGCGAGGAAGTGAACGACGAGAAGGCCGTTGCCATCCGCACGTTCCTGACCGGCCTGCTGGAGCAGATGGAAAGCCCCGCCCAGGTGCGGGTGTACCTGCCGGAAAAGGGCCGCTATAAGGTCATTCTGGAAGGTGAGAACCTTGGCGCCCTCATCGGCCGCCGGGGCGAGACCCTGGACGCCATCCAGCAGCTGACCAGCTATGCGGTCAACCGCAGCGCCAGCGGCCGGGTGCGTGTGCAGCTGGACGCCGAGGGCTACCGGGAAAAGCGGGAGCAGAGTCTCCAGCACCTGGCCCGCAAGGTGGCCGGCAAGGTGACCAAGTACCGCCGCAGCGTGACCCTGGAGCCCATGAACGCCTATGAGCGCCATGTGATCCACACGGCGCTGCAGGATGTGCCGGGCGTCACCACCTATTCCACCGGTACGGAGCCCAACCGCCGCGTGATCGTGGCTTACGACCGGGAAAAGCAGTAAAATGGAGAGCCGCCGTACCTACGGCGGCTCTCGTTTTGCACAATTTTGAAAACTTTGTGGAAAAACAGCTGGATTTTCGGCGAAAAACCGGGAAAAACGGGCCAAAGGGGCCAAGTTTTCCAAAAAAACCGGCCATGTTCTTGACAGGCCGGGGAAAACGTGATAGAGTGCAAGCGATATGCAAAAGGCTGCGACAGGGAGGAGTATCCCCTGGACCCCGGCAAAGAGAGAGGGCGGATGGTGCAAGCCCTTCCGGGACCAGGCGAAAAGGCGCCCTGGAGCCGCGGCGCGGAAATGCGCCGCCGGTCCCCGCCGTTACCGGGCAGAGTGTCTCCCGTTTGGGGAGAAAATCAGGTGGGACCGCGGACGGTTTATGTTCGCCCTGAGCCGTAAGGCTCGGGGCGTTTTTATTTTGTCATCAAAATTTTGGATAGAAGGAGAAAACACCATGAAAAACAGCGAAAAGACCATGGAAAAAGTGGTGGCGCTTTGCAAGGGCCGCGGCTTTATCTTTGCCGGCAGCGAGATCTACGGCGGCCTGGCCAACACCTGGGACTACGGCCCCTTGGGCGTGGAGCTGAAGAACAACGTCAAGAAGGCCTGGTGGAAGAAGTTCGTCCAGGAGAACCCCTATAACGTGGGCCTGGACGCCGCCATCCTCATGAACCCCCAGACTTGGGTGGCCTCCGGCCATCTGGGCGGCTTCTCCGACCCCCTCATGGACTGCAAGGAGTGCAAGGAGCGCTTCCGTGCCGATAAGCTCATCGAGGACTGGGCCGCGGAAAACGGCGTGGAGCTCTCCAAGCCCATCGACGCCTTCTCCCAGGAGGAGATGAAGGACTTCATCGAGTCCAACAACATCCCCTGCCCCTCCTGCGGCAAGCACAACTTCACCGACATCCGTCAGTTCAACCTGATGTTCAAGACCTTCCAGGGTGTCACCGAGGACGCCAAGAACACCGTGTACCTGCGTCCTGAGACCGCCCAGGGCATTTTCGTCAACTTCCAGAACGTCCAGCGCACCACCCGCCGCAAGCTGCCCTTCGGCGTGTGCCAGATCGGCAAGTCCTTCCGCAACGAGATCACGCCGGGCAACTTCACCTTCCGCACCCGTGAGTTCGAGCAGATGGAGCTGGAGTTCTTCTGCAAGCCCGGCACCGACCTGGAGTGGTTCCAGTACTGGCGCTCCTTCTGCAAGGAGTGGCTGCTGGGATTGAACATGAGCGAGGAGCACCTGCGGCTGCGTGACCACAGCCCCGAGGAGCTGTGCTTCTACTCCAAGGGCTGTCTCTTATACACATCTGACGCTGC
>URKI01000041.1 GCA_900548505.1 uncultured Oscillibacter sp. | reverse complement strand
CACTTGGAGAGGATGCCCTTCTCCAGCAGAGCCTCGGCGGTAACGGTCTCACCATCCTCGAAAGCGTTCAGAGCGCTGAGGTTGATGATCTCCAGGGGCTTTGCGAAAATGTTGTTGAAGCCGCGCTTGGGGATACGGCGGGCCAGAGGCATCTGGCCGCCCTCGAAGCCAACGCGGATCTTGCCGCCGCTGCGGGCCTTCTGGCCCTTGTGGCCGCGGCCGCCGGTCTTGCCGTTGCCGCTGCCGGCGCCACGGCCCTTACGATAAGCCGCGCGGACGGAACCCTCGGCGGGAGACAGTTCGCTCAGTTTCATAATTCCGTGCCTCCTTACTTCACTTCAGTGACCTGCAGCAGATAGCCGATCTTGGCGATCTTGCCGCGGGTCTGGTCGTTGTCGGGCTGCACGGTGACGTCACCGATCTTGCGCAGGCCCAGGGAATTCGCAGTGGCAACCTGCTTTTCCAGGCGGCCATTCAGGCTCTTGACGAGCTTAATGTTTAAGTTTGCCATGTTCAGCGCCTCCTTAACCCACGATCTCTTCGACGCTCTTGCCGCGGATGCGGGCGACCTCCTCGGGGCCACGCATGCTCTTGAGGCCCTGGAAAGCGGCGGCGACAACGTTGTTGGGGTTGTTGGAACGCAGGCACTTGGAACGGATGTCCTTGATACCCGCGGCTTCCACGACGGCACGCACGGCGCCGCCGGCGATAACGCCGGTACCGGGGGCAGCGGGCTTCATCAGCACGCGGCCGGCGCCGGCCACACCGATGGTCTCGTGGGGGATGGTGGTCCCGGCCAGAGTCACGGTGATCATGTTCTTCTTGGCGGCCTCGATACCCTTGCGGATTGCCTCGGGGACCTCAGCGGCCTTGCCCAGGCCGTAGCCGACCTTGCCCTTACCGTCGCCAACGACGACCAGGGCGGAGAATTTCATCACGCGGCCGCCCTTGACGGTCTTGGAAACACGGTTCAGGGAAACGACCTTCTCGATATACTCGCTCTGCTCTCTTTCAAATCTAGGCATTGTTGTCGTTCCTCCTCCCTTAGAAATTCAGGCCGCCTTCGCGGGCGCCCTCGGCCAGAGCCTTCACGCGGCCGTGATACAGGTAACCGCCGCGGTCGAACACCACGTTCTCGATACCCTTGGCCTTGGCGCGCTCGGCCACCAGCTTGCCAACAGCGGTAGCAGCAGCAACGTTGCCGCCGTAACCTTCGATGGCCTTATCCAGAGAGGAAGCGGAAGCCAGGGTCACGCCGTTGACATCATCGATGACCTGGGCGTAGATGTTGGCCTCGCTGCGGAACACATTCAGACGCGGCATCTCGGGAGTGCCGGAGATCTTGGCGCGCACTCTCTTGTGACGCTTCAGACGCTGCGCGTTGGTATTGGGTCTTTTAATCATAGCGGCACACCTCCTTACTTCTTACCGCCGGTCTTACCGACCTTGCGGCGGATGACCTCATCAACGTACTTGATGCCCTTGCCCTTATAAGGCTCGGGAGGACGCTTTTCGCGGACCTCTGCGGCAAACTGGCCCACAGCCTGCTTGTCGCAGCCGTTGATCACAATTTTATTGGGAGCGGGAACATCAATGGTGATGCCCTCGATCTCAGAAACGATCACCTGATGGGAGAAGCCCAGGTTCATGACCAGGTTCTTGCCCTCCTTGGCCACACGATAGCCAACGCCGTTGACCTCCAGCTCCTTCTTGAAGCCCTCGGTAACACCGGTGACCATGTTGTGGAGCAGGGTGCGGGTCAGGCCGTGCAGGCTGCGGTGCAGCTTGTCGTCGGAAGGACGCTCCACGGTGATCGTGTTGCCTTCCTGCTTAATGATCATCTCAGGGCGCAGCGCACGGGTGAGCTCACCCTTGGGGCCCTTGACGGTAACCACATTACCCTCGGCGACGGTGACCGTCACGCCGGCGGGAACGGTAATGGGCATTCTGCCAATTCTAGACATGGTTCAATACCCTCCTTACCACACAAATGCAAGGACCTCGCCGCCGACATGCAGCTCGCGAGCCTTCTTGTCGGTCATGACGCCCTTGGAAGTAGAAATGATAGCGATACCCAGGCCGCGGAGCACGCGGGGCAGCTCGTCGGCGCCGACATAGACGCGCAGGCCGGGCTTGGAAACACGACGCAGACCGGAGATGACCTTCTCCTTGCCGGCGTTGTACTTCAGCGTGATGTGGATGACACCCTGGGTGCCGTCGTCCACGATCTGGAAGTTCTTGATGTAGCCCTCGTCCAGCAGGATCTGAGCGATGCTCTTCTTCATGTTGGAAGCGGGGACATCCACGGTGTCGTGCTTGGCACTGTTGGCGTTGCGGATGCGGGTCAGCATATCCGCAACAGGATCGGTGATATGCATAATAAATCCTCCTATTTTTAGAGTTGCGTCCCAGATGGGCCGCTCCGGCAGCGAGGTATCATGGCCAATGGAGCAGTCCGCTCGCGCGTGGTGCCCAATTGGTCATGACCTTTCGCCATCCGTATCACCAGAGTTCCATATCAAAAACTCTCGGTTACAAAAGTAGTAGTCCGGGCTCTCTTAGAAAGAGGCCTTGCGGACGCCGGGGATCTCGCCCTTGTAAGCCAGCTCGCGGAAGCAGATACGGCACACGCCGTAGTCCCGCAGATAGGCATGAGGACGGCCGCAGAGCTTGCAGCGGTTGTACTTCCGGGTGGAGTACTTGGCAGGAGCCTGCTGCTTCAGGATCATAGATTTCTTAGCCATTTGACTCTTCCTCCTTAGCGGGCGAAGGGAGCGCCGACCTGCTCGAGCAGGACGCGGGCCTCTTCATCGGTGTGCGCGGTGGTGCAGATGACCACATCCATGCCGCGGATCTTGTCGATCTTGTCGTACTCGATCTCGGGGAAGATCAGCTGCTCCTTGATGCCCAGGGCATAGTTGCCGCGGCCATCGAAGGAGTTGGGGTTGATGCCCTGGAAGTCACGCACGCGGGGCAGAGCCACGTTGAACAGGCGGTCCAGGAACTCCCACATCTTCTCACCACGCAGGGTGACCTTGGCGCCGATGGGCATATCCTCGCGCAGCTTGAAGTTGGCGATGGACTTGCGGGCGCGGGTGATGATGGGCTTCTGGCCGGTGATCTGAGCCAGATCACCCACCACGTTCTCCAGGACCTTGGAGTTCTCGCGAGCCTCACCGCAGCCCACGTTCACGACAACCTTGTCGATCTTGGGGATCTGCATGACGCTCTTGTAGCCGAACTGCTTCATCAGAGCGGGAGCAACTTCGGCGGTGTACTTTTCCTTCAGTCTTGCCATGGTTCCTTACGCTCCTTTCTTACAGCTCAGCACCGCAGTGCTTGCACACGCGGGTCTTCTTGTCGCCCTCGATCTTGTGGGCAACGCGGGTAGCCTTGCCGCACTTGGGGCACACCACCTGCACCTTGCAGGCAGCGATGGCAGCCTCGCGCTTGACGATGCCGCCCTCCTCGCCCTGACGGCGAGGCTTGACGTGGCAGGTCACCATGTTGATGCCTTCCACAACGACCTTCAGGGAGCCGGGCACAGTGCCCAGGACCTTGCCCTGCTTACCCTTGTCCTTACCGGACAGGACGACAACGGTATCGCCCTTCTTCACATTCATAGCCATTTCGCTGCCCTCCTCAAATCACTTCGGGGGCGAGGGACAGGATCTTCATGTAATCCTTGTCGCGCAGCTCACGAGCCACAGGCCCAAAGATACGGGTACCTCTGGGGTTCTTGTCGTCCTTGATCAGGACGGCGGCGTTGTCATCGAAGCGGACGTAGGTGCCGTCGGCACGACGGACGCCCTTGGCGCTGCGGACGATGACGGCCTTGACGACCTCACCCTTCTTCACGGTGCCACCGGGAGTGGACTTGCGGACAGAGGCCACGATCACATCACCGATGTTGCCGAACTTACGCTTGGAACCGCCCAAAACGCGGATGCACTTGATCTCCTTGGCGCCGGTATTATCGGCAACCTTCAGAAAAGTTTCCTGCTGAATCATAACTCGGCACCTCCTTACTTCGCTTTTTCAATGATCTCGACCACGCGCCAGCGCTTGTCCTTGGACAGGGGGCGGGTCTCCATCACCTTGACCTTATCGCCGATGCCGCAGGCGTTCTGCTCGTCATGGGCCTTCAGCTTATAGGTACGGCCGACGATCTTCTTGTACAGAGGATGCGCCACGCGGTCCTCGATGGCGACCACGACGGTCTTGTCCATCTTGTCGGAAACCACCTTGCCGACCCGGGTCTTACGGGAGGAAGTTCTCATCTCTTCGTTCATTTTCGCTTACCTCCTTCTCACTGCTTGTCGGAAGCTCCGGAGAGCTCCTTTTCGCGCAACATGGTCATGACTCGGGCAATGTCACGCTTGGTCTCGCGGATCTTCAGGGGGTTATCCAGCTGGTTGGTAGCGTGCTGCATACGCAGATAGAAGAGATCCTTCTTCAGGCCCACCAGCTTCTCGTTGAGCTGCTCGGGGCTCATGGTACGAATTTCACTTGCCTTCATCTTACTCACCTGCTTCCTCGGTGCGGGCGACGATCTTCGTCTTGATGGGCAGCTTGTGGCTGGCCAGACGGAGCGCCTCGCGGGCAACTTCTTCGGACACGCCGGCGATCTCAAACATGACACGGCCGGGCTTCACAACGGCAACCCAGAACTCGGGAGAACCCTTACCGGAACCCATGCGGGTCTCAGCGGGCTTCTTGGTCACGGGCTTGTCGGGGAAAATCTTGATCCAGACCTGACCACCACGCTTGGTGTAACGGGTCATGGCGATACGAGCAGCCTCGATCTGATTGCTGGTGATCCAGGCGGGCTCAGTGGCCTGCAGGCCAAACTCACCGTAGGCCAGGGTGTTGCCACGGGTGGCCTTACCGGTCATGCGGCCGCGATGCACACGGCGATACTTGACTCTCTTCGGCAGAAGCATTACTGGGCTCCTCCTTCCTTAGCGGGGGCCGCGGGCGCAGCGGGGCGGCCGGTGTTGTTGTTGGGTCTGAAACCGCCCTGGGGACGGCCCTGGCCGCCGCGGTTGAAGCCGCCCTGACGGTCACGGTTGAAACCGCCCTGGCCGCCGCGGTTGAAGCCGCCGCGACGATCGCCATCCCGGCGGGGACGACGCTCACGACGCTCCTGATAGGGCTTGGAGGTGTCCATGGTGCGGGGAGTGGTGCGCAGGGTCTGGGAGAGGACCTCACCCTTGTAGATCCACACCTTCACGCCGATGCGGCCGAAGGTGGTGGCAGCCTCAGCGAAGCCGTACTCGATGTCGGCGCGGATGGTCTGCAGGGGGATGGTACCCTCGTGATAGTGCTCAACGCCAGCGATCTCGCGGCCGCCGAGACGACCGGAGCAGCAGGTCTTGATGCCCTTGGCACCGGCGCGCATGGCGCGGGCCATGGAGTTCTTCATGGCGCGGCGATGGCTGATACGCTTCTCCAGCTGCTGAGCAATGTTCTCAGCCACCAGCTGGGCGTTCATGTCGGGGTTCTTCACCTCAACGATGTTCAGCTTCACCTTCTTGCCGATCATCTTCTCCACAGCCAGACGATACTGCTCGATCTGCTCACCGCCCTTGCCGATGACCACACCGGGACGGGCGCAGTGGAGGTAGATGGTGACGGAGTCGGCGCTGCGCTCGATCTCGATCTTGGGCACGCCGGCGCCGTACAGGGTCTTCTTCAGGTACTTGCGGATCTTCTGATCCTCGACGATCAGATCGCCGACCTTCTCATCACTGGCATACCAACGGGAATCCCAGTCTTTGATGACGCCCACGCGCAGGCCGTGGGGATTAACTTTCTGTCCCATAAACTGTTCTCCTCCCTCTTATGCCTTTTCCGTCACAGCCAGGGTGACGTGAGAAGTGCGCTTGTTGATACGATAGGCGCGGCCCTGAGCCCGGGGCATCATCCGCTTGAGGATGGGGCCGGGAGTGGCGTAGACCTCGGACACCACCAGCTTGGCGGGGTCCATGCCGAAGTTGTTCTCGGCGTTGGCCATGGCGCTCTTGAGGAGCTTCATCAGAGGCTCAGAGGCGGCCTTGGGGGTCTGCATCAGGATCGCCATGGCAGTGCCGGCGTCCTTACCGCGGATCAGATCGCACACGATCTGGATCTTGCGGGGAGCGATGCGGACATAGCGCAGATACGCTTTGGCAATTTTCTTATCCATGTTCTGCATCCTCCTTTACTTAGTTGTCCTTGCGGTGACCGCGGAAGGTACGGGTGGGAGCGAACTCACCCAGCTTGTGGCCGACCATATCCTCCTGGATGTAGACGGGCACATGCTTGCGGCCATCGTGCACGGCGATGGTGTGGCCGACGAAGGCGGGGAAGATGGTGGAGCTGCGGCTCCAGGTCTTCAGAACCTTCTTCTCGTTCTTGGCGTTCATTTCCTCGACCCGCTTCAGCAGCTCAGGGGCAACGAAGGGGCCTTTTTTAATAGATCTGCTCATATTTCATTGCCTCCCTTACTTCTCGTTGCGACGCTTCACAATGAACTTGTTGGTGGGGTTCTTGCCCTTGCGGGTCTTGTAACCCATAGCGGGCTTGCCCCAAGGCGTCACAGGACCGGGACGGCCGACGGGCGCGCGGCCCTCGCCGCCGCCGTGGGGGTGGTCATTGGGGTTCATGACAGAGCCGCGCACGGTGGGACGCCAACCCATGTGGCGCTTACGGCCGGCCTTGCCAATGTTGATGTTCTCATGCTCGATGTTGCCAACCTGGCCGATGGTGGCCATGCAGTTGGTGCGCACGATGCGGACCTCGCCGGAAGGCATACGGATCTGAGCATCGCTGCCCTCCTTAGCCATCAGCTGAGCGGAGGTACCGGCGGAGCGGACCAGCTGGGCGCCGTTGCCGGGATGCAGCTCGATGTTGTGGATCACGGTACCAACGGGGATGTTGGCGATGGGCAGCGCGTTGCCGGGCAGGATATCGGCGTCGGGACCGGTCATGATCTTGTGGCCGGCCTTCAGGCCAACGGGAGCCAGGATATAGCGCTTCTCGCCGTCCTCATACTGGATGAGAGCGATGTTGGCGGAGCGGTTGGGGTCATACTCCAGACGCAGCACGGTGGCAGAGCCGACCTTGTCGCGCTTGAAGTCGATGATGCGGTACTTGCGCTTGTTGCCGCCGCCGCGATGACGGACGGTGATGCGGCCATAGCTGTTGCGGCCGGAGCTCTTCTTCAGAGGCTCGGTCAGGCTGGGCTCGGGCTTGGCCTTCTTGTCAATGCCGTCGAAACCGGAGACAGTCATCTGGCGTCTGGAGGGAGTCGTCGGCTTAAAAGTTTTAATAGACATATCGCTTTACTCTCCTTCCGTTATCAGACCATGCCTTCGAAGAACTCGATGGTCTTGGAATCGTCAGCCAGCTGGACATAGGCCTTCTTCCAGGTCTTGGTCATGCCGGGACGGCCGGCGCCCATGCGCTTTTCCTTGCCGGGCACCGTCAGGGTGTTGACGGAAGCGACCTTCACGCCGAAGATCTCCTCAACAGCCTTCTTGATCTCGATCTTACCGGCGCTCTTGGCCACCTCGAAGACGTACTTCTTATCGGCGGCGCCAGCCATGGCGCGCTCGGTGATGATGGGACGGATAATGATATCGTATGCGGTAGCCATTATGCGTACACCTCCTCGATGTTTGCGAGGGCGGCCTGATCCACAACCAGGTACTGGGCGTTGACGAGGTCATACACGCTCAGGTTGTTGGAGGGAGTGGTCAGCACGCCGGGGATGTTGCGGGCGCTCTTGACGATGATCTCGTCAACAGCGGGGGTGACCACGACGGCCTTGCCGTCGACCTTGACAGCATCCAGGAACTTGCGGAACTCAGCGGTCTTGATAGCGTCCATCTTGATGGAGTCGATGACCACCAGCTTGCCCTCGGCAGCTCTGGCGGACAGAACGGACTTGAGCGCCAGGCGCTTGACCTTCTTGTTCAGCACATAGCTGTAGTCGCGGGGCTTGGGAGCGAAGACGATACCGCCGTGGGTCCACTGGGGAGCACGGGTGCTGCCCTGACGGGCGTGGCCGGTACCCTTCTGACGCCAGGGCTTGCGGCCGCCGCCGGAGACCTCGGCGCGGGTGAGGGCGCTCTGGGTGCCCTGTCTGCAGTTGGCGAGGTGGTTCTTGACGACCTCGTGGACGACGACTTCGTTGGGCTCGATGCCGAAGATGGCGTCGTTCAATTCAACAGTGCCGACCTCAGCGCCGGCCATGTTCAAAACTTTCATAGAAGACATTACTCAAGCACCCCTTTCTTACTTGTTTCTGGCGGAAGCCTTCTGCGGGTTACGGCCGGAAGCCTTCTGCGGGTTCTTGCTGATGTCAGCGCCGGCCTGCTTGACCTTGTGGACCTTCACGGTGGACTTGATGGTGACCAGACCGCCCTTGGGGCCGGGCACCGCACCGCAGACGACCAGCATGTTCAGCTCGGGATCGACCTTGACAACGGACAGGTTCTGCACGGTCACCTGGTCAACGCCCATGTGGCCGGCGCCGATCTTGCCCTTGAAGATACGGGAAGGATCGGTGGAAGAGCCCATAGAACCGGCGTGACGATGCACAGGGCCGCTACCGTGGGTCTCCTTCAGGCGGTGGGCACCGTGGCGCTTGATAACGCCGGCGTAGCCGTGGCCCTTGCTGATGCCGGTGACGTCAACGAAGTCGCCGACCTTGAAGGTGTCCGCCTTGACGATGTCGCCGATGTTCAGCTCAGCGGCATTCTCCAGGTTGAATTCACGCAGGTGCTTCTTGGGAGAGACGCCAGCCTTGTTCAGGTGGCCCATCTCGGGCTTGGTGAGCTTGCGCTCAGCGATATCCTCGAAGCCCAGCTGGACAGCCTCATAGCCTTCCTTTTCGGAAGTCTTCTTCTGAGTGACCACGCAGGGACCCGCCTCGATCACGGTGACGGGAATCACATGGCCGTTCTCGTCAAAAATCTGAGACATGCCCACTTTTTTGCCGATGATTGCTTTCATGTATGTTCCTCCTTAAAGGTTATTGGTCGGCTTAGATACGCCCGGTTGGGTTGGCCGCATTGCTCTGCCGACATGACCCGCCCATCTCGCAAGACGATGGGCTTGGGACAGCAAACAATTTAAATAGTGTTGCGGGGGATTACAGCTTGATCTCGATCTCCACGCCAGCGGGCAGCTCCAGAGCCATCAGAGCCTCCACGGTCTTGGGAGAGGACTTGGTGATGTCGATCAGTCTCTTGTGGGTGCGGCGCTCGAACTGCTCACGGCTGTCCTTGTACTTGTGCACGGCCCGCAGGATGGTGACGACTTCCTTCTTGGTGGGCAGGGGGATGGGGCCGGACACCTCAGCGCCGGTGCGCTTGGCGGTCTCGACGATCTTCTCTGCGCTCTGGTCGATGACCTGGTGGTCATAGGCCTTCAGACGAATGCGGATCATTTCTTTCTGTGCCATGGTTGTTTCCTCCTGATTACGTAGGTTGTTTTCACGCAGTCTCGACGACCTACGGCGAGAGATTTTTCTATACGCTTATCCGTGCGTATCATTCCAGCTCATGAAAAATACCGGCGCATGAAACCATACGGCCGGTAACGAGGTCATGGCGCAGCGATCTACGCAACGTACAGATCCTTCTCAGCCGCCCGATTATCGGACATACTCCCCGGAAGTTACCTCCTTGCGGAGCAATCTCCCGGTTCATCGCATCACCGCGCTCCAGAACACACCTTTCGCGCGGACTCCCTTATAATAAAAGAAAATCCCCTTGCTGTCAAGGGGATTTTCTCTGTTTTTCATGAAATTTTCAAGTTTTTTTTGGAGCCTCAAAGACGCCTGTCTCCCTGTCGGAAAAACGGCGTTTTTCCTTAATAGGCCACGCCCCAGTAGATGTCGGTGGTACACTTTTTGCCGCACACAGGGCACACGCCCTCGGTGCCGGACTGCTTGAGCGGCATGCAGCGGGAAGTGACGCCGGCGCGCTCCTTCATGGCCAGCTCGCAGGCAAGGTCGCCGCACCACTTGGACCGCAGGAAGCCGCCCTTGCCCTCGGCGATGGCCTTTGCCTCTTCGGGGGTAGAGATATCGAAGGTGTTCTCTTCCCGGTTCTTCAGCGCCATGGCGAACATGTTGTCGTGGATCTCGTCCAGCAGACGCTTCACCGTCTCCTCCAGCTCCGCCAGAGGCACGGTCACCTTCTCGCCGGTATCCCGGCGGGCCACCACGCACTGCTCCTTCTCCATGTCCTTGGGGCCGATCTCCACGCGGGCGGGCACGCCCTTCATCTCATACTCGGCAAACCTCCAGCCGGGAGAGTTGTCGGAGTCGTCCAGCTTGCAGCGGAGACCCGCAGCGCTCAGGCGATCCCGCAGGGATGCGGCAGCGTCCAGCACACCGGGCTTGTGGGCGGCCACGGGAATCACCACCACCTGGGTGGGGGCGATCCGGGGAGGCAGCACCAGGCCGTTGTCGTCGCCGTGGGTCATGATGATGCCGCCGATCATACGGGTGGACACGCCCCAGCTGGTCTGATGGGGATGGTGAGGCTGGTTGTCCTTGCCGGCAAAGGTGATGTCAAAGGCCTTGGCGAAGCCGTCGCCGAAGTAGTGGCTGGTACCGGCCTGCAGGGCCTTGTGGTCATGCATCATGCACTCGACGGTGTAGGTCTCCTCGGCGCCGTTGAACTTCTCCTTGTCGGTCTTGCGGCCCCGGATGACAGGCATGGCCAGGACGTTCTCCATGAAGTCGGCGTAGATGTTCAGCATCTGCATGGTCTCTTCCCGGGCCTCTTCCGCCGTGGCGTGCATGGTGTGGCCCTCCTGCCACAAGAACTCCCGGTGACGCAGGAAGGGACGGGAGGTCTTTTCCCAGCGCAGCACGCTACACCACTGGTTATAGAGCTTGGGCAGATCGCGCCAGGAGTGGATGATGTTGGCATAATGCTCGCAGAACAGCGTCTCAGAGGTGGGACGCACGCACAGCCGGTCCTCCAGCTTCTCGCTGCCGCCCATGGTGACCCAGGCGCACTCGGGGGCGAAGCCCTCCACGTGGTCCTTCTCCTTCTGGAGCAGGGACTCGGGGATCAGAACGGGCAGATACACGTTTTCATGACCGGTGGCCTTGAAGCGCCGGTCCAGCTCCGCCTGGATGTTCTCCCAGATGGCGTAGCCATAGGGGCGGTAGATGAACATACCCTTGACGGAGGTGTAGTCGATCAGCTCTGCCTTTTTGCAGACGTCCGTATACCACTGGGCAAAATCCACGTCCCGGGCGGTAATGGCGTCTACCTGTCTTTTATCCTGTGCCATATTCTCTCAAATCCTTCTATATATAATATGTGTGATCGCTGCAAGCGGGTGGTTTTCACTGGTTTAATATTGTATCGGCCCGCCCGTGAATTGTCAAGGCATGGCCGGGCAATTCCGGCATGTCAGGCGTGAAAGAGCGGAACGCCCGAGGCGTTCCGCTCTTTTTGAGGCTGGTTATTTGGCGTATTCCACCACTTTGGTCTCCCGGATCAGATGCACCTTGATCTGACCGGGGTACTCCATTTCCTCTTCGATCTTCTTGGCCAGATCCCGGGCCAGGATGACCATCTGGTCCTCGCTGACCTGCTCGGGCTTGACCATGACCCGGACTTCCCGGCCGGCCTGGATGGCATAGGCCTTGTCCACGCCAGGGTGAGAGCCGGTGATGGTCTCCAGCTGCTCCAGACGCTTGATATAGTTCTCCAGATTCTCGCGCCGGGCACCGGGCCGCGCAGCGGAAATGGCGTCCGCCGCCTGGACCAGGCAGGCCACAATGGTCCGAGGCTCCACATCGTTGTGGTGTGCCTCGATGGCGTGGATGATGTCCTCCCGCTCCTTGTACTTGCGGGCAAACTCCACGCCCAGGGCCACATGGGTGCCCTCCAGTTCGTGGTCCACGGACTTGCCCAGATCGTGGAGCAGGCCCGCCCGCTTGGCAGCCTGCACATCGGCGCCCAGCTCCGCGGCCATCATGCCGGCGATGTGGCTGACCTCGATGGAGTGCTGCAGCACGTTCTGGCCGTAGCTGGTGCGGTAATGGAGCCGGCCCAGCATCTTCACAAGCTCGGGATGCAGGCTGCGGATGCCGCACTCGAACACAGCGCGCTCACCCTCGGCCTTGATGGTGGCTTCCACTTCCCGGCGGGCCTTTTCCACCATCTCCTCAATGTGGGTGGGATGGATACGGCCGTCGGCAATGAGCTTTTCCAGCGCCAGCCGGGCGATCTCCCGGCGCACGGGCTCAAAGCAGCTGACGGTGATGGCCTCGGGCGTGTCGTCGATGATGAGGTCCACACCGGTGAGGGTCTCGATGGTGCGGATGTTGCGGCCTTCCCGGCCGATGATGCGGCCCTTCATCTCGTCATTGGGCAGGGGAACCACACTGACGGTCATTTCAGCCACCTGGTCCGCGGCGCAGCGCTGGATGGCCTGCGCCACCACTTCGCGGGCGCGGGCCTCGCACTCCTCCTTCATCCGGGACTCCACCTCTTTGATCTTGAGGGCAGTCTCGTGGGTCACCTCGGACTCCACCTGGGCGATCAGGTACTGCTTGGCCTCCTCGGCGGTAAAGCCGGAGATACGCTCCAGCATTTCAGTCTGGCTGCGCTTGATGACCTTGATCTCCTCGTTTTCCTTGTCGATGGCCGCGTGCTTCTGGGCCAGGGACTCTTCCTTCTTTTCAATAGCCTCGGTCTTGCGGTCGAGGTTTTCTTCCTTCTGCTGCAGGCGGTTTTCCTGCCGCTGCAGATCGGCTCTGCGTGTCTTTTCTTCCTTCTCGTACTCGCTGCGGCTTCTCAGGATCTCTTCCTTTGCTTCCAGCAGGGCCTCGCGCTTTTTAGATTCCGCGCTCTTGATGGCCTCGTTGATGATGCGTGTGCCCTCTTCCTCGGCACTGGAAATTTCCTTCTCAGAGACTTTTTTCCGATAACGAATACCGAGCGGGAAGCAGACGGCGCCGCCGATCACCAGGCCCAGCAGGGCCGCGATGATGGGATTCATCGTAATCTTCCTCCTCATTGTCGGTATTGGTTTTTTGCAGATGCAGACCGCGCCGCAGTTCCGGCGCGGTCGCACGGTCAGAAAACAATCGGGCCGGCACCCCTTTCGCCTCCCGATGATTATCTTTTTTTAGTTTAATCATTTCCCCCGGCGCTGTCAAGGAAAAAGCGTATATTTACCCGAAACATACATGGCCGCGGCGGGCGCTCACTCCGTCTCGATATATGCTGCCGCCGCGTATCCCACCAACTCCCCGTAGTGGACCACATACCATCCCTCCCACTCGCCGTAGATGGCCACGGCGGCGCCGTCGGGGAGCCCGGTCAGGATGGACGCGGTGGGGTCCGGCGCGGCACGGAGGTTCAGCGTGCCGTCCCGGACGGTGACGATCCCCTCCCGCACCGGCGAGGGGTAGATGAACGGCAAACCAAAATAGGCCGTCAGCGCCCGGGCCAGCTGCTGGGAGATGGCCTCCGTATGACCCTCGATCCACAGGGCGTCCTCGTAGTTGTCGTGATAGCCGATCTCCGCCAGCACCGCCGGGAACCGGGGCTGACGCACCTCTCCCAGTGCCGTGGTGGTGCGGGTGGTCACCTTGTCCGGCAGCGGATAGATCTGCTTAAGCTCCCCGGCGATCAGCTCCGCGGCCCGCTGTCCCTCCGCGCTGCCGGGATAGTAAAAAACGATGATGCCCCGCTCCTGCCCCGCCCGGCTTTCCGGGGAAGCATTGGAGTGGAGTGCCAGATACAGGTCGTACTCTCCGGCGTTGGCCTCCCGGATGGACGAGGCTGCCGTCATCTCCGGCCGGTTGCGGCTATATTGGATGCCGTTGGACATGAGATACGGCACCAGGGCGTCCGCGATGCGGTTCATATGGTATTCCTCCGAGCCGCTGCCCGTTACATAGGGATTCCAGTCCTGGGTGGACGGGCTGAGGTAAATCTTGGGCATGAAAATCCCTCCTTCTCTCTTTCACCATATGGCGTCGGAGACAAAAATGTGATAGACTGGTGAAAAATCAGATTCCAAAAGGAGTTTTTCTATGAAAGCAGAGCGAAGCTACCCCGTCTTTGCCGTCACGCCCAAGGCGGAGGCCGCCATTCACCGGGGTCACCCCTGGGTCTATGCCGAAGAGATCACCTCCGCCCCCGAGTACGTGGAAAACGGCACTCTGGTAGACGTGGTCAGCAAAAAGGGCCGGTATCTTGGCACCGGCTTTTTCTCGGAGCATTCCAAGATCCGCGTGCGCCTCATCAGCCGCAACGCCAACGACCGTTTTGATACAGCCTTTTGGGAGCGCAAGCTCCGCTGGGCCTGGGAATACCGCAAGGCGGTCATGGGCCCGGAGGATCTGGACGCCTGCCGGATCATCTTCGGAGAGGCCGACGCTTTCCCCGGTCTGACCGTGGACAAGTTCCGGGATCTTCTGAGCGTGCAGGTGCTCTCCGTGGGCATGGAACGCATTCAGGACATCCTGCTGCCGGCGCTGGTCAAGCTGCTGCGGGAGGACGGTTTTGCTATCCGGGGCGTTTTCCTGCGCAATGATGTGGCCCTGCGGGAAAAGGAAGGCCTTTCTCAGGGCAAGGGCTGGTATGCCCTGCCCGGTGAGGAGCCGCCCCAGTCTGCGGTGACAGAGATCACGGAAAACGGCGTGAAGTATCTGGTGGATGTGGAAAACGGCCAAAAGACCGGCTTTTTCCTGGATCAGAAATATAACCGCCGGGCGGTTGCCCACCTGGCCCGGGGAAAGACGGTGCTGGACTGCTTCACCCACACCGGCTCTTTCGCCCTCAATGCCGCTATGGGCGGCGCCAAGCATGTCACCGCCGTGGACGTATCGGAGTCCGCCGTGGAGATGGCCCGGGCCAACGCCGCGCGCAACGGGCTGGACGGCGTGATGGAGTGTGTGCAGGCAAACGTCTTTGACCTGCTGCCCCAGCTTGCCCAGCAGCCGACCAAGTATGACTTCATCATTCTGGACCCGCCGGCTTTCACCAAGTCCCGCAAGACCGTCTCCAACGCCCTGGCCGGCTACAAGGAGATCAACTACCGTGCCATGCGGCTGCTGCCCCGGGGCGGCCTGCTGGCCACCTGCTCCTGCTCCCACTTCGCCACGGAGGAGAAGTTCGTAGCCATGCTTCACGACGCCGCCCGGGACGCAGGCGTGCAGCTGCGGCAGATCGAAGCCCGCCAGCAAAGCTGCGACCACCCCATCCTCTGGGGCGTGGAGGAGACCAGCTATCTCAAGTTCTATCTGTTCCAGGTAGTCTGAGTGCCGGTCAACGGTATAAAAAAAACAAGTGCGCCGGAGCAATGCTCCGGCGCACTTTTCTTATACCAGCACTTTCACCACGCACTTGCGGGCACGCTTAGGCACGCCGTCCGGCGCGATGCCGGGGGCGTGGGCGTCTCCCGGCCACACAGCCACAAAGCGTCCCTGCCCGATGGTCACATAGTCCACGGGGCCCCGGTGGAGCCAGATATCCCCCTCGGGCCGAGCCTCCACCACTTCAGTCATCCGCTCCAGGGCACCCACGCCCACCAGTTCCTCTCCCTCGATCAGGTACTGGATGTCCATATACCGGCGGTGGGATTCCGGCGTCTCATTAGCAATTTTGGTCTCATAGGTCATGACGTTGGCAAACACCTCGTCGCCGTCGATGTCGCAGCGCCCGTCCGGCAGGACGGAAAAATCCGTCTCAGCCAGGAAATCCAGCGCCTTTGCAAGCCGGGGGTTCAGGCTCCGGTACTGGTTCTTATGCGCCAGGGTATCGTAGATCATGGCAGCTCCCTCCTTTTTCTATGGCCAGCATACTCCTCAGGATGAGATTTGTAAAGCGGAGGACGGCATCTGCCGTCCTCCGCTTTTCGCGTGATTGGGTTTTTCAGTCTCCCACTTCGATGACGCGCACCACGCCGTCGGAGACGTAGAGGTTGCAATGGTTGGAATAGCCGTGCGCTGCGGACAGCGACATCCAGCCGCCGGTGCTGCGATTGAAGCAAGGCACATCCTCGCTCACCTTGTAGGTACGGCCGCCCACCGTCACTGCGGACTGGCCGCTCCAGGCGCTGTTGGGCACATCGTCCAGCTCCGTCAGCTTCTCGCAGTGCATAAATGCCGAGCCGCTGGAGTTGAGGATCACCTTCACATAGTCGCCAGTACGGACATCGTAGCCGGTGGAGAAGGGACCGACGGACTTGCCGTCGCCGTAGACCACTTCCAGCATGGTCTGGCCCTGGCTGTAGGTGGGGATGTAGCCCTCCTCGCCGGGCTCCTTGCCGTTTTCATCGGTGATCTGGACACGCTGGCCCTTGGTCACCACTGCGCGGCCATAGTAGACCGTGGACTCCTCGGCATTGCCCAGCACGATCAGATCCACCTGACCGGCCCAGTTGAGGCGGGCATAGCGGATATCGGAAGAAGACACGGTGTTGGAGGTCAACTGGTTGAGGTTCACGTCCTGTCCGTTGCGGAACACCATGACGTTCTCCGCCAGAGCCCGGCCGCCCAACTTGCGCTCGGAAACATTCAGGTCGCCGGAGGCACCGCCGGTAGCAGGCGAGAGCGTCACGCCGCTGCGGGTAGAGGAGATGCGGACCACCTGGCCCTCATATTGCTTGGCGTCGTTGGCCGGCACGGAGATCTTGGCCGTGCCGCAAAGCATCTGCACCGTGCCGTCCCGGACGATGCCCATGGCATTGCCGCGGCCGGAGCTGCCCACAGCCTCCAGAGCGCCGGCTACCTTGCCGTCCTCAGTCAGAAGCAGCGTCATCTGATCGCCGGGAGCGAACTTAGAAAGGCTGGTCATGGCCGTGGCCAGGACTGGCAGCTTGACGCCGCCCAGCACTGTGATCTCAGAGGGCTCCTTGGCGTTGGGATAGCAGTTCTCATAGTACACTGTCACGCGGGTATCGCACACCCGAATGCTGTTGGAGGCAGCGGAGTAAACCGCCACGTCGTACTTGCGCAGGTCCGCCATGGTGGCACTGGAGCCGTTCTTGTAGATGGTGTAATTGGTGGCGCCGCCGGTGAGGCTGTCGAAGCCCGCCGCGGACTCATCCTCATACACCACCACGGCTGCCGTGGAGCTGGAACCGCCGCCCACGAACACGTAATCCACGCCGCCGGCCTCGTTGAGGTACAGCGTCACAGAGGTGCCTGCCAGCAGCCAGCTGAACGCGCTGCCCCAGGTGGTCTCCTCGCCGTTGTAATAGGTGGGCGTGCTGCTCTCCACCGCATAGCGGACGCCATTGGTATCCACCAGCTGGGTAGCCGTCTTGCTGGAGAGCGTGACCGTGCGGCTGGCGCCCATTGCGTCGGGCACGAAGGTCAGCGCCTTGGAGCCGTTCTTGGCCAGCACCAGCGTGCCCTTATAGCCGTTGAGAGCTCCGTTGGAGGCCTTTCCGGAATAGATCTGATAGACATCGCCGGAGGCGGTCTGCAGGGCGTTGCCGCGGCCGTCCGGTCCGGTGGCGTTGGCGGACACCAGCACGGTATTCTCCACCGGCGTACCGATGGTGGAGACATACTTGCCGCCCTCCCGCATCTCTGCACGCAGCAGATTCAGGAAAAGCTGCGCAGCCTGGCCGCGGGTCAGGGGCGCATAGGGATCGGTGCTCACGCCGTTGGTAAGGCCGATGGTCTGGCCCACGGCCATGTAGCCCTGGGGCCAGATGCCGCCCACATTCTCGTCCTTATAGCCCAGCAGGCGCAGCAGGATGGTCACCGCCTGTCCCACCGTGACCGTGCGGTCAGGGTGGAACAGCCCGTCGGCATAGCCAGCGATGATGGCCTTGCCCTTGGAGGCCATGTTGATGTACGGAGCCGCCCAGTAGGAGGGCTTCACGTCCGGGAACACGGTCACCGCCCGGTAAAGGCCCAGTTCACTTTCGCCGTTCATGGCGTAGACCGCCATTTTGCAGAACTGCGCCCGGGTCAATACACCGTCCGGCCGGAACGTGCCGTCGGCATAGCCGTCCAGCACGCCCATGAGCCGCAGCGACTCCACAGCCATGATGGTCTCTTTGTCATGGATGTCGGAAAAGCGGACGGTCTCGGCAGCCTGGGCCGGGAATACCAGCGCCGTAGCTGCCAGGCACACCGCCATGAGCAAACTGATCACTCGTTTTTTCATATTGATTCTCCCTCTCATTCCGCCCGCAGGGCTTCCACAGGCTGAAGCTTGGATGCCTTGGCCGCGGGATAGATGCCAAACAGGATACCCAGCGCGACCGACAGCAAAAACGCGCCCAGGGTGATGCCGACGGACGGCCAGATGTCGATTTTGATGAGCAGCTTGCCGGCGATCCGTGTGCCCACCGTGCCGATGGCGATACCGATGATGCCGCCCATGCCGCAGATCATGGCTGCCTCGATCAAAAACTGGGTGACGATGGAGCTGCGCTCGGCGCCGATGGCCCGGCGGATACCGATCTCTCTGGTCCGCTCCGTCACCGTCACCAGCATGATATTCATAATGCCGATGCCGCCCACCAGCAACGAGATGGCCGCGATGCCGCCCAGCACCATGGAGAGCATGGTGGTGTACTCATTTTGCGACTGCTGCCACTGGTTGTTGCTCTGGGCGTAGCCCCAGCCGCTCTGACCGTTGTTGGTCAGGCCGGTCAGAAAACCACTGATGCGGGAAGTGGCCTCCACGGCGGCCTTGTTGGAGGCCGCCTTCACCACGAACTGGCTCATCTGGGTGCCGGGGCTGAGGATACGGCTGGCCGTATAGGGAAAGACGATGATGTTATCCATGGACCAGGCAGAATCCGGGTCCTTCTCTCCGTAGACGCCGATCACCGTAAAGGGAATGCCGTTAACCTGCATGACCTGGCCCACAGGATCTGCATAGTTGAAGAAGTTCTGCGCGGCCCGGGCGCCCAGCACGCACACCTGGTTGTAATTGCGGATGTCGATCTTGCTCAGGTCCCGTCCGGCGGCGATCTGGAAGTTGTTGCACACAGAATACTGGTCGCTGCCGAAGCGCAGCTCTGGGGGCAGGGCCACCTGGGTATTGGCGCCGCCGTCGCTGTTCCACATGTTCTCCTGGTTCTTTTCCATGGCCTTGCTGCTCTTGGAGCCGTAGACCACGTTTGCGCTGAAGTACGCATCCGGCGTCACGCCCAGCACCAGGTCGCTGCCCAGGGAGTTGCAGTAGTCATACAGGGCCTCAAATGCATTTTGTCCGTTGTAGAGGCTGGCCTGCACGTCGATGCGGTTGCTGCCCATGGCCTCGAACTGTTTGAGGGACTGCTGGTTCATGCCGTTGACCGTGGAGACGATGGTCATCACGGAGGCAATACCGATGATGATGCCCAGCATAGTGAGGATGGAACGGCCCTTGTTGCCCATAATGGAGCGGAAGGCCATTTTGATCGCCTGTTGGATATTCACAGCCAATCCACCTCCTGCACGCGGTCGTCCACGATCTTGCCGTCCGCCAGACGCACGCAGCGGCGGGCGGTGGCGGCAATGCCGTTGTCATGGGTGATGAGGATCACCGTGGTGCCCTCCCGGTTAAGCTGCTGCAAAAAGTGCAGCACCTCCTGGCCGGTGTGGGAATCCAGAGCGCCGGTGGGCTCGTCGGCCATGATGATGGGCGGATGGGCCGCAATGGCACGGGCGATGGCCACGCGCTGCTGTTGGCCGCCGGACATCTCCGTGGGATCTGTCTCTTATACACATCTCCGAG
>URKI01000040.1 GCA_900548505.1 uncultured Oscillibacter sp. | reverse complement strand
GGGCTCGGAGATGTGTATAAGAGACAGCGTATGTCTTGTGTCATGCGGATCCGGACATAGGCCGGGAAAACCGGCGCGCTTGTTTATGCCAGAGTATTTCAACATTCAAATACGCTGGGGACTGTTTCCATTAGGATTTTCGTTCTCTGCCGGGGAAGGCGAGTCCCGAGCGGCGGGAGTATATGCAAACCCGACCTTCGCACGGGGCGATCCTGACGCGGGCAGAGGGCAAAAAGACCAGTACTCAGCGTTTCCTAATGCAGGCGCAGGGCAAAGTTAATCCCGAAGCACAGCGCAATCAGGCACATGATCAGATTGACGTCCTTGAAGCGGCCCGACAGCAGCTTGATGCCCACCCAGCTCACAAAGCCGAAACCAAAGCCCGTGGCGATGTTGAAGGTCAGGGGCATGCTCACGATGGTCAGAAAGGCGGGCAGGGCCACGGTGAAGTCCGCGAAGCGGATGCGCCCCACTTCCTGCATCATCAGCGCGCCCACGATGATCAGCACGGGCGCGGTGGCGAAAGACGGTACCAGGGCCACCAGGGGCGCGAAGAACAGCGAGAGGAAGAACAGCCCGGCAATGACCACGGCGGTCAGGCCGGTGCGGCCGCCCTCGGCCACGCCGGAGGCGCTTTCCACGAAGGTGGTGATGGTGGAGGTACCCAGCGCAGCACCGGCGGAGGTACCGACGGCGTCCGCCAGCAGAGCGCCGCGGATTCTGGGCAGGCGGCCCTGCTCATCCAGCATGTCTGCCTTGGAGGCCACGCCGATCAGCGTGCCCAGGGTATCAAACATATCCACGAACAGGAAGGCAAAGATCACCACAAAGAAGTCCAGGGAGAACACGGCGGAAAAGTCCATCTGGCCCAGAGTGGGCATGATGCTGGGAATGGAGATTCCGGAGGAGAAGTCCGGCATCACGCTGTAAAAGCCCATTTCCGCGTTGGGGACATACAGGCCGGTCAGCTCGCAGGCAATGCCCAGCAGCCAGGTGATGAGGATGCCCCAGAGGATGCCGCCCTTGACCTTCTTCACCATCAGGATCGCGGTGATCAGCACACCGATGATCGCCAGCAGAACGGTGATGCCTTCGGTGCGGAAGGTCTCGGCGTTTTTGCTGAAGCTGTAAACGGTCACCAAAGTGGAGGAGTCCACTACCAGCTTGCAGTTCTGCAGGCCGATGAAGGCGATGAACAATCCGATGCCGGCGGAAACGGCGCGCTTGAGAGGCATGGGGATGGAGTTGAAGATGGCTTCCCGCACATTGGTCAGGGAGAGCGCGATGAAGATGAGGCCCTCCACAAACACGGCGGCCAGCGCCATCTGCCAGGAATAGCCCATGCTGCCTACCACGGTATAAGCAAAGTAGGCGTTCAGTCCCATGCCGGCGGAAAGGACGAAGGGATAGTTGGACAGCAGAGCCATCAGGACGGTTGCAATCAGGGAGGCAAGACAGGTTGCGGTGAATACGGCACCCTTGTCCATGCCCGAAGCGCTGAGGATGTCCGGGTTGACGGCCAGGATGTAGGCCATGGTCATGAACGTGGTGATACCTGCCATGACCTCAGTTTTGACGTCTGTTTTGTTCTCGCTTAGGTGAAATACTCGATCCAGTGTACCCATAGCTAAAACCCTCTCTTTCTGTTTCCCATATTTTTACGGCCGGCCGGCCCGGCCGCAGTGAACAAAAAGACTGCCGGATGAGACGCTGCAAGCCTACCCCTGAACGGGGCAGTCCTTATAGCGCAGCTGTTCCGGCAGCTGGTAGAGACGCCCATCCAATTATGGGCCTATATAAGTCCGTCGTATGTGATTGTCTGTTTTTAGTATAAAGACACCCGGGCGGATTGTCAATCCCGTTTTTGGTGATGGCTGGTATAACGAGGTCAGATGTCTAAGATGGTGCGGATGCCGTGGGCTACGCCGTCGTGCCGGTGGTCCAGGGTGACATGGCGGGCGGCGGCAAGGCAGAGGGGAGAGGCGTTGGCCATGGCGATGCCCTGTCCCACAAAGGCCAGCATGTCGGCGTCGTTGTCTCCGTCGCCAAAAGCGGCTATCTGTTCGGGGGAAAGGCCCAGCCGGTCGGCAACAAACCGCACGCCGGCGTGCTTTCCGCATTGCCGGTTGGAGAGTTCCAGCAAATAGCGCATGGATGTTGTGATGTAAAGGTCATCCACATCACATAAAATCTCCTCTCGCAGACGCTGCCGCAGGCTCTGATCGTCGGTAACGAGGTCCAGACTGTCCAGCTTGTCCCGGTTTGCGCGGATAAAGGCGGTGATATCCTCCACGGGCTGGCGGGTCCGGCGGACGTAATCGGCTGCCCGGCCGCAGGCACCGTATCGCTCCGGCGTGCGCACATAGTCCGCCTGGGCATAGCCGCGGCCGTCCACGAACACCTCATAGGCCAGGGACAGCCCGGCGGTGCGGGCAAGCACCTTCTCCACGGAATCAGGCGTGAGCGTGCAGCGATGCAGGCAGGTGTCGTCCGGCAGATAATAGACGGCGGCACCGTTGGAGGTGATGGCGTATTCAATGCCGGGGACGGATAAGACATCTTCCGGAAGGGCGGCGTAGGGGCGCCCGCTGGCGATCACGATATGGACGCCCTGGGAAATGGCGCGCTCCAGAGCGGCCCGGTTTGCCGGAGAGAGCCGTCCCTCGCCGTCCAGCGTGGTCTGGTCCAGATCCAGCGCAATGCACCGAATTTTCATAACATCGCCTCCTCATTGTCATTTTAGCATGAGAGGTGGTATAATACCACCATCATTTCAAACCGGAGGTACCTTTTATGGATGGAGCACTCTCCCGGAGACTGCTGGACTTTTTGAATAGCAGCCCCACCTGCTACCATGCGGCGGACAACCTGGCCCGGCGGCTGACAGAGCAGGGCTATACGCGCCTGTGGGAGCATGAACCCTGGGATCTGACACCCGGCGGGCGATACTTCGTGCTGCGGGGAGACGCCGCCTTGGCGGCGTTCCGGCTGCCCCGTCAGAGGGCGGTGGGCTTTATGGCTGCGGCGGCCCACGGGGATTCTCCCACGTTCAAGGTCCGCCAGCAGGCAGAGGCGGCGCCCGCCGGCGGACTGAAGCGGCTTTCTGTGGAGCCGTACGGCGGCATGATCTCCCGTTCCTGGCTGGACCGGCCCCTCTCGGTGGCGGGACGGGTGGTGGTCCGCACGGAGGACGGGCTGGTGGTGCGCCTTGTGAATGTGGACCGGGACCTGCTGGTGATCCCCAGCGTGGCTATCCACCTGGACCGGGAGGTAAACAAGGGGACCGCACTGAAAGCGAATACAGATCTTCTTCCAATTTTAGGAGGTGAAAAGTCGAAAGACTTTACAGAAATCGTGGCCGGTTCCCTTGGAATTTCCGCGGAAAACGTGGTGGCAACAGACCTGTTCCTCTATCCCAGGACGACTGCGTCGCTGCTGGGGGCGGAGGAAGAGCTGGTGGGCGGTGCCCGGCTGGACGATCTGCAGTGCGCTTTCGGCTGCTTCGAGGGATTCTTGCAGGCGGAGGAGAGCGCCTCCGTGCCGCTGTTTTGCCTCTTTGACCATGAGGAGGTGGGCAGCGGCAGCCGCCAGGGAGCCGACTCCACCTTTTTGCAGGATGTGACGGGACGTATCTGCGAGAGAATGGGCTGGGAGCTGCCGCGGCTGACGGCGAACAGCTTCCTGGTTTCCGCGGACAATGCCCATGCCCTGCATCCGGCGCATCCGGAATATGCGGACAAGAACGAATACCCGGTGGTCAACGGCGGTGTGGTGGTCAAATACAACGCCAATCAGAAATACACCACGGATGCAGTGTCCGGCGCGGTCTTCCTGGAGATGTGCCGGGAGGCGGGAGTCCGTGTGCAGCGGTACAGCAACCGGGCAGACCTGCCCGGCGGTTCCACCCTGGGCAACATCTCCACGGCCCACTTCTCTGTGCCCAGTGTGGACATCGGCCTTGCCCAGCTGGCCATGCACGCGGCCTATGAGGTGTCCGGCGCGGCAGATACGGAGTCTCTGGCCCGGATCATGACCTATTACTTTGGCCGGAGCCTGCACGTCGGCGCAGACGGTGTGATCAGCTGGGATTGAGAAAGCAGTTCGCTGAAGTGAATTTTTGCTGAAAATTTTGAAAAATCCGTTGGCTTTGAAAAACTTTCAGAGAAATGTAACGGCATTTGTAACGCCCCGGTGATAAGATACCTCCATAAACTGGAGAGGAGGGCGCTGATGGGCGGAAGAGTCGGTGAAAACGGAGCTCGCCTGATCCTGGTTTGCGTGGATCGGTGCGGGGATGGAGATTTTTCCGGGCGGCTTTACCATCCGGACTGGCAGGACGGGCAGGGATTCTGCAGCGCGGTGCAGCTGCTTTTGCAGATCGAGGCACTGCTGGGCCGGGAAAAGACGCAGCAGTCCTTTGGGGCCAAGCGCACCTTTTCCGTACCTGCTCCGGGAGATATCCCCTTTGGCGCAAAGGCACCCAGCGGAGATGTTGCTACATTCCAGCTGCGCATCCTCTTCCGGCAGAATGCCAGCTGGCAGGGGTCTGTCGCCTGGACAGAGGGCCGGCGGGAGGAGAGCTTCCGCAGCGTGCTGGAGCTGCTTTTGCTCATGAATAGTGCCATGGAGTGCGGGGAACCCGGCAGGGGCACCGCCAAAGCCCGCTGAGAGCCATAAAATCAAAGCACGGTCTGGAATGTTCCAGACCGTGCTTTTGCTATATTCATGAAAGCGCTGTCGCGTTGACCCATTTGCCACGGAGCAGGCGGATCAGGAAGATGATCCCGCGGAACACCAGCTCTGCGGTCATGGTGCCCCAGACGCCCATGAGACCGTAGGAGCGGGTGAAGAGGAGAATGGTGACCACCCGCACACCCCACATGCTGCAAAGGTTCAAAAGGAAGGGACCGCGGCTGTCTCCGGCACCACGGAGCGCGCCGATGACCACGATGCTCACGGCGAAGAGAGGCTCGGAAAATGCCACCACCCGCAGCACCCGGCTGCTCAGGGCGATGACCTCCGGCTCCGGTGTCAGCGTCCCGGCCAGGAGCGGCGCGCCGAAAAACAAGACAGAGCCGGTGACGGTCACCAGGCAAAAGCCCAGGATGGTAGTGAGATTGGCGAACTGGCGGGCCATGTCCGGCCGGCCGGCGCCGATGCTCTGGCCCACCAGGGCGGTGGCGGCTGCCGCCACGCCGAAGGCGGGCAGGTAGCAGATGCTTTCAGCCTGAACGGCCACATAGTTGGCGGCCACGGCAACAGCGCCCATGGAGGTGACCACGGAGGTCAGCACGATCTGGGCAAGGCTCAGCGTGATGCGCTCCAGTGCCGCCGGGGTAGCCAGGCGGTAGGCGTTGCGCAGGCAGACACCGTTGAAGCTCCAGGCGGCGTCGCCCCGCAGCTGCAGAGGGCCTTTGCGGCGGACCAGGAGGAAGAGCATCAAAAGGCCGATGCAGGCCATGGCAAGGCCGGTCCCCAACGCTGCGCCCCGCACGCCCAGACCTGCGCCCCAGACCGTGAAGCGGCCGATCTGCCGGGTGGGGTAGATCAAAAAGAAATTGAAAAAGACATCCAGCGCGCACATGCCCACGTTCAAAAAGCTGGGCAGGCGGACGCTGCCGCTGCACCGCAGGATGCTGGAATAGAGGGCGGAGGCCAGCGTAAAGGGGAGGAACGCGCCTACGATGCAGAAGTAGGCTCCTGCGTCGGCCCGGACGGACGGATCAGCGCCCAGCATAGTGGGGAGGAACTGCCCCAGAATGACTGCGATCACGGCAAGCAGCAGCCCGAACAAGCCGTTGAACAGGATGGCCTGGCACAAAACGCCCCGGCTGTCCCGGTCCCGTCCGGCGCCCAGATACTGCGCCACCTGCACGGAAAAGCCGACGGCTGCCGCATTGACGATGCCGTTGAACAGCCATACCGTACTGGCCACTACGCCGATGGCGGCAGTGGCTTCATAGCCCAGAGTGCCCACCATGGTGGTGTCGATATAGCTCATCAAGGTCGCCACCAGCTGCTCCAAAATAGCGGGCAGAGACAGTGCGGTGACCAGACGGATCTGGTTTTTGCGGGAAATGGATGCGCCGGAGCGCATGGCGGCGCTCATTTGCTGCATGGTCATTGGGGAGGGCTCCTTCCTGTGGGTCGTGGGACAGATTTCCAATCCTGAATATCTTAACAAAAAAGAAACACAATGCAAGAGGCTTCGTCAAAAAAAATCCCTTTGCGGCGCAGGACAGAAACCGCTGGAAAGGGACAGTGCCGTGTGCTATAATATCCCGGCAGCTTTGCCCCGGACACTTCCGGGGCTGAGCGGACGGAGAAAAGTGCGGAGCTGCGGCGCCGCTGGACGAGAAAAGTGAGGTACGGCATGACGGAAAAAGAGATCGCGGAGCTGCGGCGCCGCTTCAAGGCGGATAAGAGCAACATCTCCCATGTGCGTGGGTGCTATGTCAATGAAAACCGGGAGATCATCTCGGAATTTGACCAGTCGCTGACCCTTTCCCGGCAGGAGGAGGCGGAGAAGATCCTGACGGTGCTGCGCAAGACATTGTCGGGAACGCCCCAGAAGAATCTGCTGGACATTGAGTTTGATACCCACCAGGTAGCGGAGGGGGAGGAGCACCATCTGCTCATGGCCCTGCGGGACTCCCGGCTGGAGGACACTGGCGCGGTCCGTGCGCTGTTTGATAAGATCATCCAGAGCGGGCCTGTGGAAGGAAACTACCTGATCCTGCTGGCCTGTGACGCGTACGATGTGCCCTATCGGGGCGGCGACGGCATGCGGCAGGAGGATGCCTCCGACCAGGTGTTTACTTATGTGCTTTGCAGCATCTGCCCGGTGAAGCTCACCAAGGACGCGCTGAGCTTTTATGTCAATGAAAACCGCTTCTGTGCCGTCCCGGCGGACTGGGTGGTGGCGCCGCCGGAGGCGGGCTTCCTGTTCCCGGCCTTTGATGATCGGGCCACGAATCTCTATGGGGCACTGTACTATACGAAAAACAGCGCCGAGATCCACCCGGAGCTGGTGGAGGCCCTGTTCCGCCAGACCGCGCCCATGGCGGCGGATACCCAGAAAGAGACGTTCCAGTCCGTTCTGGCGGGTGCTCTGGAGGATGCGTGCGACTATCAGGTGGTGCAGGCGGTGCATGACCAGCTGTGCGGCATGGTGCAGGCCAACAAGGAAAATAAGGATGAGGCGCCCCTGACGGTTTCCAAGTCCACCGTGGAGCGGGTGCTGCAGGATCAGGGGGTTCCCCAGGAGCGGGTGGAGGAGTTTTCCCGGGAGTTTGACCGCCAGTTCGGCGAGGAGGCGGAACTGAGCCCCCGCAACATCGTCTCTGTCGGACAGACGGAGCTGAAAACGCCGGATGTGCGCATCCAGGTGAACCCGGAGCGGGGAGACCTGGTGGAGACCCGCATCATCGACGGTGCCCGTTACATCCTCATCCGTGCCGAGGAAAGCGTGGAGGTCAACGGTGTGCCCATCTGCATCCGCTGAGGAGTACATATCCATGGAGCTGTTGGAAAAACTGGAACATTACGCCGCCACAGATGCGTGCCCCATGCACATGCCCGGCCATAAGCGCCGGGACATGGGTGGAGGACTGCCCTGGCAACTGGACATTACGGAGATCGACGGCTTTGATAATCTCCACGATGCGCAGGGCGTTCTGAAAGACGGCATGGACCGGGCGGCCCGGCTGTACGGCTCAAAACGGGCCTTTTTCCTGGTGGGCGGCAGTACCTGCGGCATCCTTGCTGGAATCTGCGCGGCTGCCCGGCCGGGGGACACGGTGCTGCTGCCCCGGGGGTGCCATAAGTCTGTTTATCACGCCCTGGAGCTGCGGGATTTGAAGCCGGTCTATCTGCCGGTGCCCGTGGACGATGGGTTCGGCGTGTCGGGGAGCCTGCGGCCGGAGACAGTAGCGGCGGCGCTGGAGGCCCACCCGGAGGCAAAGCTGGTGATCGTCACCAGCCCCACCTATGAGGGCGTGGTCAGCGATGTGGCGGCCATTACGGCGCTGGCCCACCAGGCGGGGGTGCCGGTGCTGGTGGACGAGGCCCACGGCGCGCACCTGGGTCTTGCGCCCTGGTTGCCTGCCGGGGCTGTGGCGGCGGGGGCGGATCTGGTGATCCAGAGCGCCCACAAGACGCTGCCAAGCCTCACCCAGACGGCGCTGGCTCACTGGAACTCCGATCTGGTGCCGGCGGAGGAGTTTGCCCGGCAGCTGTCTATTTTCGAGACCAGCAGCCCGTCCTATCTCCTGATGGGGTCCCTGGACCACTGCTATGCCCTGCTGGAAGAGCAGGGAGCGGCGCTGTGGGAGGCATACCGAAAAAACCTGGAGGCGTTCGACCGCCGGACGGCAGTGCTGCGGCATCTGCGGCTTTTGTGCCACGGCGGAGATACGGCGGCCAGTCACCAGGACTTTTTCGCCTTTGACCCGGGCAAGATCGTCATCAGCACCCGCGGCACCGACCTGACCGGCCCGGAACTGATGGACCTGCTGCGGCAAAGGTTCCATATTGAGCTGGAAATGGCCCAGGCGGACTATGCCCTGGCCATGACCAGCCTGTGCGACACGCCCCAGACGCTGGGCCGGCTGGCGGACGCACTGCTGGAGATCGACGGCACCCTCCGCGCGGAGCCGGAACGACATTCCGTACCCCAGTGCCCGCTGCCCCGGCCAAGAATGTCCATCTTCGCTGCCCGGGCGGCAGAGTGCGGTCTTCTCCCGGCGGAGCAGACGGTCGGGAGGGTCTGCGGTGAGATGGTGTGGGCCTACCCGCCGGGCATCCCGCTTCTGGCGCCGGGCGAGGAGATCACGGCGCAGGTCCTGGAGGCACTGCGGGCCATGGCGGAGCGGGGGGTCGCCCTCCACGCCGAGCGGAGCTGCCCGCCCCGGACGCTGTGGGCGGTGAAAAACACGGAGGGCTAGTTGACAAACCCTATGGTTTTATGGTCTAATAGATGAGAGCGGGCGGCCCTTCGCCCGCGCCACATCTGTGACAAGGGAGGCTTGTAGTATGAATCACATCCAGACTCTGGAGACCCGTGACCTGGCCGGCAGCGTCCGCGACGGCGGCTGCGGCGAGTGCCAGACTTCCTGCCAGTCCGCTTGCAAGACTTCTTGCGGTGTTGCCAACCAGCAGTGCGAGAAGTGCGGCGAGGAAGCGTAAGCTGCATGGACAAAAAAGTCGCTGCCCGGCTGCTCAGCAGGCCGAGTGGCGATTTTTTTGAGATTTCACAGATGATTACATCGTACATAGAAAGAGTGAGAACATGATCCATCGTTACCAACTGAATGGGTACAATATTGTCCTGGATATATACAGCGGCTCCGTCCATGTGGTGGACGATCTGGCCTATGACGTGATCGGTCTGTATGAGGACCACACGGCGGACGAGATCGTTGCCGCCATGCTGGAAAAGTACGCCGACCGGCCGGAGATCACGGAGCAGGAGATCCGGGAGGTCATCGAAAGCGTGGAGGAGCTCAAGGCCAAGGGCAAGCTCTTTGCGCCCGACCAGTATGAGCATCTGGCATTCGACTTTAAAAAGCGCAACACCGTCATCAAGGCCCTGTGCCTCCATGTGGCCCACACCTGCAACCTCACCTGTGACTACTGCTTTGCAAGCCAGGGCAAGTACCAGGGCGAGCGGGCGCTCATGAGCTTCGAGGTGGGCAAGCAGGCGCTGGACTTCCTCATTGCCTCCTCCGGTTCCCGCCGGAACCTGGAGGTGGACTTCTTCGGCGGCGAGCCCCTCATGAACTGGGACGTGGTGAAGCAGCTGGTGGCTTACGGCCGCGAGCAGGAGAAGATCCACAACAAGAACTTCCGCTTCACTCTGACCACCAACGGCATGCTCATCGACGACGACGTGATCGACTTTGCCAACCGGGAGATGCACAACGTGGTGCTGAGCCTGGACGGCCGCAAGGAGATCCATGATCGTCTGCGCAAGACCCCCAGCGGCAAGGGCAGCTATGACATCATCGTGCCCAAGTTCCAGAAGCTGGTGGAGAGCCGGGGCGGCAAGGGCTACTATGTCCGCGGCACCTTTACCCACGACAACGTGGAGTTTACCAAGGATCTGCTGCACATGGCGGATCTTGGATTCACGGAGCTTTCCATGGAGCCGGTGGTCTGCGCGCCGGACGAGCCGTACGCCCTGACAGAAGAGGACAAGAGCGTGCTCTTCGAGCAGTACGAGTTGCTGGCCAAGGAGATGATCCGCCGGAAGAAGGCGGGCAATGGCTTCACCTTCTACCACTATATGATCGATCTCAAGGGCGGCCCCTGCGTGTATAAGCGTATCTCCGGCTGCGGCAGCGGCACGGAGTATCTGGCTGTGACGCCTTGGGGCGAGCTGTTCCCCTGCCACCAGTTCGTGGGTGATCCCAAGTACTCCATGGGCGATGTGTGGCACGGCGTCACCAACACGGCTCTGCGGGATGAGTTCAAGCTTTGCAACGCCTATGCCCGTCCCGGCTGCAAGGACTGCTGGGCGCGGATGTACTGCTCCGGCGGCTGCGCGGCCAATGCCTACCACGCTACCGGCAGCATCAAGGGCGTCTATGAGTACGGCTGCGATCTGTTCCGCAAGCGGATGGAGTGCGCCATCATGATGGAGATCGCCAACGCCGGCATTGAGCCTGCCCATTCCGTGTAACCTGGTATCACGAACGCCTCCGGCAGATTGTGTGCCGGAGGCGTTTGTTTGTCCTTGGAGTAAACGCACATGCGTGAGGCGGATTTTTGCCTTTTTTTGGTTAGTTTGCCGACAAACGCCTTGCGAAATCGCGGCAGGTGTGGTATGGTCTAATTATAGCTGAAATGTCTGCCGTGAGCGGACAGGCGAGGAAAGGATCTGAGAAGATGCTGGATATTTTTGATATTCTGGGGCCTGTGATGGTCGGGCCTTCCAGCTCCCATACGGCGGGAGCGGTACGGATCGGGAACATGGCGCGTGCGCTGCTGGGCGGCCAGCCCGTCAAGGCGGACATCGCGCTGCACGGCTCCTTTGCGGAGACGGGACAAGGACACGGCACGGACAAGGCACTGGTGGCAGGGCTTCTGGGCATGCGGCCCGATGATCTGGAGATCCCCCAGAGCTTTGAGATCGCTGAGGAGCGGGGACTGGAGTTCCATATCCATCCCGTTCAGCTGCGGGATGCCCACCCCAATACGGCGATTCTGACTGTGGAGGATGCCGACGGGAAGAAGCTGACGGTTCAGGGCGTATCCATCGGCGGCGGACGCATCCGGGTGGACAAGATCAACGGCGTGGACGTGAATTTCACCGGCGCCTACAATACTCTGGTGGTGCACCATCAGGACGTGGCGGGGGAGTTGTCCCGCATCACCAACGAGCTGGCGGTGGGCGGCGTGAATATCGCCAACATGAGCCTTTGCCGTTCCCGCAAGGGCGGCGATGTGCTGACGATCATTGAGATGGACCAGAAGCTGGAACCCAGCATGGTGAAGCGCATCCGTTCGCTTTACGCCGTCCACGATGTGACGTACTATGAAAAGGAGGATGCGTGATATGGCGCTGGAATCAATGCAGGAGATCTTTGACCGTGCCAGCAGCAGCGACAAGGAGTTTTGGCAGGTAGTGCTGGATACGGATATGGACGAGCGGGAGGTCACTGCCGCAGAGTCCATGGAGCGTATGCGCACCACCTGGCAGGCCATGCTGGACTCGGTGGACCATTATCAGCCCCAGCGGCGCTCGGTGAGCGGCCTTGTGGGCGGTGACGGCGAGCGTATGCGTCAGTATGCCAAAGAGAGCGAGTCTCTCAGCGGTCCCTATCTGCAGGAGGTCATCGCAACGGCACTGAGCGTGGGTGAGTCCAATGCCTGCATGTGCAAGATCGTGGCCGCGCCCACAGCGGGCGCCTGCGGCGTGCTCCCGGCAGTGCTGGTGCCCCTTTACAAGCAGGGCGCAGCGGATGAGGAGACCATCCTGCGGGCACTGTATGTGGCTTCCGGCATCGGCGCCGTGATCGCGTACCGGGCCTGTATCGCCGGTGCTGCCGGCGGCTGCCAGGCGGAGATCGGCTCTGCTTCCGCCATGGCCGCAGGCGCGCTGACGGCTATCCGCGGCGGAGACAACGCCCAGATCGGCCATGCGGTTGCCATGGCACTGAAGAACCTGATGGGCCTTGTGTGCGACCCGGTAGCGGGCCTTGTGGAGGTGCCCTGCGTCAAGCGCAATGTGGTGGGTGCCGTCAACGCCATCAGCTGCGCCGATATGGCGCTGGCCGGCGTGGAGAGCCGCATCCCCGTGGATCAGGTCATTGACTGCATGGGCGAGGTAGGCCGCCGTATGCCGGTGGAGTTCCGGGAGACCGCCCTGGGCGGCCTCGCTGTGACGCCGGCGGGCCTTGCTGTGAAAGAGCGGATGCAGCGGGGCGAGTTCTGATAATCAAATAAAAAAGCAGTCCGTATAATTTGTACGGACTGCTTTTTGTTTTACTGGGGCGGCAGCACCGAGGCCAGCACGGCCTTGATGCGGTTCATATCCACCGGCTTTGCGATATGGCCGTTCATGCCAGCTTCCCGTGCGGCGGCAATGTCGTCGGTGAAGGCGTTGGCGGTCATAGCCAGGATGGGAATGGTCTGTGCATCCGGGCGGGGGAGAGCACGGATGGCCCGGGCTGCCCCGTAGCCGTCCAGAACGGGCATCTGGATATCCAGAATGATGGCGTCGAATGTGCCGGGAGCGCTGGAGGCAAAGGCGTCCACCGCCTCCTGACCATTTTGTACCGGTGTGATGGCGGCGCCTTCCATGGTCAATAGCTCTGTAGCGATCTCCATGTTCAGGAAGTTGTCCTCCGCCAAGAGGAAGCGGCGGCCCTCCAGGGAGAAAGTACCGGCGTCGGCGGACGGCTGGGATGCGGGGGCTTGCTGGGCCAGGTGGCACGGCAGGAGGACTGTAAAGGTGGAACCCTTTCCGCGTTCGCTCTGTACGTCGATCCGGCCGCCCATCATTTCCACGATGCTGTGGGTGATGGCCATGCCCAGGCCCACGCCGCTGGTCTGGTTGGTCATGGAGGTATCCTCTCGTTCAAAGGGCAGGAAGATCCGCTCCAGAAACTCGGGGGCCATGCCGATGCCGTTGTCACTGACCGTGAATCGATAGAACCGCTCGTCCGGGGCGCTGCCGGGCAGCTCCTCTGCCTGCAGCTTGATCCGTCCTCCGGCGGGGGTATATTTGATGGCGTTGGTCAGGAGGTTATTCAGGATCTGGTTGAGCCGGTTCCCGTCTGTGAGGATCATGGTGGATGCAGGCAGGGACAGCTCCATGGAAAATTCCTGATGATTGGCCTGGGCCTGCATCTGGAACATGGCAGCCGTTTCCTCCAGATGACGGCGCAGGTCCACCGGGGCGAGGTGCAGCTCCATTTTTCCCTGCTCGATCTTGGCCGTGTCCAGGACCTCGTTGATCAGATGCAGCAGCTGGGCGGACGCGGCGGAGACCTTGTCCAGGCATTCCCGGGCGCGTTCGGGCTGGTCCAGGTTGTTCCGGGCCATGTCCGTGAAGCCCATGACCGCATTCATAGGAGTGCGCATATCGTGGCTCATGCGGGAGAGGAAGTCGTTTTTGGCCTGGGATGCCAGACGGGCGTGTTCCAGGGACGTCCGCAGCATCTGTGTCTGTTCCAGAGACTTGGTCTTTTCGGTGTGGATGGCGCGGAACGCCAGGATCACATGGGAATCCGCGGAGAGATCCGGTACCCAGAACCCCTCGGCGGAGGCCCAGCGGGGGCCGCTGCTGGTTTGGATCTGGTATTCCATGTAGCAGCGGTCCGATGCCGTTCGCAGATGCTCCAGGTTTTCTGCGGAGAATCGTTCCAGGAAGCGGGCACGATCCTCTTCGTTGGAAATATAATCGCTGACTTTGGCCAGGAACAGGTGGTAATCCGTGATGGCTTCCCAGGCTGCCCGGTCGCGGCCCTCGTACTTGGAGATCTCGCAGGTGCTGCCGCTGGTGTCCACCAGGACCACGCAGTAATAGGTCTGTCCCAGCGCCTCAAAGCAGTTGAAGGTTTTTCGGTTGCGCCGGATGTGCAGATAGTTCTGCGCGCTGAGGTAGAGGATCACCAGCAGGAAAAGGCACTCCAGACCCAGCTGGAAATAGAAGAGCGCGGTGGCGTCCTTGGTGATGGCGGAACGGGGAATGGTGACGATGCAGGTCCAGCCCTCCTCGTCGACGATATAGTAGTTCTGGTAGGAATCCTCCTGCCCGTGCCAGACGAAGTAGCCCCGGTCATCCACGAAGTATTCGTCCATCCACTGCTGGAAGTCCTGCTGGGTAAACTGATCCAGCTCACAGCGGGCATGCTCGTCCTGCCGGATCTGCTGGTGCAGGACCAGATTGCCGTTTTGGTCGATGACGGTGGCAGTGCCGGGGAAGAGGTCTCCGCTTTTCTGCCAGTCCACCTGGATATCGCCTGCCCGGATGTCCAGCGCCAGCACACTGACTCCGTCGGAGAGGAGCATGGAGAGGCTGAGAATGGCCGTCCCGTACTGGTAATCCTGATAGACCTCCGAGCGGACGCACGCGCCGCCGCCTTCCACGGCTTTGAGGTACCAGGGACGGCTGGCCATATCATAACCGGGAGGGGGGACCCAGCCGCTGCTGTATACCGCCTGGCCGCGGATGGAGCCGTAAAGACCGCTTTCGTCATAGCACATCTGGGCGGCGTATTGGTCGGAAAACTCCGTCAGCCACTGCTCTACCTGGCTGGTGGACATGCCCTGGTTCAGCATGGCCTCCACTGTATGGGCCGCGTCCCCCAGGATCTGGGCGTATTCTCTCAAAAAGGAGTCTACCTGAAGATTCAGGTAATCGGCGGTCATGGCGCCCAGTTCATTGGCGGAGCGGTATGCGGCTCTGCCGGAGGCGTACACGCCCAAAAAAGCAGTAATGCTCATCAGCAGCAGCAAAACGGTGCTCTGGATCAAAAAACGCTGGACATATCTTTTAGGCTGCTTCACGCGGTTCGCTCCCTTACAGACTTTGTTTTCCATATTATACCGTGAGTATGTCTTTCTGGCAAGCGCGAGCAGAAGACGAAAACAGGAGGCGCGCCGCAGCGCGCCTCCTGTGAAAAGCCACGGGAGTGATTCAGTTCTTGGCAGCCAGTGCCTTCTGCAGCCAATCCTTTCCGTCCACGAAGCGGGAGACGATGAAGGAGACCACATAGTCGCCGGCAGAGTTGATCATGGTGGCGGGAGGATCGACCAGGTTGCCCAGCGTCACCAGGATGGGGAAGGCCAGTTCCATCTGGTCGGGGAAGAAGATGGAGCACATGATATACTCGCCGATATAGCCGCCGCCGGGGACGCCGCTCATGCCCACGGAGGACAAAACAGCGACCAGGACCACCTTGATGAGCATATCGATGCCGCCGAAGTCCACGCCAAACACGCCGAACACGAAAGCAATCTTCAGAACGCAGGAGAAGCAGGAGCCGTCCATGTGCATGGTAGCGCCCAGAGGCAGCACCATATCAGACACGTCCTTGGACACGCCGGTATCCTGCGCCTCTTCCATGTTGGTGGGAATGGTAGCAACGGAGGAGCAGGTGCCAAGAGACACCACAGCGGGCTTGGTGATGTGCTGGAACATGGTCTTGATGGCGCCCTTGCCGCCGCCGAACCAGGCGAACAGAGGCCAGGCGGTGAAGATATAGACGAAGCAGAGGGGATAGTACACCAGCAGCGCCCGGCCGTAGCTCTCGGTGATCTGGGGACCATAGGTGGCCACCAGGTCGGCAAAGAAGCCGAAGAAGGCGATGGGGGCATAGTAGGTGATGATCTTCACAAAGCGCATCATCACGTTGGACAGGTCATCCAGAAACTGACCCACCGGAGTGTTCTTGCCGCCGTTGAGGTTCACGGCAAAGCCGAACAGCAGGGAGAACACGATCAGAGGCAGCATAGCCTTGCGGCTGAGCAGACCCACGAAGTCCTCAGCGGTGAAGAAGTTGACGATCATGGTGGCCATGTCTGCGTGCTCGCCGATGGCCTCAGAGGGGATCTCGGTCCAGGGGACCAGAACAGGGGGGAACACCTGCATCAGCACGTACATGATGACGGCGGCGATGGCGCCGGTCACCACGAAGGTGCCGATGGTCACGCCCATGATCTTACCGGCGCGCTTGCGGCTCTCCATATTGGCCACGGCACCGGCGATGGAGGCGAACACCATGGGCACCACGATGCAGAACATCATGTTGATGAACAGCGTGCCCAGAGGCTTGAGCACCGTGGCGCCGGCGCTGAGGGTGTTGCCGTCGGCGTCTTTCACAACGGGGAAGATCCAGCCGACGATGGCGCCCAGGATCATGGATCCCAGCATGATCGCCAAAAATGCATAATTTTTGGCTACGGACTTCTTTTCCATAATACAGTTCCTCCTCGGTATTTCACACACTTGGGGTATTGATTGCACAAGAAAGGTCCTCGTCCGTGACCTCTCCTTTACAAACGATGTTGGTGGGGCCGGTCAGATAGAGACTGGCGATGTGAGAGTAGACCCGCTCGGCATCGATCATCAGCTGACCGCCCTGCATGTTTGCCCGCACCTTCTGGCCGGAGACTTTCCCGGTCAGGGTAAGGACCGTTACTACGCTTCCGGTACCGGTGCCGCAGGCATACGTAAAATCCTCCACGCCCCGCTCAAAGGTGCGCTCGTAGATCTCGTCTTCGCCGGTGATCTCGTAGAAGTTGACGTTGGCACCCTTGGGGAAGCTGGCGTGATGCCGGATCTTGCGTCCCAGCTCCCGCAGCTCGTTTTCGTCGGCGTTTTTCAGATCGTGGTAAGGGACCACAGCATGGGGAAGACCAGGGTCACCCAGCTCCACATAAGAGCAGGCGTAACGCACACCGTCTACCTCCACGGGATGATCCAGCACCACGGTGGTGGGATCGTTCAGGCGAATGCGGTAGAGACGGCTATCGATGCGCTGTCCCGTCACGATGCCGGCTGTGGTCTCCACGGTCTGCGTATCTCCCGCCAGACCATTTTCATAGCCGTAGCGGCAGATGCATCGGGCACCGTTGCCGCACATTTCGCCGACACTGCCGTCGGAATTGTAAAACAGCATTTTGTAGTCGCCGCCCGCGGTAGGGGCCTCCACCACCATCAGGCCGTCAGCACCAATGGAAAGGTGCCGCTGGCAGAGGGTCCGGGCCATCTGGGGAAAACAGCTGACCGGCAGATGTTCTTCCAGATTGTTCACAATCAAGAAGTCGTTTCCGGCGCCGTTCATTTTCCAAAATTTCAATACAACACCTTCCTTGCTGGATTCTGATGCCATTATAACAGCACTCAATGAGCCTGTAAAATAGAAAACGTGCTAAAAAACATGCAAATCCTGCGAATGTCCCGGTGGAGTGCGATTGCATCCGGGGGCGGGATATGGTATTTTAATGGTGAGGTGGGAGACATGCCAAGAAAAAACGGGAGAAATACCCGGGGACGGATCATATCCGCCGCCTGGAAACTATTTTATGAGCAGGGATACGAGGATACCACGGTAGAGGATATCGTGTTTGAGTCCGGCACCTCCAAAGGGTCTTTTTATCATTATTTCGATGGAAAGGACGCGCTGCTGGGGACGCTGGCCTATGTCTTTGATGAAAAATATGAGCAGCTGATGCAGGTCATGCCGCCGGATATGGACGCCATGGACCGGCTGATCTATCTCAACCATGAGCTGTTTGCCATGATCGACGGCGGCATCTCCATGGATCTGCTGGCACGGCTGCTGTCCACACAACTGCTGGCCCGGGGCGAAAAGCACCTGCTGGATCGGAACCGCTACTATTTTAAATTGCTGCGGCAGATCGTCAGTCAGGGGCAGGAGGCAGGCACGCTGCGCAGGGACAGGACGGCCAATGAGATCGTCAAGGCCTATGCCCTGTGGGAGCGGGCACTTTTATATGACTGGTGTCTGTCCGGCGGAGAGTATTCGCTGGTGTCCTATACAGACAGTGTGACGCCGCAGTTTCTGGAAAGCTACCGTGCTCAAAAAAATATTTGAAAAAGATTTCAATAGATTCTGAATAAACGTACAGCGATTTATCCATTGAAATAAAAGGAAAAATTCAAAAAATATTCAAACGGAGTATAGAATCTATTCTATACTCCGTTCTGTATTTTGTTCTGGTAAAAAGTGTGGTAAGATACCTGCTATTAGCGAATAAGGAGAGAGAATCACAATGACGAGCGCACAAATTTGCATCATGCTGGCCATTGTCGTGTACCTGGCTGCCATGCTGGGTGTCGGCGTATGGTTTGCGAAAAAGAACAACTCTGTAGACGACTTCTATCTGGGCGGACGCAAGCTGGGCCCCTTTGTTACGGCCATGAGCGCCGAGGCCTCGGATATGAGCAGCTGGCTTTTGATGGGCCTGCCGGGCGTGGCGTATCTGTCCGGCCTGGCGGAGGCTGGATGGACGGCCATCGGCCTTGCGGTGGGTACGTATCTGAACTGGCTCATCGTGGCGCGCCGGATCCGCCGCTACTCCACCCGGCTTGATGCCATTACGGTGCCCCAGTTTTTCTCCAAGAGGTGGGGGGATGAGCGCAACCTGCTCTCCGCCATTGCAGCAGTGGTGATCATCATATTCTTCATTCCGTATACGGCCTCCGGCTTTTCCGCTTGCGGAAAGCTGTTTTCCACTCTGTTCGGCATGGACTATGTGGCGGCCATGCTGATCTCTGCCGCGGTGATCGTCATCTATACGGTCATGGGCGGCTTCCTGGCAGCTTCCTTTACGGATCTTGTCCAGTCCATCATCATGACGGTGGCGCTGGTCGTGGTCCTGGGTTTCGGTGTGACTAGCGCCGGCGGCATGGATGCCGTTATGAGCAACGCACAGAATCTTGCGGGTTATCTTTCCATGTCCAATATCCATGACCCGGCCACCGGCGGAGCCAGCCCTTACGGACTGCTGACCATTTGCTCGCTGCTGGCCTGGGGCCTGGGCTATTTCGGCATGCCTCACATTCTTCTTCGCTTTATGGCCATTGGAGAAGAGAAAAAGTTGGCTCTCAGCCGCCGTGTAGCCACTACCTGGGTGGTGATCTCCATGGGCGTTGCCATCTTCATCGGCGTGGTGGGCAATGCCATGACCAAGGCTGGCGCAATGGAGCAGCTGGCAGACTCGGAGACGATCATCGTGCAGATCGCCAGCCTGATCAGCCACCACGGTGTACTGGCTGCGCTGCTGGCAGGTATCATCCTGGCAGGTATTCTGGCTGCTACCATGTCCACGGCGGATTCTCAGCTGCTGGCGGCATCTTCCTCCGTGTCTCAGAATCTGTTTACCGAGTTCTTCGGCGTGAAGTTTACCGGAAAGCAGGGAATGGTCGTTGCCCGGGGAACCATGGTCGTCATTTCCCTGATTGCTGCGTTCCTTGCAAGAGATCCCTCCAGCTCTGTGTTCCGGGTAGTCTCTTTTGCCTGGGCCGGTTTCGGCGCAGCCTTTGGCCCGGTGGTGTTGTTTGCCCTGTTCTGGAAGCGTTCCAACAAGTGGGGCGCATTGGCGGGAATGATCACCGGCGGTGTTATGGTCTTTGTATGGAAGTACGGCGTAGCACCGCGGCTGGGCGGCGTGTTCGGAATCTATGAACTGCTGCCTGCGTTTATCATGGCATCTGTGGCCATTGTAGTGGTGAGCCTTCTGACGGGAGAACCGGATCAGAAGATTCAGGACATTTATGATGAAGTCAAGGCCATGTAAAAGAGAAGGTCAAGATACATTATATATAAGAAAGAGGCGGGCAACTGGGTTGTCTGCCTCTTTTTTGAAAAACACGAAAAAAGAGGAAAAAAGGTGTTGACAAATGGAGGGAGGCATGGTATTCTAACCAAGCTGTCGCCGCGGTGAGCACTGCGGCAGAGAGGAAATGAAAAAAGTACTTGACAGCGACCACGAGATGTGGTA
>URKI01000039.1 GCA_900548505.1 uncultured Oscillibacter sp. | reverse complement strand
GAGATAGGCTCCGGTCTCGTGGGCTCGGAGATGTGTATAAGAGACAGGTCCGTGCTGGAATACGACGACGTCATGAACAAGCAGCGCGAGATCATCTATGCCCAGCGCCGCCAGGTCCTGGACGGCAAGGACATCAAGGAGACCATCCTGCACATGATGGAGACCTCCATTGCCGACCATGTGGCCTTGGCCTTCGGCCAGGCCTCTCACCTGGACGAGGCGGGCTACCGGGAGATGCTGCGTGACCTGGAGGGCACCTACTTTGCCCCCGGCGCCTTCAATTTCACTGCCGAGGAGATCGCCGCAAAGACCCAGGAGGACTTTACGGAGCTGTTCACCAAGGCTGCCGAGGCCACCTATGAGGCCAAGGAGGCCGAGATCACGCCGCCCATCATGCGGGAGCTGGAGCGTGTCATCATGCTGCGCGTGGTGGACGAGTACTGGATGGACCACATCGACGCCATGGACGACCTCAAGCAGGGCATCCGCCTGCGGGCCTACGGCAACACCGATCCCGTGGTGGCCTACAAGCAGGAGTCCCTCACCATGTTTGAGGAGATGATCTCCGCCATCCAGAGCGAGACCGTCCGCCGGCTGTACTCCGTCCGCCTGAAGAAGGACGAGGAGGTCAAGCGGGAGCGCGTGGCCAAGACCACTGTGGAAAACGTGGGCGGCGACGGCACTGCCCCCAAGAAGCAGCCCAAGAAAGTCGTGAAGATCGGCCGCAACGATCTGTGCCCCTGCGGCAGCGGCCTCAAGTGGAAGAAGTGCACCTGCAAGGAATACCACGATAACTGATGGTCTTGCCTTGCACTTGTCGGCGGCCTCAAGTGGAAGAAGTGTACCCGCAAGGGGTACGCCGCATCCGTAAGGCAGCACAGCTGCCAACGGCTGCGCAGCACCTGCAAGGAATACCACGATAACTGATCGCATTTTAATCTGATGCGCACCCCCTGTTCTCCTGCCGGAGGGCAGGGGGGCTGCTATTTCTGTCGGAACCCCGGGAGGTATTCATGTCATTCCAGACTCATACACAAGGAAGCCTTGTTTTCCTGACTTCTCCTTTGCTCACCGGCGTCCGCCACGGCTTTTCCACCCGGCGTGGCGGCGTCTCCCCCGCCCCCTGGGACAGTCTGAACCTGGGCCCCGGCCGGGGAGACGGCCCGGCGTGTCTCATGGAAAATTACCGCCGCTTCTGCACGGCCATCGGCACGGAGCCGGAGCGCACCGTGCTGAGCCAGCAGGTGCATGAGACCACCGTACGCCTCTGCACCGCCGAAGATGCAGGCAAGGGACTGCTGCGTGAGCGGGACTACACTGCCGACGCCCTCATCACCCGGGAGCCCGGCCTTGCCCTGACGGTCTTTTCCGCCGACTGCGGCATTTTGCTGCTCCACGATCCCGTGCACCACGCCGTGGGCGCCCTGCACGCAGGCTGGCGGGGCTGCGCCGGCGGCATCGTGGAAAAGACCGTGCACGCCATGGAGTCCCACTTCGGCTCCCGGCCGGAGGACCTCCAAGTTGCCATCGGTCCATGTATCGGCCGGTGCTGCTTCGAGACCGACGCCGATGTTCCCGCCGCCATGGAGGCGGCCCTGGGCGCAGAGGCCGCACCGTATCTGGAACAGCGGGGAGCGAAGTGGCACGTGGACCTGGCCGGGCTCAACCGCCAGTGGCTGCTGCGCGCCGGCGTGCGCCCCGAACACATCGACGTGTGCAGTCTTTGCACCATCTGCCATCCGGAGCTATTTTGGTCCCATCGGAAAATGGGGCAGGCACGGGGCCTCCAGTGTGCCATGATTGCCCTGGAACCATAAGCGAAAGAACGAGGTAAGTATGAAAAGACGGTTTTTGGCCCTTTGCAGTGCCCTGGCGCTGGCGCTGAGTCTCAGCGGCTGCTGGCAGGACGAGCTGGATGAGCCGGACGCGGGGCAGCTGCTCATCGACGCACTGGAAGACCCCAGCGCCCAGGAAGAACCGGTGGCCCTGCCCGCCAGCTTCTCCCTGCCCTATGCGGCCGATCAGACTCTGGACCCCATCACCTGTTCCGACGGGATGCAGCAGGTGGTCGGGGGGCTTTTGTACGAAGGACTGTTTCAGCTCTCCCCCTCGCTGGAGCCCCAGGAGGTCCTCTGCTCCGGCTATACCTATGATCCGGAAACCCTCACCTATGTGTTCACCCTCCGCTCCGGCGTTCTCTTTTCCGACGGCAGCCCCCTGACTGCCCAGGACGTGGTCCAAACGCTCCAGCGGGCCAAATCCTCCTCCCGCTACGGCGCCCGCCTCTCGCAGGTCAGCTCCATCTCCGCAGGACAGGAAAGCGTCACCGTGGTGCTCAGCCGGGCCAACACTGGTTTCCCTGCCCTGCTGGACATCCCCATCGTCAAAGCCTCCACCGCCTCTGCTGCGGTCCCCGTAGGGACCGGCCCCTACGCCCTCGTGCAGGACGGAGGGAGCGCCCGGCTGGAACGCAATACGCACTGGTGGAAGGGCTCCGCGCTGCCGGTGGACACCATTTCCCTCTCCGCTGCCGCAGACCGGGACACCATGCTCTACCAGTTCACCTCCCATGAGGTGCAGCTCATCACCGCCGACCTCACCGGCACCGAACCCGTCAGCGTCACCGGCAGCATCCATTTCCAGGACGCGGACACCACCATTCTCCACTATATCGGCTTCAATACCCAAAAGGCGCCCTTTGACAACCAGGCTCTGCGCAGTGCCCTGTCTCTGGGCATCAACCGCGCCTCCATCATCAGTGCTTTCTTGTCGGGACACGGTGTGGCCGCCCAGTCCCCCGTCTCCCCGCTGACCTCCCTTTATCCAAAGGATCTGGAGCAGGACTATTCCTACGACGCCTTTGCCCAGGCCATGTCCCAGGCGGGCTTTGCCTCCGGCCATGCCCGCAGCGCCACCTTGCTGGTCAACAGCGAAAACAGCTTTAAGGTCTCCGCTGCCACTGCCATCGCCCAGGAGTTGTCCGCCTTTGATCTGAACATCGAGGTAAAGGCCCTGCCCTGGGCGGAGTACACCGCCGCGCTGGCCGCGGGGCAGTTTGACCTCTATTACGGAGAGATCAAGCTCACGGCAGACTGGGATCTCACCGCTCTGGTGGGTACCGGCGGCGGGGCAAATTACAGCAAGTGGGCCGATCCGCAGACCGATGCGCTGCTGGCCTCCTATGCCGCCGCCCCGGACCGCGCCGCCTCCATGCACACCCTCTGCGCCCACCTCCAGGCGGAATGTCCCATCATCCCCATCTGCTTCAAGTCCACTTCCGTGCTGGTGCAGGACGGCGTGGTGGAGGGGCTTCAGCCCACCATGGCCAACCCCTTTTACGATTTCTCCTCCTGTACTGTCCATCTCCAGGCATGAAAAAAGACACCCTAGGGTGTCTTTTTTTCTTGGGCGTTTTCGATCAGCGCCAGCTTCTGCTCCCGGCTGAGCTTTTTGATAGCCGCTTCCCGCCGCAGTGCTGCGCTTTTGTCCGGGGCCGCCTCCTGATATACCAGGCGCACCGGCAGACGGCTGCGGGTATACTTGGCGCCCCGCCCGCTCTGATGAGCCCGCAGCCGTTTTTCCACATCGTTGGTACTTCCGGTATATAAAGTTCCGTCCGCGCAGAGCAGGATATATACAGCATAGTCCAAGCCATCCACTCCTTTTTTACCAGTATACCACATCCGCGCCCCGGACTGCGCCTTTTTTCCGCATGGGGACTTCCCTGCCATGCATAGGGTATAGGCGGAGGGATGCCAATGTTTACTGCCGCGCTGCTGCTGTTTGCCAATACACTGCTGTTCTCCCTGCGCCTTTCGGGGACCGGTTCCTTTCCCAAGCCCCTTTCCGCAGCGGAGGAGCAGGAATATCTTCAGCGATATGCCAAGGGCGATCAGGAGGCACGGGATATCCTGATTGAGCGGAATCTGCGCCTGGTGGCGCACATCATCAAGAAATATTACACCCAAAGCGGCGACCAGGAGGATCTGATCTCCATCGGCACCATCGGCCTCATCAAGGGGATCTCCAGCTTCAACCCGGAAAAGGGCGCCCGCCTGGCCACGTACGCCGCAAGATGCATCGAAAACGAGATCCTCATGTACTTCCGCAGCCAGAAAAAGCTGCAAAGCGAGGTATCGCTGTCCGACTCCATCGAGTCCGACCAGGACGGAAACGCGCTGCAGCTGCTGGACGTCGTGGGAGTGGATGATACCATGCTGGACGATCTCCACGACCGGGACAGCGCCCGGCAGCTGCACCGGCTGGTGGCGGAGTGTCTCACCGCCCGGGAGGCGGAGATCATCCGTCTGCGCTACGGGCTGGGCGGCACCATTCCCCTGACCCAGCGAGAGGTAGCCGCCTCCTTCGGCATCTCCCGCAGCTATGTATCCCGCATTGAAAAGCGGGCGCTGGAAAAGCTCCATGCACTGATGGAGGAGACGTCCACCCCGGTGCATCATCCGGCGCCGTCCCAGAAAAAATCCTGAACTTGCCAATCGGTCACTCCCATGATATTCTGATAAATAGCCGTGGCATACGGCTGCCGCACTTTACAAAGGAGACCTCTTTCATGAAGATCGTAATTTTAGACGGATATACGGAAAACCCCGGAGATCTGAGCTGGGACGACCTGGGTGCGTTCGGTGAACTGACCATTTATGACCGCACCTCCCGCACGGATACGGACGAGATCATCTCCCGCATCGGTGACGCGGAGATCGTCATCACCAACAAGACCCCCATCTCCAAGGCAGTAATCGACGCCTGCCCCGCCATGCGCTATATCGCCGTGCTGGCCACCGGCTACAATGTGGTGGACGTGGCATACGCCCGGGAAAAGGGCATTCCCGTTTCCAACGTCCCCTCCTACGGCACTGCTGCCGTGGGGCAGTTTACCATCGCGCTGCTGCTGGAGATCTGCCACCATGTGGCCCACCACAGCGAGACTGTGTTTGCCGGCAAATGGGCCAGCTGCCCGGATTTTTGCTACTGGGATTATCCGCTCATGGAACTGGACGGAAAAACCATGGGCATCATCGGCTTCGGCCGCATCGGTCAGGCCACCGGCCGCATCGCCCGTGCCCTGGGCATGGAGGTGCTGGCCACCGGCTCTCGTCCCACAGAGGAGGGGCGCTCCATCGCCCGGTATACGGATCTTGACACCCTGCTGTCCTCCTCCGACGTGATTGCCCTGCACTGCCCCCTGTTCCCGGAGACGGCAGGAATGATCAACCGCGACACCATCGCCCGCATGAAAGATGGCGTCATCCTGCTCAACACCGCCCGGGGCGGGCTTATCGTGGAACAGGATCTGGCCGACGCGCTCAACAGCGGAAAGGTGGCGGCAGCCGGTGTGGACAGTGTCTCCTCCGAGCCCATCCGCAGCGACAATCCCCTGCTCCAGGCCAAAAACTGCATCATCACGCCCCATATCGCCTGGGGCTCCCGGGAGAGCCGGCAGCGGATCATGGACTGCACCGCAGAAAACCTGCGCGCATTCCTCTCCGGCAGCCCCATCAATACCGTCAACTAAGCCGCACGGCGCCTGCTTTACCAGGCGCCGTGCTTTTGTCCTTTGTTGCGTCCTTTTTCAAAAACTGCTATAATATGATCAATCATATTATATCGGAAGGAGCCTTTTCATGGTGAAAAAGCTGGTTTTGGTCACCCAGGCAGCCTCTACCTGCCCAACCTACGCCCAATGGCTATTTCAGTTTTTCGGCTCCAACATCACGCTGGAGGCGTTCAGCGTGGAGGCAAATGACTTTCCCGCCATGAGCAAGGACGCGGATCTGTACATCGTGGCAGCCACGTCCACTGACGCATTCAGTCAGGTCATGGAGACCATCCCCCCGGAGCGGAAAGTGGTCTCCCCCACCATTACCTTTTTCAAAAAGGAGATCGATGCCCTGCGCCAGCTGCCCAAAGGCACCCGCGCCATGCTGGTGAATCTGAGCGTGGAGATGGCCATTGAGTCCATCGCCGAGCTCAACCGCCTGGGCATCACCCAGATTGAGTTCACGCCCGTCTATCCCGGGTCCAGCTATCCGCCGGACGTGGAACTGGCCATCACCCCCGGCGAGGCATGCTATGTCCCGCCCACGGTGCTGCGGGTGCTGGATCTGGGCCCCCGGGTCTTTTCCGCAAACACGCTCATGGAGATCGCCCTGGCGCTGGGCTTCACCTGGTTCCCCAAAAGCCAGGAGTTCCGCACCTACGCTGCCTCCCTGGCTGACCCCGGCCAGAGCCTCGCCTCCCTCTGGAGCACCAATCTGAAAACAGAGACCTATCTGGATATTCTCATGGGCGCGCTGGAGACCGGCATTCTGGGCGTAGATCGGGACGGGCGGATCTTCGCCCTCAACTCCGTGGCGGAGACCATGCTGGGGCTGCGCCGTGAGGATGCCATCGGCCAGTCGCTGACCTTTGTATGCCGGGACCTTGCCCGGCAGCTGACCGAGACCGACCGCCGCCAGAAGACCTCCCGCCTCATCCAGCTGGGGGACACCTATCTCAACCTGGCCACCGCCCCGGTGGACTGGCAGGGCGAGTGGATCGGCTGCTTTGTGCTGCTGCAGCGGTTCACCGAGGAGGAAAACCGCCAGCACCAATTCCGGCTGCAGCTCTATCACCGGGGCTATCAGTCCAAATATGTCTTTGATGACATCATCGGCCAAAGCGACATCATGCAGCGCACCAAACAGATTGCCGCCCGCATGGCCCGCACGGAGTCGGCCATCCTGCTCACAGGCGAAAGCGGCACCGGCAAGGAACTCTTTGCCCACTCCATCCACAATGCCTCCCGCCGCCGCGACATGCCCTTTGTGGCTATCAACTGCGCCGCCTTGTCCGAGTCTCTGCTGGAAAGCGAGCTGTTCGGCTATGACGAGGGCGCGTTCACCGGCGCCAAAAAGGGCGGCAAGCTGGGCCTTTTTGAATACGCCCACCGAGGCACCCTGTTCCTGGACGAGATTGAGGGTATGAGCCAGACCCTGCAAGTAAAGCTCCTGCGGGTATTGCAGGAAAAGGAATTCATGCGGGTAGGCGGCAACCGCATCATCCCCACAGATGTGCGCATCATCGCCGCCTCCAACGAGGACATTCTGGAGCTGGTGCACCAGGGGGCCTTCCGAAAGGACCTCTACTACCGCCTCAACACCCTGCCCATTGCCATTCCGCCCCTGCGGGACCGGGGAGAGGACCTTTTTCTGATTGCCCGCCACCTGATGGAAAAAAACGGCGTTTGCTTCACCTTCTCCCTCCAGGCCCAGGCCGTACTGCGTACTTATCCCTGGGAGGGCAATGTACGGGAGCTTGCCAATCTGGTGGAGTATCTTTCCATGCTGGGTAAGGATCAGGTGGAGGCTGAGGACCTGCCCATCTATCTGCGGGAATCCGCCCGGCCTGCCGCAGCACCCGTCCCCTCCGGCGGCCCGCCGGACTTCCAGCGGCTGGCTCAGGGACGGGAGGAGGCGTTTACCTTTCTTGTGTGCGCCCTGGGCCGTTCCGAGCAAGGCATGGGCCGCGGCACCCTTTTGCGTCTTGCCCGTGAAGAGGGGCTCCCTTTAACGGAACAGGAGATCCGGGATATGCTCCACGCCCTCCACGGCCTGGGCCTGGTATCCGTATCCCGGGGCCGGGGCGGCAGCCGCCTGACCCGCTCCGGACAGCAGCTCTGCCATCAGCTCTCTGCCCCTTCGAAATAAATAGGTTAAATAATTGGGTAAAGTTAATAGTCTTTACCCAATTATTTTTTCGGTTTTCCCCTGAATCACCCCCTCTCTATCCAACATTTCTTGTGCAAGCTGTTAATTTTAGCTTTTGGAAATCTGCCAGCTTTAACAAATTATGAACGCCCTCACGTTTTGGCATGATATTTGCTTTAAATATTGGGCAAAACCACGGCGTCATACGATGAGGAGGATTACAGCATGGCTTATAATTTTGATGAAATCGTGGATCGCTCTAATAACTACGCGGCCAAGTTCCAGGAAGCGGAGCTGCACTACGGCACCAACAACGTGATCCCTCTGTGGATCGCGGATATGGACTTCCGTACGGCGCCCTGCATCGTGGAAGCCATCAAGGCACGGGCTGACCAGGGGATCTTCGGCTACACCTGGCGTACCCCCAAGTACTTTGAGGCCATCGCCGCCTGGCAGCAGAAGCGCAACGGCTGGCTGCCCGATATTGCCAAGATGGCCTTTGCCCCCGGCGTGGTGCCCGGTATGCGCATGGTACTGACCATGTTCACCCAGCCCGGCGACAAGGTGCTCATCCAGCAGCCTGTCTACCATCCTTTTGCCGACGTGGTGAATAACACCGGCCGGCAGCTGGTGGTCAGCCCCCTGAAGCGGGACGAAAACGGCTATTACACCATGGATCTGGAGGACTTTGAAGCCAAGGCTAAGGACGGCGCCAAGTACTTCATCCTCTGCAACCCCCACAACCCCGTGGGCCGCTGCTGGACCCGTGAGGAGCTCAAGCAGGTGGGCGACATCTGCGTGAAGTACGGCGTGGAGATCATCTCCGACGAGATCCACTCCGACCTGATGCTGGACGGCCACAAGCACACCTGCATGGCCTCCGTCTCCCCGGAGATCGCCGCCATCACCACCACCTGCATCGCCCCCAGCAAGACCTTCAACCTGGCAGGTCTGCAGTCCTCCACCATCGTCTTCAACGACGAGGCCAAGAAGGACGCCTATGTGGCAGAGCTCAAGCGCATGGACATCGCCCGCAACAACTGCTTCTCCCTGGTTGCCACCATGGAGGCCTACGCCCACGGCGAGCAGTGGCTGGATGAGCTGCTGGTCTACCTGGGAGACAACATGCGCTTTATCCGCAGCTTCTGCGCCGAGCGTCTGCCGGAGCTCAAGCCCAGCACTCCCGAGGCCACTTACCTCAACTGGGTGGACGCCCGGGCCCTGGGCATGGACGACGCCGAGCTGAAGAAGTTCTGCGTGGAAAAGGCCGGCGTGGCCTTCGGCGAGGGCACTGACTTCGGCATCGGCGGTTCCGGTTTCCTGCGTCTGAACGCAGCCTGCCCCCGCAGCGTCATCGAGAAAGCCCTGACCCAGATGGAACAGGCGGTCCGCAGCCGCTGATCCAGATACAAAAGAAGCGTATAAAGAGAGGAGAAAACAAGATGGAAAACCAGAAAAAGCTTGGAGCCGCCGCGTTTTTGCCCCTGATCGTCTTCCTGGCTCTGTATGTAGGATGCGGTATCACCTTTACGCTGACCGGTGTGGAAGATCCCTTCGGCCAGTTCCCCCGCCATGTAGCACTGCTGGCCGGTGTGGCCGTGGCACTGCTGCTGGCCCCCAAGGTTAAGGTCAGTGAGAAGCTGGATGTGTTCTGCCAGAGCATGGGCAACTCCGGCGTTATGATGATCGTCCTGATCTACCTGATGGCCGGCGGCTTCCAGGGCGCTGCCGCCACCATGGGCGGTAAGGACTCCGTCATCAACATGGCTCTGCACTTCATCCCCGTTTCCCTGCTGATCCCCGGCGTGTTTTTGATGTGCTGCTTCATCTCCACCGCCATCGGTACCTCCATGGGCACCATCGCTGCCATGGCCCCTGTTGCCATCGGTGTGGCTCAGGGCGCCGGTCTGAACCCCGCTATCGTGGGCGCTGCGGTCATCGGTGGCTCTTACTTCGGCGACAACCTGTCCATGATCTCCGACACCACCATTTCCGCCGCCCAGGGCTGCGGCTCTGAAATGCGCGACAAGTTCCGCATGAACTTCTTCATGGCTCTGCCTGCTGCCATCATCGCCATCGTGCTCTATGCCATTCTGGGCGGCCAGGGCTCCGGCAGCATCGAAGCCGGCGCTTACAGCGTCATTCAGGTCCTGCCCTACATCGTGGTTCTCGTCACCGCTCTCATGGGCATCAATGTGGCTGTGGTTCTGTTCATCGGCATCCTCATGACCGGCATCATCGGCATGGCCCAGGGCACTGTTGGCTTCTTTGAGTGGGTCCAGGGCATCGGCGGCGGCATGAGCGACATGTTCTCCATCAGCATCGTGGCTGTGCTCATCTCCGGCATCATCGGCCTGGTCCGCTACTACGGCGGTGTGGAGTGGCTGGTCTCTGCCATCACTTCCAAGATCGGCAGCCGCCGCGGCGCCGAGTATGGCATCGGCCTGCTGTCCGGCGTTCTCTCTGCCGCACTGGTCAACAACACCATCGGTATCATCGTCACCTGCCCCATCGCCAAGGAGATCGGCGGCAAGTACGGCATCGCTCCCAAGCGCCTGGCCAGCCTGGTGGATATCTTCGCCTGCGCTTTCCTGGCTCTGATGCCCCACGACGGCGGTATCCTGATCGTCACCGAACTTGCCGGCTGCACGCCTCTGGACATCCTGCCCTACTCCTTCTACATGTTCGCACTGATCATCTTCACCTGCATCACCATCCAGTTTGGTCTGCTGCGCACGCCCGAGGAGAAGGAATTTGCCAAGAAGCAGGCTGCTTCCAAGTAAATCTCCCCTTATTTAAAAACCCCGGATGCCTTTCGGCATCCGGGGTTTCTTCTTTCAGATATCGATCCAGGCTCCGCCGCACTGTCCCGCCCCGGGGCAATGCCCTCCCACGGCGGAAAACTCACAGCGGTCGTTGGTGCAGCGCAGAGCGGTACGCCGTCCCAGCACGCCGTACGTCGTCTCGTAGCTTTGGGAGATCTTCTGGTAGTGCTGGTTCCCTGTACCGTTGCTGATGCAGAGGAACTCACAGGGAGGGAGACTGTCACAAAAGTGAGAGCCCGTTCCATGGTGGGGCGCCTTGATGATCTGGTATCCGTCCAGAAAGTACGGAGGGCCGTAGGCGCCCTTGGCCTGCTCCTTCAGCACCCCTTTGGGCGCGTCTCCCGTCATCAGGATACCGCCGCCCGGCGGACAGCCTTGGAACACCAGACTCACCCTGTTCCAGTCCTCCTGGAGGGCTTTTGCATAGTAGTGCATCTGCTCCTGGAACGGACCGCCTCCCAAGGTATAGACCACGCGCATCCGCTGTGCAAGGCGGCTCACCCTCTCCATCATCGGCTGATAGCCGGGCAGCTGCGGTGGAAAGAGATCCAGCTGCCGGGGAAGGTCCATTTCCTCCGCAAAATCCCGCAGGAGCACGTCTGCAAGGTCGCTGACCGTGCGCCATACCCCTTCCCCCTCCGGTGCCTCCACACCGCGCTCCAGGCGGTCCAGAAAGCGGCGAAAGGCCGCTCTTCTGCGCCGGGTGATGTCCTTGGACTTCAGCCGGGGCCACAGCACCTCATACTCCGTGCCGTCCACTGTGAACCGCTCTCCCCGCCGCAAAAGCACCACGCGGCCGCCGGTGCCTGGCAGCACCTGCCGCAAAAGCTGCGCCAGGGTAAACTCCGGCTTCTGGTCCAGCACCACCGCCTCCAGTAGCTCTCCCAGCAGGCTGCCCGCCACTGCATCCTGTCTGCCCGGCACCCGCAGGCCGAACAGATCCGGCAGATAGACCCGGCGCATGGCCGGAAGACGATGGGCCGCCGGCTGATCCCTGAGGCCGGACCAGTGGTCCTTGTGAAAATGGGTCAGCACCAGGGAGAGCTGTGCCGGACCACAAAGGGAGCGGATATCATCCCGGATAGGGTCAAAATCCACCGTATGATCGATGCTGCCCAGGTCCACCAGCAGATGCTCCACCTGGCCCAAAAGCAAAAAACCATCGCCAAATTCCACATTGTACATGCGAAGTCCCATGGCTGTCCCTCTTTCTCTGCGGATCTCGTCTGAAAAGAAAAGAGCGCGGCTAATGTTCTCTCCGCGCTCTGTTGGTCTCAATATCTGCGTACCACCGCAGCTACTTTTCCCAGGATCTGGGCGTAAGTGCCGTCGATGGGGCTGTACGCCTCATTTTCCGGCAGCAGCCACACCCGGCCGTTTTTGAGGGAAAGCCGTTTGACGGTGGCCTCATCCTCCAGCAGTGCCACCACGATCTCCCCGTTGTTGGCGGTAGGCTGGCGGCGCACCACCACCAGGTCTCCCGGCAGGATGCCGGCCCCCAGCATGGACTCGCCCCGCACCCGCAGCGCGAAATACTCGCCGGTCCGCCCGCCGGTATCAAAGGTCAGGTAATCTTCAATGCACTCTTCCGCCAAAATGGGACTGCCGGCAGCCACATTGCCCACAATGGGGACCCGGTCCTCCACAGGCGGGGAAGTCAGCGTAATGGCCCGGCCCTTGCCCGCGCCCTTCTCGATCACGCCGGCCTCCTCCAGATGCTTGAGGTGGAAGTGGACCGTGGAGGGGGACTTCAGCCCCACTGCCTCGCCGATCTCCCGGACAGAGGGGGGATAGCCCTGCTGGCGGATACACTCGGCAATGTAGGCATAGATCTTTTGCTGCATTTTGGAAAGCTCGGCCATAGGCGTCTCCTTCCTCTGTTTCAAATTATGTTGACATAAGTGTATCATATCAAGCGTTTAAATGCAACATATGTTCCAATATCTTTCCGAAAAAAATGAAAATTTTCTCCAAGGAGACTCTGCTTTTGCTGGATTTTTCCTTGCTTTTTTACCTAAAACCCTTGAAATAGATTGGAGCCTATGGTATCATTATGTTCTGTGAAATGACGATTCATGCCGTCTGCATGAACATGTTGGAGGTTTTCCTATGGACGCTTTGACTCTGGTAATCACGATTCTGCAGCTGCTGTGCGGCCTTGCGATCATCCTGGTGGTTCTGTTCCAGTCCGGCAAGAGCGCTGGTCTGTCCGGCTCCATCGGCGGCGTGGCGGACTCCTTCCTGGCCAAGAACAAGGCCAAGACCATGGATGCCAAGCTGGCTCGTGCTACCAAGTGGGTGGGTGCGGTCTTCCTGATCCTGACCTTCATCCTGCTGGTGCTGCAGTAAGCAAATAAAAAAATCGCCTGCCATATGGCAGGCGATTTTTTTATCCCGTTCCTGTGCGGTACAGGACGCCTGGCTGCGGCTCCACGCCGTTGAGGGCCAGCAGCTCCTCCACCGTCACAAAGCGATAGCCTTGCGGTGTCAGTGCATCCACGATCTGCAGCGCAGCCTCCACAGAGGTGGGGTAAATGTCGTGGAGCAGGACGATGGAGTTTTCTTTTACCGCGCCCATGACTGCCTCCACTACCTTGGCTGTATTGCGGCTCTCCCAGTCCCTGGGGTCCACCGACCATTTGATGAGCGGTACCGTCACCAGGGCCCGCTCCTGCTCGTCCAGCAGCCCGTAGGGCGGACGGAGCCAATAGCGCCCCTCCCCCAGGATCTGGGTGAGCAGTCGCTGTGCCCGCCCAGTCTCCTCCAGAATCGTCTGCGCGCCCGCTCCCTGCAGCCGCACATGGCTCCAGGTATGGCTGCCCACCTGGTGGCCCTCTGCCTTCATGCGCCGCACCAGCTCCGGATAGGCGGCAGCCCGTTCCCCCACCAGAAAAAAGGTGGCGCTGGCTCCCCGCTGCCGCAGGCCGTCCAGAAGCCGCGCTGTTGTCTCCGGCTGCGGGCCGTCGTCGAATGTCAGGGCCACATATCGATTCTGCTCCGGCAAACCCTCTTCCCAGGCGCTGGCCTGTGTGGAGTCCTCCCTGCTGTGTATGCCGCCCAGCAGCGCCAGCAGGCAGACCCACGCCAGCGCCAGCCAACGCTTCCCCATTTTCGTCGCCTCCCATTCATGGAGCTAGTTTGCACAGCTCCGTGGAAAAAAACGATGGAAATCACCGGCAAGCCGGGCAGCGCACAGTTTGGAATCAGAAAGCGCCCTATTTTTCGCTACAAATCGTATAATGAAGAAAAAATTTTCCACATAGTATTGGGATATCATAGAAAAAAGGCCCTGTCTGCCAGGCAGACAGGGCCTTTTCTTTAGCTTGCTTACTTCACCAGCTCAATGATGGCAGTCTCAGCAGCGTCGCCGCGGCGCACGCCGGTACGCACGATGCGGGTGTAGCCGCCGTTGCGCTCAGCGTAGCTGGGGGCGATCTCCTTGAAGAGCTTCTTGCACACATCCTCACGGGTGATGAAGCTCATGGCCTGCCGATAGGCAGCCAGATCGCTCTTCTTGCCGAGGGTGATCATCTTCTCAGCCAGGGGCTTGATCTCCTTGGCACGGGTGACGGTGGTTTCCATCTTCCCGTTGTCCAGGAAATCGGTGACCTGCTGACGCAGCATCGCCATGCGCTGGTCAGTGGTCTTGCCAAGCTTACGAGTTCCGGGCATTTCGGTTTCCTCCTTGTAAGGATTTTGGTCAGCCGGGGGCAGTCCCGCCGGCGTGGAATCAGTTGTTTTCTTCGTCGGCCAGGTGGAGGCCCATCATCGCCAGCTTGTTGATGACTTCCTCCAGGGACTTGCGGCCCAGGTTGCGCACCTTCATCATCTCGTCCTCGGTCTTGGAGATCAGATCCTCGACGGTGTTGATATTGGCGCGCTTGAGGCAGTTGAAGCTCCGAACGGAAAGATCCAGCTCCTCGATGGTCAGCTCCAGCACCTTATCACGCTGCGCCTCTGCCTTCTCCACCACAGTGGGCTTGCTGCCCACGTTCTCAGAAAGGTCGGTAAAGAGGGTAAAGTGATCGCACAGGATCTTGGCGCCCAGGGACACGGCGTCCCGGGCGGAGATAGTGCCGTCCGTCCAAACTTCCAGCGTCAGCTTGTCGAAGTCGCTGGAAGCGCCCACGCGGGTGGGCTCCACGGTGTAGTTCACCTTATACACGGGGGTATAGATGGAGTCCACCGCGATGGTGCCGATGACGTTCTGCTGGGGCTTGTTGCGGTCTGCGGGCACATAGCCGCGGCCATGGGACAGAGTGATCTCCATGTTCAGCGTAGCGCCGTTGTCCAGCGTGGCAATGTGCAGATCGGGGTTGAGCACCTCGACCTCTCCGTCGGCCTTGATGTCGCCGGCAGTGACTTCGCAGGGTCCAACCGCCTCGATGTAGACCGTTTTCACGGTCTCGCAGTGCAGCTTGGTCAGGAGGCCCTTCACATTTAAGACGATCTCCGTCACATCTTCCTTCACGCCGGGGACGGTGGAAAACTCATGCTGAACACCGGCGATCTTGATGGTCGTCGGCGCGGTACCGGGCAGAGAAGAAAGCATAATACGGCGGAGCGCATTGCCCAGAGTCGTGCCGTAGCCGCGCTCCAGGGGTTCCACCACATACTTGCCGTAAGTAGCGTCGCCCGGAGTCTCGGTGCACTCAATCTGGGGCTTTTCAATTTCGATCATGCAGTTACCCTCCTTCATCTTCTCATTGCGGCCATGCTAAGCATGCCGCCGGCAAATCGTATCATCCTCGAGGGTATCCTCCAATTACTTGGAGTACAACTCGACGATGAGGTGTTCCTCGATGGGAAGATCGATGTCCTCGCGGGCGGGTTCTGCGATGACCTTAGCCACGTTGTTCTTATCCATTTCCAGCCACTTGGGGACCACGCGGGAAGCGTTGGCCTCCAGGGAGCCCTTGAACTTGTCCTTGCTGCGGGAGCCTTCCTTCAGCTCGATCACATCGCCGGTCTTCACCAGGTAGGAAGGAATGTTGACCTTCTTGCCGTTGACGGTGAAGTGGCCATGCAGCACCAGCTGACGAGCCTCAGCGCGGCTCATGGCGAAGCCCAGACGATAGACCACGTTGTCCAGACGGGTCTCCAGGATGGACAGCAGGTTGGTACCGGTCACGCCGGCCTTCTTGTTGGCCATCTCATAGTAATCGTGGAACTGGCTCTCCAGCACGCCGTAGTAGCGCTTGGCCTTCTGCTTCTCACGCAGCTGCAGGCCATACTCGCTGAGCTTCTTGTTTCTCGCGTTGCCATGCATTCCGGGAGCGTAACCACGACGCTCGATGGAGCACTTGTCCGTATAGCAGCGGTCGCCCTTCAGGAAGAGCTTCTGGCCTTCTCTGCGGCAAAGGCGGCAGACTGCACCGGTATATCTTGCCATATTGCTTGTTACCTCCTCTTTCGATTACACGCGACGACGCTTCGGGGGACGGCAGCCGTTGTGGGGGATGGGAGTGACGTCCTTGATCATGGTCACTTCCAGGCCCACAGCCTGCAGCGCGCGGATGGCGGCCTCACGGCCCTGGCCGGGGCCCTTGACGAAGACCTCGACGGTCTTCAGGCCATGCTCCATCGCGGCACGGGCAGCCGTCTCAGCGGCGGTCTGGGCGGCGAAGGGAGTGGACTTCTTGCTGCCACGGAAGCCCAGGCCGCCGGAGGAGGCCCAGGACAGGGCGTTGCCCTGCGTATCGGTGACAGTTACCATAGTGTTGTTGAAAGAAGAACGGATATGGACCTGGCCACGCTCGATGTTCTTCTTTTCGCGGCGGCGGCGGATGACCTTCTTGCCGCCGGTAGCTTTCGCAGTTGCCATTTTCGTTCTCCCTCCTTACTTCTTCTTGTTGGCGATGGTCTTCTTGGGACCCTTGCGGGTTCTGGCGTTGGTCTTGCTGCGCTGGCCACGGACAGGCAGGCCCTTGCGATGACGCAGGCCGCGATAGCAGCCGATCTCATTCAGGCGCTTGATGTCCAGGGCGGTCTGGCGGCGCAGGTCGCCTTCGACGGTATAAGCGTCGATGGCGTCACGGAGCTGCTGCTCCTCAGCATCGGTCAGGTCCTTGACGCGGGTGTCGGGGTTGATGCCCGTCTGCGCCAGGATGTCCTTGGCGCTCTTTCTGCCAATGCCGTAGATATAGGTGAGGCCGATCTCAATGCGCTTATCCTTCGGCAGGTCAATACCGGCAATACGTGCCATACTCTTAAAGCACCTCCAATTAAATGTTAGCCCTGTCTCTGCTTATGCTTGGGGTTCTCGCAAATGACCATGACACGGCCTTTGCGGCGAATGACCTTGCACTTTTCGCACATGGGCTTCACGGACGGTCTTACTTTCATAGTCTCTAACCATTCCTTTCAGCGTTTTGTGTCATTAGCTCAACCGGCTGCAGCTTACTTGCTGCGCCAGGTGATCCGGCCGCGGGTCAGGTCGTAGGGGGACATTTCCACCGTAACCTTGTCGCCGGGCAGAATCCTGATGAAATTCATTCTGAGTTTTCCGGAAATATGTGCCAAAATCGTGTGTCCATTTCCAATGTCTACCTGGAACGTCGTGTTCGGCAGGGATTCCACCACTACGCCTTCCACTTCAATCATGTCGGATTTTGCCAAACGTTATCCCTCCTGGTCCGGATGAACCTCCTCGCGGTAATAGGCGAGGGTTCTGCGAAGCTCACTGTTTGTTATTTTTTCTTCGCCTTTGATCTTGCCGGAAAGCCGGGTCTCATCCTCTGCCACAAAGAGCACATGCTTGCGCTTTTTGCGCTTGGGAGACTCCACTTTCCTGGACTTTCCGTCCGCCAGCAGAAGGTACTCCCCCTCCGTGGCCAATACCACGAAGAGCTTTCCCTTGTCCCTGCCGGCGTCGGATCGAACGATATTTGATCTTGCAATTTCCATACGTCGCGCTGCCTCAGATAGCGGGAGCCGTGAGGATCTCAGGCTCGCCGTCGGTGATGAGGATCGTGTTTTCGTAATGGGCTGCCCACTTCCCGTCCAGCGTCTTCACCGTCCAGCCGTCACTGAGCTGCTGGATGGCGGCGCTGCCGGCGTTCACCATGGGTTCGATTGCAAGTGTCATGCCGCGGAGGAGCCTGGGCCCCCGGCCGGGGTGTCCGTAGTTGGGGACCTCCGGCGCTTCATGCATGGCCGTGCCGATCCCGTGTCCCACAAACTCCCGCACAACGGAGTAGCCGTGGCTTTCCACATATTGCTGAATGGCTGCGGAGATATCCAGCAGCCGCTTGCCTTCCCTGGCCTGGCAGATTCCCTGGAAGAAGCTCTCTCTGGTCACATCGATCAGATCCTGCGCTTCGGGGGAAATGGTGCCGCAGGGGAAGGTGGCCGCGCAGTCGCCGTGGAATCCTCCGATATAGGCGCCCACATCCACGCTGACAATGTCGCCGTCCTGCAGGACCCGTTTGCCGGGGATGCCGTGGATGACCTCATCGTTGACGCTGATGCACACGCTGGCCGGATAGCCGTTGTAATGGAGGAAGGACGGGACCGCACCTTGCTTGCGGATGAAATGTTCCACTTCACGGTCGATCTCCTGGGTTGTCACGCCGGGTCTTACCATTTCCCCTGCCAAAGCACGGGCAGCCGCGGTAATTTTTCCGGCCCGGCGCATGAGTTCGATCTCGTGGGAGGATTTGAGGGTAATCATACGCTCATCTCCCCAGTACGTGGAGGATAGCCTGGGAGGTCTCAGCCACGGTGGGCTGGTTTTCCACAGACTTCAGGAGGCCGCGCTCTGCGTAGAAGTCCTTCAGAGGCTCAGTCTCCTTATGATAGACCTCGAGCCGTGCCTTGACGGTCTCGGGTTCATCATCGTGACGCTGAATCAGCTTGCCGCCGCACTTGTCGCACACGCCCGGCGTCTTGGGAGGTACGGCCACCAGATGATAGGTGGCGCCGCAGTGCTCGCACACGCGCCGGCCGGTCATGCGCTCCATGATGGTCTCGTCGGAGATCTCGATGGAGATCACGTCGTCAAACACGATTCCGGCCTTCTCCAGGGCCTCAGCCTGGGCGATGGTGCGGGGCACACCGTCCAGGATGTAGCCGTTGGCACAGTCGTCGGCAGCCACCCGCTCGGTGATGATCTCGATGATCACATCGTCGGGCACCAGCTTGCCGGCTTTCATGTACCGCTCGGCCTCCAATCCTGTGGGCGTGCCTTCTTTGATGGCCGCCCGCAGGATGTTGCCGGTGGAGATGGTGGGGATATTCAGCTCTTTGCACAGGATCTCTGCCTGTGTGCCTTTGCCGGCGCCGGGGGCGCCCAGCAGAATCAGTTTCATGAAGAAAACCTCGCTTATTCCAGGAAGCCCTTGTACTGACGCATCAGCATCTGGGATTCCAGAGCCTTCACGGTCTCCAGCGCCACGCCGACCACGATGATGACGGAAGTACCGCCGATGGCCAGGTGGTCATTGCCCACGATCTTGCCCACGATCAGGGGGCAGATAGCAACAATGCCCAGATAGATGGCGCCGAACAAGGTGATCTTGTTCAAAACCTTACGGATGAAGTCCACCGTGGGCTTGCCGGGCCGGAAGCCGGGGATGAAGCCGCCCTGCTTCTTCAGGTTGTTGGCGATCTCCACGGGGTTGAACTGGATGCTGGAATAGAAATAGCTGAAGCCAATGATCATGATGAAGTACACCACCATGTAGATGATGGACTTGGTATCAATGGCATTGTAGATGGCATAGGCCACGGGGCTCTCTTCCTTGGTGGGGATCCCGATGAAGGTCCACACGGTGATGGGCAGAGAGGCGATGCTCTGGGCGAAGATGACAGGCAGAACGCCGGACATATTCACCTTCATGGGCAGGTGCGTGCTCTGGCCGCCGTACATCTTACGGCCAACCTGACGCTTGGCATACTGGACGGGGATGCGGCGCTCGGCGTCATTGATGAACACAATGAACACCACCAGAGCCAGCATAGCCACCACCAGCACCGCCACCCACAGCCAGTTGATGGCTGCCTGGCTGCCGAATGCGATTCCCTGGGAGACCATGACGGGCACCCGGGAGAGGATACCGGCAAACAGGATGATGGAGATACCGTTGCCCACACCGAACTCGGTGACCTGCTCGCCCATCCACATCACGAAGGAGGAACCGGCGATGAAGGTCACGATGATGACCAGAGCGGGCCAGATGCCGTCTGCTCCGGTCTGGAGCAGGTTGGCGTTGCGCATCATGAAATAGTAGCCGACAGACTGCAGGATCGCGATCGCCACGGTGGTGTACCGGGTGATGGACTGAATCTTCTTGCGGCCTTCCTCGCCGCCGTCCCGGGCCAGCCGCTCCAGGGAGGGGATGGCCACAGTCAGCAGCTGGATGATGATGGAGCTGTTGATATAGGGCTGGATGCTCAGGGCAAACACCGTGGCGTTGGCGAAAGCGCCGCCGCTCATCACGTTATACAGGCCCAGGATGGTGGCACCCATCTGATCGAGATAGGTGGCCAGCAGGTCCGTGTTCACATAAGGAACCGTGATAGCGTTGCCGATGCGAAAAATCAGAAGGATGAGGAGTGTAAAGATGATCTTCTTCCGCAGCTCGGGGATACCCCACGCCTTGCGAATCGTCTGGATCACGTTACATCACCTCGGCCTTTCCGCCAGCTGCCTCGATAGCCTCCTTGGCAGAAGCGGAGAAAGCAGAAGCCTTGACGGTAACCTTCTTGGACACCTTACCGTTGCCCAGAACCTTAAAGCCGTACTCGCACTTGGAGAGGATGCCCTTCTCCAGCAGAGCCTCGGCGGTAACGGTCTCACCAT
>URKI01000038.1 GCA_900548505.1 uncultured Oscillibacter sp. | reverse complement strand
GAGATCTCCACTCGACTAGTCGTCGGCAGCGTCAGATGTGTATAAGAGACAGGAGCACACCGGCGCCAAGACCGCGGTGGTGGGCCTGTCCGGCGGACTGGACTCCACCCTGGCCGTGCTCATCACGGCTCTTGCCATGCAGATGCTCTCCCGTCCGGCGGAGGACATCATCGCCGTCACCATGCCGTGCTTCGGCACCACGGACCGCACCAAGTCCAATGCGGTGCTGCTGGCGGAGCGGCTGGGCTGCACGCTGCGGACGGTGGACATCTCGGGCAGTGTCCGCAGCCATTTCAAGGACATCGGCCACGATATGAACGACCACTCCGTCACCTTTGAAAACGGCCAGGCCCGGGAGCGCACCCAGGTGCTTATGGACATCGCCAACTCCACCGGGGGTCTGGTCATCGGTACCGGCGACCTCAGTGAGCTGGCCCTGGGCTGGTGCACCTACAATGGCGACCATATGAGCAACTACGCCGTCAACGCCGGCATCCCCAAGACGCTGGTGCGGCATCTGGTGAGCTTCATCTCTGACGACAAGGAGGCTGAGGACCCCAAGCTCTCCACCGTGCTGGAGGACATTCTGGATACCCCCGTCTCCCCGGAGCTGCTGCCTGCCGTCCAGGGAGAGATCGCCCAGAAGACGGAGGACCTGGTGGGTCCCTATGAGCTCCATGACTTCTTCCTCTATTACGCCGTCCGCTGGGGCTTCGGTCCGGGCAAGATTCTGCGGCTTGCCGAGCGGGCCTTTGCGGGAAAATACGAGCGCGAGGTTATTTTGAAGTGGCTCAAGCGGTTCTATGGCCGCTTCTTCTCCCAGCAGTTCAAGCGCTCTTGTCTGCCCGACGGGCCCAAGGTGGGCTCCGTGGCCCTCTCCCCCCGCGGCGACTGGCGGATGCCTAGTGATGCGTCGGCCGCGCTGTGGATGGCGGAACTGGAGACGCTGTGAGAAGAGCTTACGCACCGCCAGTCGCCCTGTTAGGGCCTTGCGGCATAAAAAAGTACCCCCGTCCGGGTCATTCCCGGGCGGGGGTTTTTGTGTTCCGGGCGTGTTTGTTCCCCCTCTTGACAATGGTCTGATTTCGTACTATACTCCTCTCTGCGCTCGATAGTCCGAAATCAGACTTTTCAAGGAGGACGACATGAATCTCAGAGAGCAAAACGAGCTGATCTGCACCTGTATCTGCCGCCAGACGGAGCTTTACTGCGAGTGGGCCAAGCGCTGCGGCATGAGCTATAACACCATGATGACCCTGTACGCCCTGCACCTGGAGCCGGGCATCACCCAAAAGGCCATCACCCAGGGGTGGCTTCTCCCCAAGCAGACGGTGAACACCGTGGTCAAGGAGCTGCAGCGGCAGGGGTACGTGCGCCTGGAGGCCGGAAAGGACCAGAAGGAAAAGCGCATCTTCTTCACGGACAGCGGTCTTGCCTACGCCCAGGAGCGGCTGGGTCCCCTCTTCGAGGTGGAGGACCGGGCCCTGGAGGCCATCGGCGCCCAGGCGGCCCAGGCGGTGGTGACGGGCCAGCTGGCATTTACCGCCGCCTTTGAGCGGGAGGTGCACCGTGGAACGTAACGCACTGGAGCGGCAGTTCACCGCCGCCTCGCTGCTGCGCTTTGCCCTGCCCAACATCGTGATGATGGTGTTCTTGTCCCTTTACACCATTGTGGACGGCATGTTCATCTCCCGGTACGTGGGCACCCTGGCGCTGTCCGCCGTGAACATGTCCTATCCCCTTACCTCCTTGCAGCTGGCCATGGGCATCATGCTGGGCACCGGCGGCAGTGCCGTCATCGCCCGGGAGCTGGGCGAGGGCAAGACGGACCAGGCCCGGCAGGACTTCACCTTTGTGGTGGCGGCGGCCGCGGCGGTGGGCATTGTGTGTGCCCTGGCGGGCAACGCCGTGCTGCCGTGGCTTTTGGAGCTGCTGGGCACCAGCGATGCCCAGATGCCCTACTGCCTGCCTTATACCCGGATTTTGCTGTGGTTCGCCCCGGGCATGTTTTTGCAGACGGTCTTTCAGGTGCTGTTCGTCACGGCGGGACGGCCCGGCCTGGGCCTTGCGTCCACGGCTGTGGGCGGCGTCGCCAATCTGGTGCTGGACGCCCTGTTCATGGGCCCTATGGGCTGGGGCATCACCGGCGCCGCCGTGGCCACCGGCATCGGCTACTGCGTGCCGGCGGTAACGGGCCTTATCTATTTTTCCCTGGAAAAGAAAAGCCCCCTGCGCTTTACCCGGCTTGCGGCCCGGTGGCGGATGCTGGCGGGCGCCTGCGGCAACGGCTCTTCCGAGATGGTCAGCAACATCGCCGTGGCCGTGACTACGTTTTTATTCAACGTGCTGTTCCTGCGCTATTGGGGCGAGGACGGCGTGGCGGCCATCACCATCGTCATGTACTTCCAGTTCGTGTTCAGCGCCGTGGACCTGGGCTTTTCCATGGGCGTGGCGCCGGTGGTGAGCTATAAGTTCGGCGCCGGAGACACGGAACAGCTCAGGCGGGTGCATCGGGTGTGCCTGGGGTTCATCGTTTTAAGCTCCGTTGCCATGTACGTGCTGAGCCGCCTTGCCATCGGCACGCTGCTGGTGCTCTTTACAGATCTGGACGGCCCGGTGGCGGCCATCACCCTGGAGGGATTTCCCATCTTTGCGGTGAGCTTCCTCTTCATGGGCGTGAGCATTTACGCCTCCTCCCTGTTCACCGCCTTTTCCAACGGCGTGGTGTCCGCTGTCATCTCCTTTGCCCGGACGTTTTTGTTCCTGGTGGGGGCGCTGCTGGTGCTGCCGGAGCTGCTGGGTCCGGTGGGCATCTGGCTGGCGGTGCCCACGGCGGAGCTGCTGGGCCTTGGGGTGTCCGCGGGATTTCTCCTGTGGGGCCGTAAGAAGTACGGATACTGAACAAGAAACACCGCCGGAGGCCTTGCGCCTCCGGCGGTGTTTTTGCTGTTATGCGTCGGCCAGGGCGGTGATCGCCGTCTCCAGAGCGCGGGCGAACTGACCGATGTGGACGCCGTCCACGAACCGGTGGTTCACCTCCAGGGAGAGGTGCAGCACCAGCCGCCCCTCCCGGGGAACGTACTTGCCCCAGCCGATCCGGGGCACGGCGTCGTCTACGTCCAGGTCCCGCTCGTTGGTCATGGCCGTCAGCTCCACCCAGGGAAGGCAGGTGAAATAAATGAGGTCCTGTGTCTCCGAAGCCTGGTCTAAAAATGTAGTCTGGGCGGCGCTTTTCGCCTTGGCCCGGCGGCAGAAGTCCACGGGGTCGTCTCCACAATCTAAGGTCACAATGTGGAAAAGATCAGACCCCGGATGCAGGTCCGTGAAGCTGGGGATGCGCCGATCCAGCAAAAAGAGGTCCCCTCCTGCCGTATAGTAGCGGAAGGCCTCCACGGAGTTCAGAGCCTTTGTGGAAAAGTACACCATGGCACAATAAAAGGAGCACCCGGTGCGGCGGCACCAGTTCACCAGCTCCGTTACGTCCACGGTGAAGGTGACGGCGTAAAAGGGATGGGACATGGGGGAGAAAAAGTCAAAGATGGACTTGCGGGGCCAGCTCTCCCAGGGGATGCTTTGCTGCTGCATGGGGCTCCCTCCTCTCGTTTCTAAGGCCAGTATACCGCCCGGACTCCATGGGAGCAAGAAAAAAGCCGCCCGGAGGGCGGCTTTTTCATCAGGGTTTGGGACGGGGCTTTTCCAGGTGCAGGCAGCGCATGGCGTTGAGGATGGCCAGGAACGCCACGCCCACGTCGGCGAACACCGCCTCCCACATGGTGGCGTGGCCCACGGCGCCCAGCAGCAGCACCGCGCCCTTGACCGCCAGGGCCAGCACGATGTTCTGCCGGACGATGCCCACGGTCCGGCGGGCGATGCGGATGGCCATGGGGAGCTTGGTGAGCTGGTCGTCCATGAGCACCACGTCCGCGGCCTCGATGGCGGCGTCGGACCCCATGGCGCCCATGGCGATGCCGATGTCTGCCCGGCTGAGGACGGGGGCGTCGTTGATGCCGTCGCCCACAAAGGCCAGCTTGCCGTTGCCGGTGCGGCGGGCGAGCAGTTCCTCCACCTTGGCTACCTTGTCGCCGGGCAGGAGCCCTGCGTGGAATTCATCCACGCCCAGCTGCTCTGCCGCGGCCCGGGCGGCGGCCTCGGCGTCGCCGGTGAGCATGACCACCCTCTTCACGCCGGCGGCCTTGAGCTGGGCGATGGCGTCGGCGGCCTCTTCCTTGGGGAGGTCGGAGATGACGATGGACCCGGCGTACACGCCGTCCACCGCCGCGTATACCACGGTGCCGCCGGGCGCTTCCTCCGTGGGGACGATGCCGGATTGGGTCATGAGACGGCGGCTGCCGGCAAGGACTGTGTGTCCGTCCACCTGGGCCTCCAGGCCAAGGCCCGCCAGTTCCCGGCAGGCAGTGACGCGCACTGGGTCAGCCGGCTTGCCCCAGGCCCGCCGCAGCGACGCCGCGATGGGGTGGCTGGAGTCCTGCTCCGCCAGGGCGGCCAGTTCCAGCAAAGTTTCCTTCGTAAAGCCCGGCGCCGGGCGCACGTCTGTCACCGTAAAGACGCCCCGGGTCAGGGTGCCGGTCTTGTCAAAGACCACCGTCTCTGTCCGGGCCAGGGCCTCCAGGTAGTTGCCGCCCTTGACCAGGATGCCCAGGCGGCTGGCGCCGCCGATGCCGCCGAAAAAGCTCAACGGCACGGAGATGACCAGGGCACAGGGGCAGGAGACCACCAGGAAAATAAGGGCCCGGTGCAGCCAGTCCGCCCAGTTGGTACCGGAGAGGAACGCGGGCAGAGCCTCCATGGGCAGCAGAGAGAGGGCCAGGGTGGGCAGCAGGAACAGTGCCGCCGCAAAGCCCACCACGCAGGGAGTATAGTACCGGGCGAAGCGGGTGATAAAAGCCTCGCTGGCGGCCTTTTTCTCGCTGGCCTCCTCCACCAGCTCCAGAATGCGGGAGACGGTGGACTCGCTGCAGGGCTTGGTGACCCGCAGACGCAACGTGCCGCTCTGGTTGACAAAGCCGCTGAGGACCTCGTCCCCCTCCCCCGCGTTCCGGGGCACGGACTCGCCGGTGAGGGCGGCTGTATCCAGGGTGGAGGTGCCGGAGAGCACCACGCCGTCCAGGGCCACCCGCTGTCCGGGCCGCACCACGATCACATCACCCACGGCCACGTCCTCCGGGTCCTGCTCGGTGACGGTGCCGTCGGGGCCTTCCACCAGGGCCGTGTCGGGCCGGATGTCCATGAGGGCGGCGATGGACTGGCGGGAGCGGGTGACGGCGTAGTCCTGGAACAGCTCGCCCACCTGGTAAAAGAGCATGACGAACACGGCCTCGGCGTATTCGCCGGTGAAAAAGGCGCCCACGGTGGCAAGGGCCATCAGGAAGTTCTCGTCAAACACCTGGCCCCGGCAGATGCCGCCCACCGCCTCGCCCAGTACGTCCAGGCCGATGATGGCATAGGGGATCAGATAGACAGGCCACAGAAGAAGCCGGTACCCTGCTGCCGTCTCCGGGCCGGTGAGCAGGGGCAGCGGACCGGAAAGGTATATGGTGGGCAGCAGCTTGATGCCCACCAGCAGCGCCGCGGCAAGGAGGATGCGCCAGAGGGTGCGCCGCTGGGAACGGGTGAGCTTATGCATGGGAAAGACCTCCTTTGCCCCGCTCAGCGCACCACATGGCAGTCCGGGTCCACCTTGCGGCAGGCCTGGTCCGCCAGGGCCACGATCTCGTCAAAGCGGTCGTCGTCGGCCTCCAGGGTGAGCTTCTGGGTCATAAAGCTGACCGTGGCGGCGTGGACACCGTCGATCTTGCGGATGGCGGCCTCCATTTTGGCCGCGCAGTTGGCACAGTCCAGGTTCTCCAGGGCAAAGCGCTTTTTCATGGAACATTCCTCCTCAAAATAGAATGAATTGTGGAAAACTTATTCGCTGATGTGCTCCAGGCCCTGATCCAGAATGGTTTTGACATGCTGGTCGGCCAGGGAGTAAAACACGGTCTTGCCGTCCCGGCGGGCTTTTACCAGCCGGGCGTTTTTCAGTGCCCGCAGCTGGTGGGAGATGGCGGACTGGGTCATGCCCAGCACCACCGCCAGGTCGCACACGCACATCTCCGATACCTCCAGCACGTACAGGATGCGCACCCGGGTGGAATCGGCGAAAATGCGGAACAGCTCGGTCAGGTCGTAGAGGGTGTCCTCCCCCGGCATGGCGCCCCGCAGCCGCTCCACCACCTCTTCGTGGGTGTGGATCAGGTCGCAGCACTCTACATTGTAGCGGTCCTCCATGTGGACCCTCCTTTCATATGAATGATTGTTCATATGTTCAGTATAGCAAGAGAAAGCCATTTGTCAACCCCCTTGTGAAAAAGAGTGGAAAAAAGCGGACAAACGTGGTACACTAGTCAGGAAAAAGAATATAAAAAGGAGAAAAGTATGAACGAATTGGAACAGGAGATCGCCCGCCGGGAGGCCAAGAACGGCTTCATGAACCACAACTATATCGAGATGGAGCTGGTGGAAAAGGACCACGCGGTGTTCCGGCTGGATATCCGGCCCGAGAGCAAGAACCCCTACGGCATGGTCCACGGCGGCGCCATCTACACCCTGGCGGACAACGCCACCGGCACCGCCGCTCACACGGACGGCCGCTACTATGTGACCCAGACCAGCGCCCTGCACTTCCTCAGAAACCAGTCCGAGGGCACGGTGCGGGCCTCTGCCACGGTGCGCCACCGGGGCAAGTCCACGGTGCTGACGGCAGTGGACATCACCGGCGAGGGCGGTAAGCTCATCGCCACCGGCGAGTTCACCTTCTTCTGCGTGGACAAAGCGCTCATGGATTCCAAGGTGGCCCAAAAGTAAAAAAGAAGCGCCCGGCGAAAGCCGGGCGCTTTTGGCTGTCGAAAAAGTGGCCTCGCCACTTTTTCGAGCGGGATCGCACGCAAGGCAGCCCTCGATTCCTTGCGGAAAAATCGGTCTGCCTTGGGTGAGAAGTGTCATTTCCGACGCACATGTCGCCGAAAATGACGGATTTGGATTTTATTCCGCTGTCTGCGGACAGCGGAACTCCTTGCAGGAGGGCTTTTCTTATTCTCCCCGGGAAAAGGGGTTTTCCATCTCGTCCCACCGCAGGCTCTCCGGCAGGGCGATCTTCATGACCCGGGCGGGGCGGCCCTTGCCGGTGGAGTGCCTGCCCACCACGGTGACGCAGCCGGCCTCCTCCAGCCGGGAGACGATGCGGTTGACGCTGCGGATGGTGATGCCCATACCCTGGGCCAGCTGGTCGGCGGTGAGGGTGTCCCCCTGGGACCGCAGGCACCGGCGGATCTTGTCCAGGGTGTCCGTGCTCACCTGGATCTTGCGGGCGAAGAAGGCGGCGGCCTGGTCCGGCGCGGGCACGGCGCCGGTATCCAGGGGCGTGAGAGCCCGGTCCTCGCTTTCGGCCAGGAACGACGTGCCCGAGTGCTCCTTTACCGCATGGTTGAGGGCCATGGTGGCCCGGGACTTGGCCACCAGCATGGCGCTGCCGATGCCGATGCCCATCCAGACCTTGAATTCCGGCGACCGCTGGCCGAAGCGCAGCAGCTTCCAGTGTTCCTTGTTTTTCAAAAAGGCGTTCATGAGCATGCTGCGGGTGGTGAGGATGAAGAAGTGGTCCAGCCCGTCGCCGAACACGGCCGCCTCCATCCGCTGGGCGGCAGCATAGACCTGCTCGCGGAACTCGTTCTGGTACTGCATCTTCTCCCACTCCCGGATAAACAGATCCTGCTCACTGTCGAAGGTGTAGTCAAAGTGGATGGCGATGACCGCCAGCTTGCCCTGGTTCTCCCGGGCGGACAGGTCCAGGATCTGCAGGTGGTAGACCTGCTCCTGGACGATCTCCTCCGCCGGGTAGATCCGCACGCAGGGGATGCCCTCAGCCACCAGCGGCTCCATGATGTGCTCCATGCTGGTAAAGCAGGCGCTCACCTCCCCCCGGAGGTAGCAGCCCCGGTGGAACTCCTGGAGCTTTTTCTCATAGCCCGGCTCTTCAAAGTCGCAGGGAGCCCGGATGATCTTGGTGCCCTGGATGCCTGCCCCCTCCAGCACCTGGCGCATGAGCTCCGGTTCGTAGCGGTCCACGCTGATGGACTTGAGGTCGCTGCCGTGGACGGCCATGGCCTCCAGCAGGGCCTGGAGGGCGGCGGTGCGGCTGTGGGGCAGATAGCTCCAGGGAATGGTGGGCGAGACCCGCTTGCGGGCGTAGGCGAAGTTGGTGGGGCCGGTGAAGAGGATGGCGTCCACCTCCCGCTGGGCCTGAAAGGCGGCGGCCATCTCCCCCGCCTGCTCGTAAAATTCCGAGCAGTGGTAGACGAACTGCACGTCCGGCAGCTCCCGCTGAGCCACATTTTTAATAATGTTGACCGTGATAGACGGACCAATCACGCCAATTTTCATCGGAATAATTCTCCCTTTCGACGATTAAAGACGCAAAAACTAATTTTGGACATCATTTTACGCCTATTAAAGACATCAGTCAAGTGCTACTTTAAACAAATAAACTACCAACGCAAACGATCCATCGGGAGGGAGCATCATGAAAAACGAAGCCATGTACCGGGAGCTTCTGGATCTGCTGACCACAGATTCCGCTTCCGGAAAGGAGTCCGCCATTGCGGACAAGCTGGAGATCAAGCTCAAAGAGCTGGGCTGCACGGTCACCCGGGACAACGCCGGTGAGACCTTCGGCGGCGAGTGCGGCAACCTGATCGGTATTCTGGAGGGCGAGCTGGACGGTTCCGTGATGCTCAGCTCTCATATGGACCGGGTGCCCAACGGCTACGGCATCCAGCCTGTGGAAAAGGACGGCGTCCTCTACTCCGACGGCACCACCATCCTGGCGGCGGACGACATCTCCGGTGTGTGCGCCATCCTGGAGGGCGTGCGCCGGGCCAAGGCCTCCGGCAAGCCCCTGCCCCGGATCGAGATCATCTTCTCCGTGGGCGAGGAGACGGGCCTCTTCGGCGCCAAGGCCATCGACGTTTCCACCCTGAAGTCCCGCATCGGCTATATCTTCGATTCCCCCGGCGGCCTGGGCCGGTTCGTCAACGGCGCGCCGGGCATGTACCACCTGAACGTGACCCTCACGGGCCGTCCCGCCCACGCGGGCAACGAGCCGGAAAAGGGCATCGACGCGGGCAACGCCATGTGCGACATGCTGGCCACTTTGAAGCAGGGTCGTCTGGACCCCCAGTCCACCGCCAACTTCCCCATCCTCTCCACCGGCTCCACCTCCCGCAACGTGGTGTGTGACCTGGCCTCCTTCAAGGGCGAGGCCCGCAGCCGGGACCTGAAGAAGCTGGAGGACTATGTGGCCTACTTTGAGGCCCACTGCAACGCCGTGGCCGAAAAGCACCATGTGGGCATCCAGCTGGAGAAGATCCAGAACTTCCTGCCCTTCCTGATCCCCGAGGACGACCAGGTGCTGCAGGTGGCCAAGGCCGCCAGCGAGAAGCTGGGCCTGGACTACCGGGTAGAAGTCGGCGGCGGCGGTATGGACGCCAACATCTACAATGCCCAGGGCATGGCCACCGTGGGCGTGGCCACCGGCTACACCAAGAACCATACCAAGGCCGAGCAGCTGGTGCTGGAGGACTTCTTCCGCTCCGGCGAGCTGTGCCAGACCCTCATCGAGACGTTCGCGGAAAGCTGCGCGTCGAAATAAATGTGTGTGTATAAAACCTAAGGAGGCAAGAAAATGGAAATGACAACCTATCAGGCAGTATTTGCCGTACTGCTCATCTTCTTCGTGGGCGACTTCGTAGGCGCCATCACAAAGGCGAAGATCTCTTCCATGTTCGTCATCATGATGGGATTCCTGGTCCTGTTCCTCACCGGCATCTATCCCGCCAACATCATGGAAGTGTCCGGCTTTGCCGGCGTTGCGGCGCTGGGCCAGTACTTCCTGCTCTTCAACATGGGTACGTCCGTGGACATCGCCACGCTGAAAAAGGAGTGGCGGACCGTGCTGTGCGCCGTGGTGGGCATGGCTGCCGCCATCCTGGGCTGCGCCGTGGTGATCCCCCTGATCGGCAAGGACTTCGCCCTGGCTGCCGCCCCCGTGGTCAACGGCGGCATCGTGGCTACCACCACCATGGTGACTGCGTGCAATAACCTGGGCCTGGATACTGCCGCTGCCCTGGCCACCTTCATCTATGCTGTGCAGAAGTTCGTGGGCACTCTGCCCGCTTCCAACTGCGGCCTGGGCGTGGCCAATGCCCTGGTGGCCGACCTGCGCGCCAAGCACGCCGCCGACCCCAACTACAGCTGGTATGCCGAGCAGGCTGCCTCTGTGGGCGGTGAGAAGAAGACCTACTTCTGGGAGAACAAGAAGAAGTACTACACCACCTTCATCTGCCTGGCCATCGCTGCTTTGTTCCTGTGGATCTCCAACATCCTGGGCGACCTGTGCCAGGGCTGGGTGAACATGTCCATCTGGTGCATGGTGTTCGGCATCATTGTCCGCAACACCGGCCTGGTGCCCTCCAACCTGCTGCGTGACTATGCCAAGGCCAACGGCTTCTTCTCCTTCCTGTCCCTGTGCACCATCATCCCCTCCCTGGCCAAGGTGGACCTGAGCATGCTGCCCACCATCGGTTTTGCCACCGTGGTCATCTTCGTGGCCGTGCTGGTGTTCACCTTCATCGTGTTCTATCTGACTCCCGCCTGGAAGATCGTGGGCAGCAAGAACCTGTCCATCGGTATTGCCATGTGCCAGATGATCGGCTATCCCGGCACGGAGCTGATCGCCACCGAGATCACCAACGCCGTGGCCCAGACCCCCGAGGAGCGGGACGCCGTTTCCTCCAAGATCCAGACGGCCTACGTCATCTCCGGCTTCACCTCCGTTACCATCCTCTCCGTGCTCATTGCCAGCGTGCTGGCCAATATGCTGTAAGGATCTGAGAGCCATATGATCGCCATTTTGCTCCGGCAGATCGCCACCATGGCGCTGCTGATCGCGGTGGGCGTGGTGCTCAGCCGCAAGGGCTACCTATCGGAGCAGGGTACGAAGGATCTGGGCGCCATTTTGCTGCGCCTCATCATCCCCTGCGTCATCATCAAGTCCTACATCGTGCCCTACACCCCCGAGCGGGCGCAGGCCCTGGCCCTTTCGGCCGGGCTTGCCCTGCTGGGCTTCGTGGTGGCCATGGTGGTGGCCTATGCGGTATTCGGCAAGCGCCGGCGCATGGAGAACTTCGCCGCGGCCTTCTGCAACGCGGGCTTCATCGGTATCCCCCTGGCCCAGGCGGCCATCGGGGAGGAGGGCGTTTTCTACGTGGCGGCCTCCGTGGCCCTGCTGAATCTGTTCCAGTGGACCTACGGCGTGTACATCATGGCCGACCGGCGGGACGCCATCTCCGCCCGGAACGTGGTGAAAAACCCGGTGGTCATCGGCATTGTCATCGGCGTGGCGCTGTTTTTCAGCTCACTGCCGGTGCCGGAGATCGTCACCTCCACCCTGGGGTATATCGCCGGCATGAATACGCCGGTGGCCATGATCCTCATGGGCACTTACCTTGCCAAGCTCTCCTGGCGGGAGATGCTGGACAAGCGGGCCTACGGATGCGTGGCCATGCGCCTTACGGTGATCCCCGCCGTGATCTTGCTGGTGTTCTGGCTGCTGCCCCTGGGCAGCGGCAGCACGGATGTTGCCATGGCGGCCTTCTTGGCGGCGGTGACGCCGGTGGGCGCCAACATCTGCGTGTTCGCCCAGCAGTACGGCTGCGACTACAAGCTCAGCGTGGTGACCGTGTGTCTGAGCACCGTGGTCTCCATCGTGACGGTGCCGGCCCTGGTGGCCCTGGCCCAGATGATTCTGTAAAAACAAAAAAAAGAGCCTCCCGCTTTTGCAGGAGGCTCTTTTTTGTTTATTTGACGGGCTGCCGTCCGCCCCCGGTTCACTTGCGCAGGGGCATGGTAAAGATGAAGCGGGTGGAGACGGCGTCGCTCTCGGCCCGCAGGGTACCCTTGTGGATGGAGGCAATGTTCTCGGCGATGGCCAGGCCCAGGCCGAAGCCGCTCTTCTCTCCCCGGGAGTCGTCCGCCCGGTAGAACCGCTCAAAGAGGTGGGAGAGCTTTTCCGGCGGGATGGGCTCGCCGGGGTTGGACACCGTCAGCCGGGCCTGCCGGTCCAGCTTCTGCACGGAGAGGGTGATGGTGCCGCCGTCGGCGCCGTATTTGATGGCGTTGTCCAGCAGGATGCTCACCAGCTGGCGCAGCCGGTCCCCGTCTCCCTGGACCAGCACGTCGGGGGCGATGTCGTAGACCAGGGGCTTGCCCGCCTCGTAGGCCACCGGCTCAAAGGCCAGCACGCAGTCCTCCGCCGTGTCCGAGAGGGACACCTGGGAAAAAACCGGCGCTGTGGACATGTTGTCCGCCCGGGCCAGGGTGAGCATCTGCTCCACCAGGGACTTCATCTGCCGGGCCTCGGAGTGGATGTTGTCCGCCCAGCGGGCGCTGCGTCCGTCCAGCGATGCGCTCTCCAGCAGCTCCGCGTTGGAGAGGATGACGGTCAGAGGCGTTTTCAGCTCGTGGGAGGCGTCGGAGAGGAACTGGCGCTGGGCTTTCCAGGCCCGCTCCACCGGTACTGTGGCCCAGCGGGAGAGCAGCACCGACGCTGCCAGCAGCAGCAAAAAGGCCCCCAGAGCGATGGGAAGATAGGAAAGCAGCGTCCTGCGCAGCATGGCCTGCTCCATGGACATGTCCACAAAGGCGATCTTCTCATAGGCGCCGTTGTTCTGGCGCAGATACCGCAGGCCGTAGCTTGCGATGGTGCCCTCGTCCTCCTCCTGGCGCAGGCACGCGGAGAGGATGTCCTGGAGCACCTCCGTGTCCTCCAGATTGGAGTAGGTACCGCCGGTGACGTAGGCGATGCCGTTCTGGGGCCACACATTGACGGTGAAGTAGGGCAGCAGCACCCGCTCCTGTCCCCGGAAAATGGCAATGTCCGGCCGCTCGGCGTCGGAAAAATAGCCAACGCCCTCGTCCTGGATCACCTGATAGAGCACCTGGCGGCTGATGGCCTCGATGCTGCGCTGCACGGAGTAGTTCACTGCCAGGAAGATGCACAAAAGCACCATCGAGACCAGCGACATGCTCAGCGCCACAAATTTCAGTCGGAGCCTGCGGATCAACGGCTGGCACCCCCCTTTGTGGAAAAGCTTGTGGAAAAAGTGGATAATTCTGTTGAAAAAGTGGAGAAAGGGTCAATCCTTTGGAAATTCCAGGCAATAACCCACCATGCGGATGGTTTTGATGCGTACCTGGGAGTGCAGATGATCCAGTTTTTTGCGTAAAAAGGAGATATATACCTCCACATTGTTGTCCTCGGCGTCGGATTCATAGCCCCAGATCTTCAAAAGCAGGGATTCCTTGGTGATGACCTGCTTCTGGTTGAGCATCAAAAGCTCCATCATGTCGAACTCCCGGCGGCTCAGCCGCACGCTGCGCTCGCCGCACGAGAGGGTAAACGCGCTCTTTTCCAGCGTCAGGTCGGCGCACTGGATCTGATCGGTGTTGCGCAGCTCCGGCTGGCGGCGGCCCAGGGCCCGCACGCAGGCCATGAGCTCCTTGGGCTCAAAGGGCTTGGTCAGGTAGTAGTCCGCTCCCTGGTCCAGGCCGGACACCCGGTCGGAAAGCTCGCTGCGGGCCGTGAGCATCAAAACCGGCACGGCGCTGCCGGAGGCGCGCAGCTGCCGCAGCACGGAAAATCCGTCCATTTTCGGCAGCATCACATCCAGGATCACCACGTCGTAAATGCCGCTCAGGGCATTGTCCAGGCCGGACTCCCCGTCGTGGCACACGTCGGCGGCATAGCCGTCCAGCTCCATCAGGTCCTGCAAGGTGGCGGCCAGCCGCACCTCATCCTCCACGATCAAAACGCGCATGGTTCAAAACGCCTCCTTGCCTATGGTTGATTTGCGCTTATGCGCCCAGCCCGCTCTGCGCCAGCGTCAGCATGGGCGCGGCGGCCTCGGCGGAGAGCTGGTAAATGGCGTCCTCGCCGCCCAGCCGCACATAGCGGCCCGTTCCGTCCACGGACTTGGCGCCGATGGAGAGGGTCATGGTCTGCTCGGCGCCGGTGTCGGACTGGTACGTCACCTCCACCACCGCGGCGGGGGCGTCGAACCCGCAGATGGACGCGGCCTCGTCAGAGGGGCGGTAATCCACGCACTTGGTAAAGGTCAGAAGCTCCAGCTGCTGCAAAAGCCCCGTCACGGACTCGTTGGCGGTCACGTCCTTGCCGCCGGAGAGCCAGGTGCCGTCGGCACCGGCGGTGATGGTGGTCTCCGAGGCGCCGGTGACGGTGCAGGAGAGCACGGTCTTTTCCGTCAGGGCCGGCAGCACGGGCAGCTCCGCCATGTCATAGATGGCCACGGAGAGCTTTTCCACCAGGGCGCCGTCAAAGATGTATACCTGAGCCGGGTCGCTGTCCATGAGGGCGTAGTAGCTCTTGCCGTCGGTGGTGGACTTGCCGAAGTCCAGCCGCAGCAAGGACCCGTCGGACCGCTGGGCGGAGATGTACACGGCGGAGTTGTCCAGGCCGTAGTCCTCCATGGGCTTGTCCGGCGTGATGGTCTGCTGGGCCTTCAGATTGGTCAGCATGGTGCAGATTTCCTCCACCGTGGTGTCGCTGAGGGGGAAGGTGGGATCGTCCGTCCAGATCCACTGGTCCGTCTCACTGTCCACGGCAAAAGAGAGGGTGGCGGAGCCGTCGCTGTAGGAAAGGGCGGCATAGCTGTGGGCAGAGTCCGGGCGCAGGGCCACCGTCTCGTCCGCCGGGGCCTGCTGGGCCTGGCGGTACTGATGATAGCGCACGCCGCCCACCACCAGCACCAAAATCACCAGGATCATCAAAATCGAGAAGAGGGCGCCGTTCATGCGCCGCTGTCTCCAGTCCATCTCCATAAGGGGAAATTCCTCCGATCGTAAAAGTCGGCCTGCCGGCAGGGCCGGGACCGTGATTGGGAACATTATACCATAGGACAGAGCCGAAATGGCATAATACCGCATTTTGTAGCTATTATACCACCAACAGGCGGCCTTGGGATAGTAGTCATTATAAAAAAGAAGCTGAAATCCACCTGAAAGTCCCCTGCGGGCCCGCGTTCTGAGAAGAAGTTGCAAATATTTGCTGTTTTCCTGGAAAAACCATGGAATTTTCCTTGCAATAAAGGACACCTTTCTATATAATGATTAGACCAATTCACACTACCCGGGCCGGAATGCGACCGCCCGGCAAAAATGGAGGAAATGAACGTGAGAGGAGTTCACAGCGCGGTAGACGATATTCGCCGCAACGTATTTACCGAGGTTGCCCGCCTGGCCTACGAGGGCGGGGACATGAGCCGTGTGGACATGATCCCCTACAAGATGATCCAGGGTGAGGTGGCCCACCACCGTCACGACGTGTTCCTGGAGCGTGCCATCGTGGAAGAGCGGGTGCGTCTGGCCCTGGGCATGAACCTGGAGCCCGCCGGTGCCAAGGCCCCTGTCAGCGCCCACATCCAGGAAGTGGTGGATGCCGACGACAAGTACTTTGAAGAACCCCTGGTCAATATCATCCCCTTCGCCTGCAACGCCTGCCCTCCCAAGCAGATCCGCATCACGGACAGCTGCCAGGGCTGCATCTCCCACCCCTGCATGAACGTCTGCCCCAAGGACGCCATTTACCTGGACGAGCAGAAGCACTGCCACATCGACCAGGATAAGTGCATCAAGTGCGGCAAGTGCTTCAACCAGTGCCCCTACCGGGCCATCAGCAAGATCGAGCGCCCCTGCGCCGCCGCCTGCGGCATGGACGCCATCGGCTCCGACGAGCTGGGCCGGGCCAAGATCGACTATGAAAAGTGCGTCTCCTGCGGCATGTGCCTGGTGAACTGCCCCTTCGCCGCCATCGCCGACAAGAGCCAGATCTTCCAGATCATCAACGCCATCAAGCGGGGCGAAGAGGTCATCGCCTGCGTGGCTCCCGCCTTTGTGGGCCAGTTCGGCAAGGAGGCTACGCCTTCCAAGATCAAGGCCGCCATGCGCGTGCTGGGCTTCAAGGACGTGGTGGAAGTTGCCATCGGCGCCGACCTTTGCACCGTGGAGGAGGCTCACGACTTCCTGGAGAACGTTCCGGCCAAGCAGCCCTTCATGGGCACCTCCTGCTGCCCCGCCTGGTCCGTCATGGCCAAGAAGCTCTTCCCCCAGTTCAAGGACTATATCTCCATGGCCCTGACCCCCATGGTCATCACCGCCCGCATGGTGAAAAAGGACCATCCCAAGGCCCGCATCTGCTTCATCGGACCCTGCGCCGCCAAGAAGCTGGAGGCCAACCGCAAGTCCGTCCGCTCCGACGTGGACTTCGTGCTGACCTTTGAGGAGCTCCAGGGCATGTTCGATGCCAAGGACATCGACTTTGCCACCATTGAACCCGGCCCCGACGACAACATGGACGAGGGTACCGGCATGGGCCGGGGCTTCGCCGTGGGCGGCGGCGTGGCCGCTGCCGTGGTGGAGGCCATCAGCCACATCGATCCCGACCGGGAGGTCAAGATCGAGTACGGCGACGGCCTGCGTGAGTGCCGCAAGATGCTCATGATGGCCAAGGCCGGCAAGCGCGACGGCTACCTGCTGGAGGGCATGGCCTGCCCCGGTGGCTGCGTGGCCGGCGCCGGCACCATCACCCCCGTGCGGGAGAGCGTGGTCAACGTGGAAAAATTCAAGAACGCCGCACCGGAGATGAGCTGCGTCACCAGCCCTCATCTGGATCGGCTCAAGGAGGTGGAGGAGTAAGCTCCTCCACCCCTGCCCCCGCCCTTTGGCGGGGGCTTTTTTTTTGTGAAAATCTCTGCTGCCCGGACACGATAGGACAAATTTGTCCCCCACTCGACAAAATCCGTGAAAATCCTCTTCATTTTTCTAAGGGCAAGCGAAGTTTTTTCCTAGAACTTCAAAGAATTTTCTATCGTTTTTTCCATGGCACGCCGCTATAATGTGACTATCTCCGAATGGACGGCCCTTTCGGACCGTCGGAATTCAAAATTTATAGGAGGAACCAGAATGAAGAAGCTTTTTGCACTTGCCCTTTCCGCCATCATGGTGCTGGGTCTGCTGTCCGGCTGCGGCAGCAAGGAAGAGACCCCCGCTGAGGGCGGCGAGGAGACCCCCGCTGCTACCAGTGAGCTGAACGTCGGCGTCTTCTACTACAACTTCGCCGATGCGTACATCACCACCGTCCGCAACGAGATGGACGCCAAGCTGACCGAGGCCGGCATCACCTTCAACAACTTCGACGGCCAGAACAACCAGGCCCAGCAGCTGGACCAGATCAACACCGCCATCACCAACGGCGCCAACCTCCTGATCGTCAATATCGTGGAGACCTCTTCTCCCGACGCTGCCCAGCAGGCTTGCGATGCCGCCAAGAACGCCGGCATCCCCATCATCTTCTTCAACCGCGAGGTCTCTGACGACGTGGTCAACAGCTACGAGCAGTGCGCCTTCGTCGGCACCGACGCTGCCGAGGCCGGCCACATGCAGGGCGAGATGATCGGTGACTTCCTGCTGGAGAACTACGACACCGTGGATCTCAACGGCGACGGCACCATCTCCTACGTTCTGTTCAAGGGCCAGGAGGGCAACGCTGAGGCTGAGTACCGCACCCAGTTCTCCGTGGAGGACGCCAATGCCAAGCTGACCGAGGCTGGCAAGAACGAGCTGGCTTTCTATGATCCCGCCAACACCTCCAAGTACCTGGTGGACACCACCGGCGCTTGGTCTGCTCAGGCTGCCACCGACTACATGACCACCATCCTGGCTTCCTACTCTGAGGCCAACAACAACATGATCGAGCTGGTCATCGCCAACAACGACGGCATGGCCGAGGGCGCCATCGCTGCTCTGCAGGCTGCCGGCTACAACACCGGCGAGGAAGGCTCCAAGACCATCCCCGTCTACGGCGTCGACGCCATGGACTCTGCTGTCCAGAAGATCGAGAACGGCCAGATGACCGGTACCGTCAAGCAGGACGCCGCCGGCATGGCCTCCACCATCATGACTCTGGTCGAGAACGTGAACTCCGCCGCTGAGCTGATGGCCAATACCGATAGCTACAACGTGGACGAGGGCGTGGCCAAGATCCGTGTGCCTTACGCCAAGGTCACCGGCTGACCTCAAGGGTCGCCCCAACGCTGAGCAACAGACGAGCGGGGCTGTCGAGCGCGACAGCCCCGCTCCCTTCCATGGGAGCTTCTGCCTGAGCCGTGCCCGCCGGGCAAGGCTGAGGCAGGAGCCCCGGATCGAAACAAAGGCAAAAGGAGGAGAAAACTATGGATCAGCCGGCATTGCTTGAAATGCGGGGGATCACCAAGGAATTCCCCGGCGTCAAGGCCCTGGACGGCGTGTCCCTGACCGTCCGCCCCGGCACTGTCCACGCGCTGATGGGAGAAAACGGCGCTGGCAAGTCCACGCTGATGAAATGCCTGTTCGGCATTTATTCCAAAGACAGCGGCACCATTACCCTGGATGGCCGGGAGGTCAACTTCAAAAGCTCCAAGGAGGCCATGGAAAACGGCGTGGCCATGGTGCACCAGGAGCTCAACCAGGCACTGACCCGCACCGTTACCGATAACCTGTGGCTGGGCCGCTATCCCAAGGTGGGCGGCATCATGGTCAGCGAGAGCACCATGCGCAAGCGCACCAAGGAGATCTTCGACCAGCTGGAGGTCCACGTGGACCCCAAGGCCATCATGTCCACCCTGCCCGTTTCTCAGCGGCAGATGGTGGAGATCGCCAAGGCCGTCAGCTACAACGCCAAGATCATCGTCTTTGACGAGCCCACCTCCTCCCTGACGGAGACCGAGGTGGAGCACCTGTTCCGCATTATCAACATGCTGCGGGACAAGGGCTGCGGCATCATCTACATATCCCACAAGATGGAGGAGATCCTCCGCATCAGCGACGACGTCACCATCATGCGCGACGGCCAGTGGGTCGCCACCCGCCCCGCCAGCGAGCTGACCATGAACGAGATCATCCGGCTGATGGTGGGCCGCGAGCTGACCAACCGCTTCCCCCCCAAGGACAACGTCCCCGGCGAGGCCATTTTGGAAGTGGAGCACCTCTCCGGCAAGTACACCCGCCTCAAGGAGGCCAGCTTCCAGCTGCGCAAGGGTGAGATCCTGGGCATCGCGGGCCTCGACGGCTCCGGCCGTACGGAGGTGCTGGAGAACCTGTTCGGCTCCATGACCAAGGGCAGCGGCACCATCCGCCTCCACGGCAAGGAGATCAAGAACCGCAATCCCCGTGAGTCCATCAAAAACGGCTTCGCCCTCCTGACGGAGGAGCGCCGCGCCACCGGCATCTTCGGCATCCGGGACATTCTGGACAATACGGTCATCTCCAACCTCAAGAGCTATCTGATCGGCGGCATCTGCCTTTCCGACAAGAAGATGCGGGAGGACACCGACTGGGCCATCCAGGCCATGCGCATCAAGACGCCCAGCCAGAAGACCCAGATCCGCTCCCTCTCCGGCGGCAACCAGCAGAAGGTCATCATCGGCCGCTGGCTTCTGACCAAGCCGGAGGTGCTGCTGCTGGACGAGCCCACCCGCGGCATCGACGTGGGCGCCAAGTATGAGATCTATCAGCTCATCATCGATCTTGCCAAGGAGGGCAAGGGCGTCATCATGGTCTCGTCCGAAATGCCCGAACTGCTGGGCGTGTGCGACCGTATTCTGGTCATGTCCGGCGGCATCCTGGCCGGCGAAGTGGACGCCAAGAACACCAGCCAGGAAGAGATCCTGACCCTGGCCGCCAAATATGTGTAATAGAGGGGGACAACACCTATGAGTAACGAATCCAAAACGCTGGAAAAAAAGAGCGCCAAGCAGCCCCTGACGGCCCGGCGCGTGGGGGACATGATCCTCAATAACGCCCTGATCATCATCATGGTCATGGCGGTCATCTACATCGCCATCGTCAATCCCAACTTCCTCAAAGCCTCCTCCATCATCAACATCCTGGCCCAGACCTGCGCTTACCTGCCTGTGGCTCTGGGCGTGGGCGGCTGCATCGTGCTGACCGGTACCGACCTGAGCGCCGGCCGTATCGTGGGTCTGACCGCCTGTATCTCCGCTTCCTTGCTGCAGGCTGTGGATGCCGCCAGCAAGATGTGGGCTGACCTGACCCCGCCTCCCGTCATCCTGGTGCTGCTGCTGGCCATGGTCATCGGCGGAGCCATCGGCGCGTTCAACGGCTTCTTCGTGGCCAAGTTCAAGCTGCATCCCTTCATCGTCACCCTGGCCAGCCAGCTGATCGTCTATACCCTGCTGCTGCTGTATGTGAAGGCCGGCAACAACAACGGTATGGCCATCTCCGGTCTTGACAAGTCCTACTCCAACTTCATCACCGGTTCCGTGCTGAAGATCAGCGGTACCCCCATCCCCAACTATGTGTGGATCGCCCTGATCTGCACCGCCGTCATGTGGTTCATCTGGAATAAGACCACCTTCGGCAAGAACATGTTCGCCCTGGGCGCCAATGAAGAGGCTGCCCGCGTTTCCGGCGTCAACGTGTTCGCCACCAACATCATGGTCTTTGCCCTGGCCGGCGCCATGTACGCCGTCACCGGCTTCATCGAGGGCGCCCGCGTGGCTTCCAACACCGCCAACACCGGCTTCAACTACGAGCTCGACGCCATCGCGGCCTGCG